>NZ_KK073874.1:5476066-5789763 GCF_000585375.1 Cryptosporangium arvum DSM 44712
TCCGCCATCCGCCATCCGCCATCCGCGGTCACGATCGTCCGGATTGCGCTCGAGGCCGGGGACCGCGGCCGGGCGAGGCGTTGTGCGCGGCGCCGGGCTGCTCGCGGGCCCCGACCCGCGTGCGCGCTCGTCGCCGATCTCGTCGGCGGCGGGCTGCGCCGGAACCCCACCGCGCTTCGGCGGGCCGCCGCGTTCCACCAGCCCAGCCGCCGGCCCCGCAACCGCACCGGAGGACGCCGCGCGCCGCCGCCACCGGCTGGTTCTCCGAGGCGCCGACGATCACGGCGCCGCGCCCACCAGCGTCGGCTACACCAGCCGCGCGTGCCGGCCGCCACCACCGGGCCACCGCGGCGGCGCTCGAGCCCGAACAAGTTCGCGGTCACGCTGGCGAGCACCCCCTCGCAAACCACCGGCGGACGAGGGTGCGTCATGACGGCGCGGCCAAAAGGCTCGTCACCCCGGATCCGGACGGCGAGCCCACCTGGCGCACGGGCGTGGCCGCCACCGGCACATTCCACGAGGTCGCCGCACCCACCGCGCCCGCTCCATGCCGGCGGCGCTGATGCGCCACGAGGGCACCGACACGACGCAGCCCCACCCGCCCCAAATCGTGGCCACCCCCGGCCCGCCGTGCGGGAGAACCACTCGATAGTTCGCTCAGACGTCAGCGAGTGTTTGTCCGGTACACGCAGCACTTGCCCTTACTGTCCTCGGTGCACCTCCGTATCGCGTCGTGAAGGAGCTCCCCCCATGACCGAGGCAGTATCCCGCCGTTCCGCCCTGGCTCTGGGCACCGCCGGTGCCCTGGGCATCACGTTCGCCGGAAGCATCGACGCGATCGCGGGCACCGCTGCTACCGCCGCGGCGACGAGCCCGACCGGCACCGACGGCTACGGGCCGTTGGTAGCCGACCCGGCCGGCCTGCTGGCCCTGCCGAAGGGCTTCAAGTACACGATCGTCGCCGAGGCCGGGAAGACGAAGCTGGAGTCGGGTCAGCCGACGCCCAGCGACGCCGACGGCACCGCGAGTTTCCCCGGCCACCGCGGCCTGACGCTCGTCAACAACCACGAGAACGACGGCACCGAGCCCTACCCGGTGCCGGCGCTCGAGGGCCTCACGTACGACCCGGCGGCCAAGGGCGGCACGACGAACATCGACGTCGACCACCACGGCAAGCGGATCCGGGAGTACGTCAGCCTGGCCGGCACCCACAACAACTGCGCCGGCGGCAAGACGCCCTGGGGTACCTGGCTGACCTGTGAGGAGACCGAGCAGAAGGCGGTCGCCCCGTACACCAAGGACCACGGGTACGTCTTCGAGGTCGACCCGTTCGACCGGGCCGCCAACAAGAACCCGGTGCCGCTGAAGTTCCTCGGGCGGTACTCGCACGAGGCCGTCGCGGTCGACCCGCACAACCACACGATCTACCTCACCGAGGACGCGAACGAGCCGCACGGACTGTTCTACCGCTGGACCCCGCCGGAGGGCTTCCACGGCGGCAAGGGCGCGCTGCGCCGGCTGGCGGCCCGGGGCGACACCGCGGGTTCGCTCCGGGCGATGAGCTGCTCGCTGGACGGCAAACACGTCGCCGACCTGTCCCAGGCCACCAAGCCGGGCACGAAGTACAAGGTCACGTGGGTCGACGTTCCCGACCGGGACGCGAAGAGCGTGTCGGTGCGCAAGCAGTTCCGCGCCGGGCAGGTCACCGGTAGCCGCAAGCTCGAGGGCGCGTGGTGGGGCCACCACGGCGCGTACTTCGTCGCCAGCTACGCGCGGAAGACCGACGGCAGCGTCGCCGAGCACGACGGCCAGGTGTGGTTCTACGACCCGCGGTCGAGCACGGTGACGCTGGAGACGATCTTCGGGGTCAACAAGGCGCCGGAGAAGGACGGCGCGTTCGACGGGCCGGACAACATCACGGTGTCGCCCTACGGCGGCGTGATCATCGCCGAGGACGGCGAGGGCGTCCAGCACCTGGTCGGCGTCACCGACCGGGGTGCGTCGTACGCGCTGGCCCGCAACGACCTCAACGACAGCGAGTTCACCGGTCCGAACTTCAGCGCCGACGGCTCGATCCTGTTCGCGAACATCCAGTCGCCGGGCTACGTCCTGGCCATCACCGGCCCCTGGACCCGCGTCCGCTGATCCGAGCGGCCCGGCCGTCGTCGGACGGCCGGGCCGATCGGTCAGGGCCGGCCGGCGTGCGGGACGTCCACCGTGGTGGACAGGAGGACGGCTTCACGCACCGGCGCGCGCAGGTGCTCGTAGAAGTCCGGCGCCGCGCACATCAGCAGCGTCCGGCCGTCCTCCCCGCCGAGCATGCAGGCGTAGATGCCGAGCTCGTCCGGCGCGCGGATCTCGTCGACGATCGCCCCACCCGGCGCGACCCGGATCACCCGGCCGCCCACCGCGTCGGCGGCCCAGAGGTGGCCCTCGGCGTCCAGCGCGCACCCGTCGGGCGCCACGACGAGCTGCCCGAGCACCTCCTCGGTGGTGCTGCCGGTCGGTGCCGGCGCGAACGTGGCCCACTCGCGGCGGTTGCTCAGCGCTCCGTCGGCGGCCAGGTCGAACGCGGTGTAGCGGTTGCCGAGCGTCTCGCCGACGATGAGCGTCGAGCCGTCCGGCGTGATGACCGAGCCGTTCGGGAAGTACAGGCCGTCGGCGACGACGCTCACCGTGCCGTCGGGGTCGACGCGCTTGAGCCGCGCGGTCCGCAGGTCACCGCCGCCCATCAGGTCGAAGCCGAAGTCGCCGACGTAGATGCGCCCCGCCTCGTCGATCACCAGGTCGTTGAGGTGGCCGCCGCAGTGCGGGGACAGGTCGACGAGCTCGGTGAGCGCGCCGTCGGTCCACCGGAGGAGCCGCTGGTCCTTCATCGAGACGATGACCAGCGACCCGTCGGGCAACCAGCCCAGCCCGGACGGCTGCTGCTCCACCTCGGCGAGGACCGTTTCGTGTCCGTCCGGGGTGATCCGGCTGACCGTGTGCCGATAGAAGTCCGAGACCCACCAGGTGCCGTCACGCCACCTCGGCCCCTCGAAGAACCCGCCGCCGCTGAAGACCGTCCGAACGTCTCTGTCCGTCATGAGCAGCACGTTAACGGTGTGACTAGGTCGCGGCCAGAGTCAGCAGCAGTTCGTCGGCGATCGCCCGCATCCCGGCGGCGTTCGGGTGGAAGGCCGCCGACGAGCGCCGGAACCCGTTCACCCACTCCTCGGGCGTGCCGACGCCGTGGGCGGCGCTGAGCACCGACGCCTGGATCAGGTCGGCGCCGGTGTTCTGGGCGGCCAGCACGAACGCGCCGTTGACCCGGCGCCCGAGGGCTCGCAGCGCCCGGTGCTGGGCCTGGTCGAACGGCTCGGCGGTGATCTTCTCGTCGAAGATCGTGAGGTAGTCGACGAGCACCACCCGCGCCTCCGGGGCCCGGGCGCGGACGGCCTCCACGATCGCGCCGAGGCCGTCCACCACGACGTCGGTGTCGAGCACCGGCACCGGCCCGCGGGCGAGCCGGTTGCCCAGCGGCCGGGTCCACCAATGGCGCCGGAAGCGGTTCGCCCAGGCCAGCCGGAGCACGGACGCGAGATACCCGAGGTCGTTGCCGCCGGCGGTCAGGGTGACCAGGTCGGCGTCCGCCGGGACGCCGCTCACCTGCGGCGGATACGTCGTGCGGGCGACCCGCTGGGGCGTCTCGAGGATCGTCGCGGTGGTGGCGCCGGAGACCGTGAGGTCGGTCAGCCGCGCCCCCAGGCCCTCCGCGACGAGGTGGGCGTAGTTGTGGCCGGAGCGGCCCGCGACCCGGTCGACGACCGGCGGGATCCCCGGCCCGGCGGCGAACGAGCTGCCCAGCGCTACGACGTGTCGGTACGGCATGGGCCCCATCCGATCAGGTGCGGCCCGGTCACCGCACAGGAGGCCCCCGGTTGCGGGGCACGCGGCGACCTCATGCCGCAACCGAACGCGCCGACAGGACTCTCGTAGCCCACGAGACGAAAGGGGGCGCTTCAATGTCCCGTTCCACCGGCATGCTCCGTCGTAGCGTCCTCCTGCCCGCCGCCGCGCTCGTCGCGGCGATGATCGGCGGAGGGCTCGCGTCTCCGGCCGAGGCGGCCGCACCCACGGCCAACGCCACCGCGGTGTCGACGACCGGCATCAGCGTCTACGGCGCCGGCTTCGGTCACGGCCGGGGGCTGAGCCAGTACGGCGCGAAGGCCGCGGCCAAGCAGGGCCTCCCGGCGGCGAAGATCGCCGGCTTCTACTACCCCGGCGCGGCGCTGACCGCGAAGGGCAACCCGTCGCTGCGGGTCCGGCTCTCCGCGATCGACGGCGGGCACTTCACGTTCTCGCCCGTCACCGGCACGAGCGTGACCGGCGTCGTCGCCACCGCCGCGAACGGCAGGAAGGTGTCGCTCCCGGCGCAGCCCGGCTGGCACGTCGCCCGCAGCGGCGCGAACTACGTCGTCCAGAAGAAGGTCGGCACGGCCTGGAAGACCGCCTACACGCTCGCCGCCCCGGTGAGGTTCAGCGGGCCGAAGACGCTCAAGCTCACCTACAGCAAGGCCAAGTCCGACTGCCGCGGCGGGACGACGCTGACGTTCACCGGGTCGCTGACCGCGTCGGTGATCGAGGGTGCTCCGCGCTACGTCGCGACGATGCCGATGGACACCTACCTCCGTGGCGTGGTGGCGTCCGAGATGCCCTCCAGCTGGCCGGCCGCCGCCCTCCAGGCCCAGACGCTGTCCGCCCGCACCTACGCCACCGCGAAGATCTCCGCGTCGCGCTACTACGACGTCATCGACACCCAGCAGAACCAGTGCTGGGACGGCGCTCTCTCGGAGACCGCGGCCACCAACGCCGCGATCGCCGCGACCGCGGGCAAGGTGCTCACGGTCGGCGGCAAGGTCATCAGCGCCGAGTTCTCGTCCGACAGCGGCGGCTACACCGCCAGCGGCGGCGCCAGCTACCTGCCGACCAAGGCCGACCCGTTCTCCCTGGCCTCCGGTTCACCCGCGGTCAACTGGGTCAAGGCCGTCACCCCGGCGCAGCTGGCCGCGCTCGACGGCGCCGGTGGCCTGCTGAAGGTCACCGCGGTGAAGGTGACGAAGCGCTCGAGCGGCGGACGCTGGGGCGGACGCGTGGACTCGCTCGCGCTGACCGGAACGGTGGCCGGCGGCAAGACCAGGACGATCGCGATCACCGGCACCACGTTCCGCGTGAAGCTCGGCCTGAAGAGCACGTACCTCGGCTTCACGAAGTAGCCGAGCGCCTGCGACCGGTTCTCACCCCGGCTGGCTAGGGTGAGCAGACATGCGTGTTCCGTTGCGCGGGGTCTGGCGCCCCGTTCTGGTGGTCATCGTCCCGATCGCGCTGCTGACGATCGTCGGCATGGTGTTGCTCTGGCCATCGGGGGCGGGAACCGCCGCCGACGAGACGCAGTACGTGGACGCGACCGTGCGCACGGTCGTGCACGCACCCTGCGAGGCTTCCGACGAGGCGGCCCTGGCGGCGGGGCGGACCGACTGCGGCGCGGTCGTGCTCCGGGTCACCAGCGGCCCGGACGCCGGTCAGGACGTCACCACCGACGTCCCGGCCGGCCCCGGCGCACCGGAGGTCAGCGAGGGCGACGACGTCGTGCTGCTGTACCTGCCTGACACACCGGTGGGTGAGCCGTACCAGATCGCCGACCACCAGCGCGGCGACCAGCTCTGGGTGCTCGCGGCCGCGTTCGTGCTCGCGGTGGTCGCGTTCGGGCGCTGGCGCGGGCTGAGCGCGCTCGCCGGTCTCGCGGTGACGTTCGCGGTGCTGCTGCTGTTCGTGGTGCCGGCGATCCTGGACGGTCAGCCGCCGCTGCTGGTGGCGATCGTCGGTTCGGCGGCGATCATGCTCGCGGTGCTGTACCTGACCCACGGCGTCGGCACCTCCACGTCGGTGGCGGTGATCGGCACCCTGACCAGCCTCGCGCTCACCGGTGCGCTGTCCTGGCTCGCGGTGCGCGCGCTGCACCTGACCGGCGTCGCCGACGAGCAGGCCGGCTACCTCGGGGTCACCCACGACGTGAACCTCCAGGGGCTGCTGCTGGCCGGGATCCTGATCGGTTCGCTCGGCGTGCTCGACGACGTCACGGTGACCCAGGTGGCGACCGTCGACGAACTCGCGCGGGCCGACCCCGGGTACGGCTTCGCCCCGCTCTACCGGGCCGCGACCCGGGTCGGCCGGGCGCACATCGCCTCGGTCGTCAACACGATCATCCTGGCCTACGCCGGCGCGTCGCTGCCGCTGCTGATCCTGATCACCGACAGCGGCCAGAGCCTGGGGCGGGTGCTGACCAACCAGCTCGTCGCCCAGGAGCTGGTCCGCAGCGCGGTCGGCACGCTGGGCCTGATCTCGGCCGTGCCGATCACGACCGCGCTCGCCGCGCTCACCGCCCGCCGTCGCCACCCCACGGAACGACCCGAAAAGCCCGAAGCGCCCCCGGCGACGACGCCGAACACCGACCACCTCGCGGCCCTCGCGCGCGAAGACCACGACAGCGCGTGGTGACCCGCGTTAACCTGAGTCACAGTGGCGCCCCTCCTTCCCCGACGTAGTCCGAAATCGATGATGTGAGCATGAGACGTGTCCCCGCGGTGCTCGTACCGGTCTTCGCCGCTGCCTGCGGCCTGCCGGCCGCGTTCCGGCCGGGGAGTACGTTCGCCCACCTCTGCTATCTGATCGGTTTCGGCACGCTCGTCGCGCTCGGCTGGATGCGGCTGCGCACGCTCTCGGGGCCGCAGCGCCGGGGCTACGGGTACATCGTCGCCGCGCTGAGCGTCTGGCTCGTCGGGGACCTGCTGCAGGACCTGCTGCGGTGGATCTTCGACGGGACCAGGGACGTCTCCCCCGCCGATCTGCTGTGGATCAGCGGCTACCCGCTGCTCGGGATCGGGCTGCTGCGCCTGGTGCGGTTGCGCGCGCCCACCCGGTTACGCGAGGCCGTGCTCGACGCCCTGGCGATGGCCACCGTGATGGCCTGGCTGTGCTGGCAGTTCGTCATCCTGCCCGCGGTGGAGCACGAGCGGCTCTCACCGGCCGTCGTGGTCGGAGCGATCTATCCGCTGGGCGACGTCCTGCTGTTCGCCGCCGGTGCGATCCTGGTGCTGGCGCCCGGCTCGAAGCGCGGCCCCACGCGCTACCTGATCGCCGCGCTCGCGATCGCCCTGATCGGCGACATCGCGATCTCGATGCTCCCCACGCTCGTCGACGACCTGTCGCGGATCGTGCAGGCCGACCGCCTCGACGGCATCCTGCTGCTCTCGAACAGCCTCTACGTCGCCGCGGTGCTGCACCCCGACGCCGCGCGCATCGCCGAGCCCGACAGCTCCCGCGAGGAGCGGCTGCACCCGGCGCGCGTGATCTTCCTCGGCATCGCGCTGGCGGCGCTGCCGATGTTCGCCGGGCTCCAGGCGATCGACGGTGTCGCCGGGCGGGTGTCGCTGCTCGTCTCGATCGCCGTGCTGACCGCGTTGATCCTGGTCCGGTTCGTGCTCGTGGTCCGCGAGCAGGAGTCGGTCCGGGCGATGCTGGCCCATCAGGCCCACCACGACCAGCTCACCGGGCTGGCGAACCGGCAGGCTCTGCACGCCGCGCTCGACCTCGCGCTCAACCGGGCCCGCGACCTGCGCTCGCCCTACGCTCCGGTGCTGTTCTACCTCGACCTCGACGGGTTCAAGCAGGTCAACGACCGCTACGGCCACGCGGCCGGCGACTTCGTCCTGGCCGAGTTCGCCCGCCGGCTCAAAGGCGAACTGCGCACGGGCGACGTCGCGGCGCGGCTCGGCGGGGACGAGTTCGTCGTGCTCGCGGAGAACATCACCAGCGACGCCGAGGCGCAGGCGCTCGCCGACCGGCTGCGTGGCCTCACCGACGAGCCGGTGACCCGCTCGGACGACGAGGCGTACTCGATCGGGGTGAGCGTCGGCGTCGCCGCGGCGGGCACGGTCGACCCGGTGGACTCCGACACGCTGCTCGCCGCGGCCGACGGCAACATGTACACGCAGAAGAACCATCCCCGGCGCAGCTTCCCCCCGGATCTCGTGTCGGCCTGAGAACGGCGGTCACGATCCGCGCCCGGCCGGACATGGAGTAGTCGTGACCTCCGACGAGCGTTTCCGGCGGATCTACGCCGCGCACTTCGACGCGCTTCTCGCGTACGCGATCCGCCGCGTCGAGCAGCCCGAGGACGCGGCGGACGTCGTCGCCGAGGCATTCGTGGTGGTGTGGCGGCGCCGCGGCGACGTGCCACCGGACGACGAGGTGCGGATGTGGCTCTACGGGGTGGCCCGGCGGGTGCTGGCCAACCACCACCGGGGCCGGGCCCGCCGGGACCGTCTCGGCGAACGACTGCGCCAGCGGCTGCGTGCGGTCGTGCCCACCGACCCGGGGAGCGACGTGCCGCACCGCCTGGTGCTGCGGGCCGCGCTGGCGCGGCTGAGCGCGCTCGACCGCGAGGTCCTGATGCTGACGTTCTGGGAAGGGCTCGAGCCGCGCGAGATCGCCACCGTCCTGGGGCTGAGCGCGCCGACCGTGCGGGCGCGCCTGTCCCGGGCGCGTCGCCGGCTGCGCGAACTCGTCGGTCACGACCTCGGGCCACCCGGACATGAACTCGGTGTCAGGACAGGACGCACCCCCGAGGAGGGCAGATGACCGACGACCCGCTCGACCGGCTGATCCGCGACGCCGACCCCTACCGACCCGTCGCCGGTGAGCGGCTCGACGGGGCCGCGGAGGAACTTCTGGAGGAGATCGTGTCGGATCGAACCGTCCGGACCCGGCCCGCGCGGCGGCGGTTCGGGCCGCTGATCGGCGCCGGGGTCGCAGCGGCCGCGCTCGTCGGCGTCGTCGCGCTCACCGGCACGGACGCCCCGGAGCCCGCCGGCCGGCCGAGCGACGCCACGACGGTGACCTACTCGGCGCTGGCGTTGAAGGCGGCCGAGGAGAACCCGCGGCTGCTGATCGACGAGCCCGGCTGGACCGCGACCTACGTCAACGGCTTCGCCGCGAAGGAAGGGTCGATCACCTGGTCGAAGCAGGGCCGCGAGGTCGAGTTCACCTGGCGACCGGCGCAGTACTACGACTCCTACCAGCGGGACCGCGCGGACGTCAGCGCCGCGCAACCGGTCACGGTGGCCGGGCGGAGCGGGCAGCTGTTCACGTACGCCGCGAACGACTTCGCGGTGATGCTCCCGCCCAGCGGGTCGTCGTTCGTCGAGATGCGCGCCAGCGGTCCGTGGACGCGGGACACGTTCTCGGCGACGCTCGCGCACGTGGTCCAGGTCGGCGTTTCGCGGTGGTTGGCGGCGTTGCCGCCGGAGGTCGTGACGCCCGACCGGATCAGCGCGCGGGCCGAGGAGGTGCTGGCCGGGGTGCCGCTGCCGCCGGGGTTCGACCGGGCGGCGCTCGCCGGCCTCGGGACGAACGACGCGTACCAGTTCGGGGCGCAGGTGGCGTCCCGGGTCGGGTGCGGGTGGATCGCGGAGTGGGAGCGGGCCACCGGGGCCGGTGACACCGCGGCCGTCGCGCGTGCCGCCGACGCGTTGCGGGGCAGCCACGGGTGGAAGTTCCTGAACGACATGAACGCCGCCGGTGACTACCCGGAGGTGTTCTGGGAGATCGCCGACGAGGTCGTCGGGGGCTCGGTGCCCGAGGGGTACCGCGACTCGCTGGGCTGCTGATCCGCGGGGCCGCGCCCGGCCGATCGGCTGGGCGCGGCCCCGGGGCTCAGCCTGATCGGCGGCGCAGCAGGCGGAACAGCACCGCGAGCGCCACGACCACGGCCAGCGCCGGCTTCCAGTAGGCGCGGGCCAGCACCGGCAGCACGGTCGCCCCGAGGTCCAGGGCCTCCGGCTGCGGCGGAGCGGGCCGCACCGCCCGGGCCGGCGACTGCGACGCAGCCGCGGCCGGTGCGGCCGGTGCGGCCGCGGGTGCCGCCGCCGCCGGTGCAGCCGCGGGTGCCGCCGCCGCCGATCCGCCCCCGGCCGACACCGGGCCGTCCGACACCGGGCCGTCCGGCGCGGCACCGGCCGGGGCGCTCGGCGCGGACGACCCGGAGACCGGCGAAGCCGCCGGCTCCGGGGGCTCGTCGGCCTCGGGCCCGAGTTGCCGGCCCAGGCACTCGACGAACTGCCCCAGCAGCTTGTCGGACACGTCCTGGATCAGGCCGCGCCCGAACTGCGCCGGTTTCCCGGTGATGGCCAGGTCGGTCACCACCTCGACGTCGGTGCCGCCGCCCTCGGCCTCGGCCATCCGCAGCGTCGCGGTGGCCGATGCCGTGCCGTTGCCCCGTTTGTCCCGTCCCTTCGCTTCCACGACGAGCGTGTGCTTGCTCTCGTCACGCTGGGAGAACGAGCCGCTCCCGTTGTAGACGAGCGCGATCGGCCCGAGCTTCACCTTGCACGAGCCGGTGAACTCGTCCCCGTCGACCGACGTCACCTGCGCGCCGGGGAAGCACGTGGCCACTTCGGACACGTTCTGGAAGTGCGCCCAGGCCTCGTCGATCCCGGCGGGGACGTGGAAGTGGTGGGTCAGGTCCATCCGGTCACGCTCCCGCGGCGGCCAGCACAGCTCGCCTCGTGAGTACCCGCGCCAGGTGCTTGCGATACTCGGCGTCGCCGTTGAGATCCGACGGCGGGCTGGTGCCCTCCGCGGCCTGCTCGGCCGCCGCGCCCACCGCCTCGGCGGTGACCGCCGCTCCGGCCAGCGCGGACTCCACCGCGGACGCCCGCAGGGGCGTCGACCCCATGTTCGCCAGCGCGATCTTCGCTTCCTCGATGACGCCACCGGAGACCCGCACGGTCGCGGCCACCGCGACGATCGGCCACTGGTGCGCGATCCGCACGAACTTCGCGTGGTGGGCGCCCCAGCCGGTGTGCTTCGGGATCCGCACCTCGGTGAGGATCTCGTCGTCACCGATCGCGGTCTCGAACAGGCCGGTGAAGAACTCGGCGGCGGGTACCGTCCGGGTGCCGCCCGGCCCCGCGACGACGAACTCCCCGCCCAGCGCGAGCACCGGTCCGCCCAGGTCACCGGCCGGGTCGGCGTGGGCAAGCGCCCCGCCGAACGTTCCCCGGTGCCGGATCTGGGCGTCGGCCAGGTGCTCCACGGCCTTGCTGACGAGCCCCGCGTGTTCGGCCACCAGCGGGTCGGCGCCGACGACCGAGTGTTCGGTCATCGCCCCGATCACGATCGCGTCGCCCTCGTCGCGGACCCCGCGCAGCGACGGGATCTTGCCGAGGTCGATGAGCACCTCGGGAGCGTTCAGGCGCATCCGCAGGACCGGCAGCAGGCTCTGACCGCCGGCCAGGATCTTCGCGTCGTCGCCGTGCTGGGAGAGCGCGGCGACCGCTTCCTCCAGCGTGGCCGGTGCCAGGTAGTCGAACTGAACCGGAATCACTGGTCCACCCCTTCGGAAGCGTCGAAGTGCGGTGCCGCGGCTTCGACGGTCGGCGTGTGGGCCGACGCGCCGTTGATCGCCTTCCACACCCGCTCCGGCGTGCACGGCATCTGGATGTCGTGCACCCCGAGATGGCGCACGGCGTCGACCACCGCGTTCACCACCGCGGGCGTCGACGCGATCGTCCCGGCCTCGCCCACGCCCTTGGTGCCGAGCGTGTTGCTGGTCGCCGGCGTGATCGTGTGGTCGATGTCGAACGTGATCGTGTCCGCCGCGGTCGGCAGCAGGTAGTCGACGAACGAGCCGCTGACGAGCGTCCCGGCCTCGTCGTACACCGCCTCCTCCCAGAGCGCCTGGGCGATGCCCTGCACGAGCCCGCCGTGCACCTGCCCGGCGACGATCAGCGGGTTGATCACGGTGCCGATGTCGTCGCACGCGACGTACTTACGCATCTTCAGCGCACCGGTCTCGGTGTCGACCTCGATCGCGCACAGGTGGGTGCCGTGCGGGAAGCTGAAGTTGACCGGGTCGTAGGTCGCGTCGGAGTCCAGCGAGGGCTCGACGCCGTCCGGGAGGTTGTGCGCGGCGAACGTCGCCAGCGCCACCTCGGCGATCGAGACACCCTGGTCGGTGCCGCGGACCGAGAACCGGCCGCCGGTGAACTCCAGGTCGTCGGCCGAGGCCTCCAGCAGGTGCGCCGCGACGACCTTCGCCTTCTCGATCACCTTGTCGGCCGCGCGGACCACGGCCTCGCCGCCCACCACCAGCGACCGGGACCCGTAGGTGTCCAGCCCGCGGTGCGAGATCTGGGTGTCGCCGTGCAGCACCTCGATGTCGTCGAACGGCACCCCGAGACGGTCGGCGACGATCTGGCTGAACGCCGTCTCGTGGCCCTGCCCGTGCGGCGAGGCGCCGGTGACCACCTCCACCTTGCCGGTCGCGAGCATCCGCACCGACGCGTGTTCCCAGCCCCCGGCGCCGTAGTCGAGCGACCCCAGCACCCGGGAGGGTGCGAGCCCGCACATCTCGGTGAACGTCGAGATGCCGATGCCGAGCTGGACGGGGTCGTTCGACTCGCGTCGCTTGGCCTGTTCGGCACGTAGCTCGTCGTAGCCGAACATCTCCTTCGCGCGTGCGGTCGCGGCCTCGTAGTTGCCCGAGTCGTAGGTCAGCCCGGCCACCGTGGTGAACGGGAACTCCTCGTGGGTGATCCAGTTCTTCTCCCGGATCGCCAGCGGGTCGACGCCCACCTCGGCGGCGAGCTCGTCCATGATCCGCTCGATGCCGAACGTGGCCTCCGGGCGGCCGGCGCCGCGGTAGGCGTCGGTCCAGGTCTTGTTCGTGAGCACGGTCTGGCACGCGAAGTGGTACGCGGGGAACTTGTAGATCGCGTTGAACATGAACGCGCCCAGCACCGGCACGCCGCCGCCGACCAGCGCGACGTAGGAGCCGAGGTCGGCGAGCAGCTCGACCTTCAGCCCGGTCACGGTGCCGTCCGCGGTCGCCGCGAGCGTCAGCTTCTGCCACTGGTCGCGGCCGTGGTGGCCGGCGACGAGCGACTCCGAGCGCGTCTCGGTGTACTTCACCGGCTTGCCGAGCCGCCGGGCCAGCAGGAACGTGATGAACTCCTCCGGCGTCGACTGCAGCTTGCCGCCGAAGCCGCCGCCGACGTCGGGCGCGATCACCCGGACCTTCGACTCGGAGATGCCGGTCACCGCGGCCAGCAGGAACCGCAGGATGTGCGGGATCTGGGTGGCCGACCACATCGTGACCTGCTCGCCGGTGGGGTCGACGACGACCGACCGGGGCTCCATGAACGCCGGGATAAGCCGCTGCTGGCGGTACTCCCGCTCGAGCACGATGCCGCCGTCGCGGGCCGCGGCGATCGCGGCCTCCACGTCACCGCCGGTTCCGGCGGTGGCCGAGTCGAACACCCAGAGCGCCGACTTGTTCGTGCCGAGGTCGGGGTGGGCGAGGACGGCACCGTCCTCCACGGCCGCACGGAGGTCGAGCGCGGCCGGCAGCTCCTCGTACTCGACGTCGACGAGCTCGGCGGCGTCGCGGGCCGCCGCGGCCGTCCGGGCCGCCACGACCGCGACGACCTCGCCGGCGAACGTGGCCCGGTCGACCGCGATCGGCGGGTGCACCGGGGTGACCTGGTCGGGGGTGATCGGCCACGCGTTGGGCAGGCCGCCCTGCTCCTCGGCCACGTCCCGCCCGGTGATCACGCTGACGACGTTCGGCGCCCCGGCCGCCTCCGACGTGTCGACCGAGACGATCCGCGCGTGCGCGAACGGCGAGCGCACCATCGCCAGGTGCAGCATGCCGGGCAGCACGATGTTGTCGGTCCAGCGGGTACGGCCGGTGATCAGCCGCTGGTCTTCCTTCCGGCGCCGGTCACGTCCGATCTCGGCGGCGGGGGTGCTCGGGCGCTCCTCGACGGCGGTCACTTGTCACCACCGCCGTTGTCCGCCGCGTACTGCACGGCCTTCACGATGTTGTGGTAACCGGTGCAGCGGCAGAGGTTGCCCTCCAGCCCGAGGCGGATGTCCTCCTCGGTGGGGTTCGGGTTCTCACGCAGCAGGTCCACCGACTGCATGATCATTCCGGGCGTGCAGTAGCCGCACTGCAGGCCGTGGCACTCGCGGAAGGCCTCCTGGACCGGGTGCAGGCGCCCGTTCGTCGCCAGCCCCTCGATCGTCGTCACCTCGGAGCCGTCGGCCTGCACCGCGAGCACGTTGCAGGACTTCACGCTGCGGCCGTCGAGGTGGACCGTGCAGGCACCGCAGTTGCTCGTGTCGCAGCCGATGACGGTGCCGGTCTTGCCTAGCTGTTCGCGCAGGTAGTGCACCAGCAACGTACGGGGTTCGACATCGTCCGACACGTTCTGGCCGTCGACTTTGAGGCTGATCCGAGTCATCTGGAGAGCTCCCTCGGGTGTGGTGCGCATCACCCTAGGCACCGCGCGGTTGGCGGAAGGTTGGTAACAGTGTGACTACCGGCTCGCGACCGCCTGCCGCGCCTTGAGCAGCGGAATCGCCGGGTGCGGCGGCTCGAGCCGGTGCAGGCACGCGTCGACGACCTCCTGGTCGTAGGGCGCGAGCTCCTCGCTGTAGCGCAGCACGGCGTCGGGGCGCGGATCGGCGAGCAGGGCCTCGCGCAACGCGACCGCGACGTAGTCGGCGAGCTCGGAGAGCGCCGGGGAGTTCGTCCCCGGCAGCAGGTCTCCTCCGTACGCGTCGACGGCGGCCGAGACGTGGCCGGCGCGGATCAGCGAGAGCACGTGCTGGACGTCGGTCGCGGCCGGCATGAGCAGCCGGTACGGCCGGGACGCCAGCTGGCCGCCGAGCGCCCGGCGCAGGTGGCTGACCTCGGACTTCAGCGTCGAGAACGTGACGGCCTGGTCGCCGTAGACCATCGCGTGCAGCTGTTCGAGCGAGAGCCCCTCGGGGTGCAGGGCCAGCAGCGCGAGCACCTCGGTCTGGCGGCGGTTGAGCAGGAGCCGGTAGCCGTCGAGCCGGGTCTCGGCCGTGCCGAGCAGGGTCATGACCAGGCCGGGATCGTCGGTCTCGGGCTGCGCGGTCGGGTGCGACACCGAGTACGGGATGGCGGTCTCGATCAGCCGGGCCATCACCCGCGCGGTGGCCAGCCCGATCGGGTGCGTGCGGTCCCAGCTCGTCGAGAGGTCGAGCACCCCGAGCCGGCGGCCGGTGACCGGGTCGTGCACCGGCGCCGCCCAGCACACCCAGTCGGCGATCGTGCGCGCGTAGTGCTCGGCGCTGAACACCATCGACGGCGCGTCCATGCGGTTGGCCAGGTCGAGCGCGTTGGTGCCGACCGACTCGTCGTCCCAGCGGGCGCCGCGGACGAACGCCACCTGCTCGGCCTTGTTGCGCATGACCCGGCCACCGTAGGTCCACAGGATGCGGGTGTCGGCGTCGGTCACCGCGATCACCAGGTCGCCGTCCTCGGCGGTGCGGCGCAGCTCCGACTCGACCGACTCGACCGCGGCCTGCAGCGGCGTGTCCTGCCAGACCGCGTCGGTCTCGGACTCGTCGGTCATCGGCGCGGACTCGACCTCGGTGGAGACCTGGGCCTGCTGCGAGCGACCCCAGCTCAGCAGGATCTCCGGGCGCACTTCGGCCGCGACGTCACCGTGCTCGGTGAACATCGTCCATGCGCACATGGCTTCCACCCGGCGCGCCTGCAGGTCGTCTGCCATCCGGAACTCCAGTGTCCGCAGATCGGCCCACCGTAACTACGCGCGCGCGACGACGTCCAGCAACTCGGCGAACGCGGCCAGTGAGTGGCCGGCGACGAAGTCGTCGACATGTGGCAAAGCCGCTTGAATGCCCCCTTGGACCGGGGCGTAGCGCGGCTTGCCCCGGTGCGGGTTGACCCAGACGACCCGGTGCGCGATCCGGCGCAGCCGCGCCATCTGCTCACCGAGCAGCGCCGCGTCGCCCCGCTCCCAGCCGTCGGAGAACACGACGACGACCGCGCCCCTGGCCACTCCCCGGCGCCCCCAGCGGTCGAGGAACACCTTCAGCGTCTCGCCCAGCCGGGTGCCGCCGGACCAGTCCGGCACGGCCTCCCCGGCGGCGATCAGCGCCCGCTCGGCGTCGCGGGCACGCATCGCCCTGGTCAGCCGGGTCAGCCTGGTGCCGAGCGTGAACGTGTCGACCCCGGGGCCGCCGGTGCCGATGCGGTGGGCCAGGCGCAGCAGGGCGTCGGCGTAGGCGTTCATCGAGCCGGACACGTCGACGAGCAGCACCACCGGGCGCGGCCGGAGGGCGCGGCGGCGCCACTCGAGCTCGGCCGGCTCGCCCATCCGGCGCAGGCTGGAGCGCAGCGTGCGTGACGCGTCGAGGCTGCCGCGGTGCCAGGGACGCAGCCGCCCGGAACGGCGCACCGGCAGCCGGACGTCGAGCGTCGCGAACATCGCGGCCAAGCGAGCCTTCTCGTTGGCGCTGAGCAGCGCGATGTCCCGGTTGCGGAGCACCTCGGCGGCGCTGGCCTTCGCCTGCACGACGTCCTCGTCGGCGGCGTCGCCGGCACCCGCGGACTCGTTCTCGGGCAACGGCGAGTACGACGTGGTGGCGCTGGGCGGGGCCTGGCGACGCCGGGGCAGGCCGGCGCGGGGGTCGAAGTAGGCCTCGTAGACCTGGTCGTAGCGCTCGAGGTCGGCCGGGGAGCCGCAGAGTGTCGCCCGGCCGGCGTAGTAGGTGGCCCGCGCCTCCCCGGCCCCGGCCAGCGACGCGGCCTCGAGGAACGCCGACGCCCGGTCGTGGGTGACCGGCACCCCGGCGGCCCGGAGCGCGACCGTGAAGCCGAGCAGGATCTCGTCGGCGTCCCGTGGCGTCGTGGCCAGATCGGCGATCGCCGACAACTCCGTCATGCCGCGAGCAGGCGGTCCAGCGCGTGGCGCACCTTCTCGGCGTCCTCGCGGTACTTCACCAGCGCGCCGAGCGTGCTCGCCGCGGCCTCGAGGTCGAGCGTGGCGACGCCGAGCAGGTGCAGGGCGCGGGCCCAGTCGAGCGTCTCGGCCACGCCGGGCGGCTTCTGCAGATCGATCTCGCGCAGGGCCTGCACGACGGTGACCACCTGGCGGTTGAGCGCGGCCGAGACCTCCGGCGCCCGCGAGCGGACGATCTCGATCTCCCGGTCCATGCCCGGGTGGTCGATCCAGTGGTAGAGACAGCGCCGCTTGAGCGCGTCGTGCAGTTCCCGGGTGCGGTTGGACGTCAGCAGCACGATCGGCGGCGTCTCGGCGGTGACCGTGCCGAACTCCGGGATGCTCACCTGATAGGTGGAGAGCACCTCGAGCAGGAACGCCTCGAACTCGTCGTCGGCACGGTCGATCTCGTCGACGAGCAGCACGGCCGGCGCAGCGCGCAGCGCGGCCAGCACCGGACGGGCCAGCAGGAAACGCTCGTCGTAGAGCGACTTCTCGGCCTGCTCGGCGTCGACGCCGCCGGAGGCCTCGAGCGTGCGCAGGTGCAGGATCTGCCGGGGGAAGTCCCAGTCGTAGAGCGCCTGAGTGGCGTCGATGCCCTCGTAGCACTGCAGCCGGATCAGCGGCAGCGCGAGCGTCCGGGCGATCGCCTCGGCCAGCGCGGTCTTGCCGGTGCCCGGTTCGCCCTCCAGCAGCAGGGGCCGCCGCATCCCGAGCGCCAGGAACGTGACGGTGGCCAGGGCATCGTCGCACAGGTAGCCGGTCTCGCCGAGGCGGGCGGAGATGTCAGCGGCCGAACGGAGCTCCATGCTCCGAAGGCTACGTGGCGCGACGTTGGCCCGCGGTTGGCCGGTCAACCCAGCAGCGCGAGGACCCGGTCGGTGGCGTGACCGTCTTCGGCGTGACCGAACGTGGCCCGGAACCGCTCGTAGGCCGGCCGGTACGCCGCGACGACCGGGTCGAGGTCGGCCAGGGCGGCGAGCACCTGCTCCTCGGTACCCAGCACCGGGCCGGGCGGGTCCTCGGTCAGGTCGAAGTAGAACCCGCGCAGGCGGTCGCGGTAGTCGTCGAGGTCGTAGGCGTAGAACAGGATCGGCTTGCCGGTGACGGCGAAGTCGAACATCGTCGACGAGTAGTCGGTGACCATCACGTCGGCGGCCAGGTACAGCTCGGCGACGTCCGGGTAGTCGGACACGTCGACGAGCGGGCCGCCGTCCGCCGGGGCCAGGCGGTGGGTGACCAGGCTGTGGGTGCGCAGCAGGAGCGCGTGGTCGGGGCCGAGCGCGGCGGCGAAGCGGGCCGGGTCGATGGCCAGCGAGAAATCGGGGCCGTCGCCGCCGAACACCTGGTCGTCGCGCCAGGTCGGCGTGTAGAGAACCGCGGTGGTGGAATCGGCGATCCCCAGCGCGGCACGTACCTCCGACCGGACCTTGCTCGCGGCCGGTGCGTTGAGCACGTCGTTGCGCGGGTAGCCGGTCTCGTGGATCGGTCCGGTGAACTCGAACGCGCGACGCAGCCGGGGCGTGCTCACCCGGTTGGGCGAGAGCAGGTGGTCCCAGCGGGCGACGTCCTCGCTGAGGCGGTCCAGCCGTCCCGGCGGCGCCCACAGCACGTCGCGGTGGATGCGCTTGAGCGGTGTCCCGTGCCAGGTCTGCAGGTAGACGGTGCCGGGCCGCTTCTCCCAGTCCAGCGCGATGTGATCGTCGGAGATCACCAGGTCGGCGCCTTCCAGCGCGGCCACGCACTCCTCGCCGCCGAACGGCACGGTCGGCACCCCGGCGGGGAAGTCACCGAGCCGGGCCGGGGCGGCGAGCCACAGGTTCTCCCAGTCCGGCCGACTGCGCCGGACGCCCTCGAAGAGCGCCCGCGGGTTGCTGCTGTACCGCCCGGAGAACGAGGTGTAGACGACGCGCACTGAGAGCTCCCGACCCGGACCGTTTGGACCACTTGCTACCCCCATCCTGGCCGTCAGTAACGCAGACCGCCCAAACTGGTACGCACCGCGGCGGCGATCCCGGTGAGCCGCTCGGCGGTGTCGGCCGCGGTGGCCGCGCCGCGGGTGGTCTGCGCGGCGACGTCGGCGACGCCGGAGACGTTGTCGCTGATGTCGCGCGAACGGGTCGCAACCTCGTTGACGTTGCGGCTCATCTCGGTCGTCGTCGCCGACTGTTCCTCCACCGCGGCGGCGATCGTGCTCTGGGCGTCGTTGATCCGGTTGATGACGTCGGTGATCTCGGCGATCGCCTCCACGGCCGCGGCCGAGTCGCGCTGGATCGCCGCGACCCGGCCGGCGATGTCCTCGGTCGCCCTGGCGGTCTCCTGCGCGAGGTCCTTGACCTCGTTGGCCACGACCGCGAACCCCTTGCCGGCCTCCCCGGCCCTGGCCGCCTCGATCGTCGCGTTCAGCGCCAGCAGGTTGGTCTGCTCGGCGATCGAGGTGATCAGCCGGACGACCGTGTTGATCTCCTCGGAGGAATCGCCGAGCCGGCGCAGGACCGCCTCGGTGTGGGCGGCCGACTGCACGGCCTGCGACGCGACCGACGCCGCCTCGGTGGTGTTGCGGGCGATCTCGCCGATCGACGCGCCGATCTCGTCGGAGCCGGCCGCGACCGTGAGGATGTTCTGGGTGATCGTCGCGGACGCGTCGGACGCGGTCCCGGCCCGGGCGGCGGACTCGTCGGCGTTGCCGCGCAGCTGGGAGGCGACGCCGTTCAGCTCCTCGGACGCACCGGCCAGCGCGGTCACGTTGCTGTCGACGTCACGCAGCACCGCGCCGAGACGTTCGGTGGCGGTGTCGAGCGCCGCGCTCATCCGGCCGACCTCGTCCCGGCCGGCGACGTCGGTGCGCTGGTCCAGCCGGCCCTCGGCCATGCTCTCCAGCACCGCGACCGTGCGCCCCAGCCGCGCCGCGATCGAGCGTCCGACCAGCAGCGCGAGCGAGACCCCCAGCACGATGCCGAGCGCGATCAGGCCGGTGATCAGCAGCCGGGCCGACCCGTATGCGCTCTTCGCGGCGTTCATCGAGGCCGCGCCGGCGTCGTCCTCGATCGTCTTGAGGTCGGCCAGCGCGGCGGTCATCGCGTCGACGAGCGGCGTGGCCTTGGCGTTGCGCACCGCGACGAACGTCTGGTCGTCGTTCGCCATCGCCAGCGGTACGAGCTCGGTGTCACGGACCGTGCGGTACGACGCCAGCGCGGCCGCGAACCGGTCGCGCGCCTCCTCCCGGCCGGTCATGTCGGTCGCGACGTAGGCCTTCCACTGCGTGTCCAGGTCGGCGTCGGCCGTCTGCATCCGGGTCTTCGCGGTCGCGAGGTCGGCCGGCCGGGTCGCGATCAGGAGGTTCAGCACCTGCACCCGGATCTCGCCGACGTCCGCCTCGACGTCGCCGAGTTCGGCCACCGCCTGCAGCGAGTCGCGGTAGAGGCCCTGGATCCGGTCCTGGGCCCCACCGAGCTTGGACAGCCCCACGCTGCCGACCACCAGCAGCAACGCGCAGACCACCGAGACGACGAGCAGCAGCTTGCGGGACACCGGCAAGTCCGAGAAGACGCGCCGCACGAATTCCACCTCCGGCTCTCGTTCTTCCGTGACATCGGCGGCCCCGGCGCGCGGATGAGACGAACGCGACGAGCACCCGGGGCAGCTGCACCCTGGGACCGGGTGGGGAAAGATGGCAGCCATGGACCTGACGCCGGACCAGATTCGTGAGATCACCGCCCTCGGAGGGCTGGTCCTCGGCCAGGACGACCTGGTCGGCACGCTGCAGGAGATCACCAGGATCGCCTGCCGGCTGGTGCCCGGCGGCGAGGCCTGCTCGATCACCACGTTCCAGGACGGCCGGCCCGCCGCGCCGGCGTTCAGCGACGACTGGGCCAGGGAACTGGACGAGCTGCAGTTCACCGAGCGGGAAGGGCCCTGCCTGGACGCCAGCCGCACCGGGAACGTGTTCCGCAGCCGCGACCTGGCCGGTGAGGGCCGCTGGCCCGCCTACGCCGAGCGGGCCGCCGCCAACGGCGCCCGCAGCTCGCTGTCGGTTCCGCTGCACAGCGACGGCGTGACGTTCGGCGCGCTGAACATCTACTCCCGCAAGCCCGACGCGTTCTCCGGCGAGGCGGTCGCGCTCGGGCAGGTGCTCGCAGGGCTGGCCGGGCAGGCCAGCCAGGTCGCCGCCGCGTTCTTCCACCACCGCGATCTGGCCGAGCAGATGCGCGACGCGATGCGGTCCCGCTCGGTGATCGACCAGGCGATCGGCGTCCTGATAGCGCAGCGGAAAATCACCCCGGACGCGGCCTTCGACGTCCTCCGCGAGACGTCCCAACACTTGAACGTCAAACTGCGGCTCGTCGCGCGGGACGTCGTCGAAACCGGCGAACTTCCCTCCCGACGCGTTTAGGTCGCTTCCGCGGTGGCATGCTGGCGCGGTGGGCGTGCGCACCTGGATCGAGAGCTGGCCGGTCTACCGGCAGCTCACCGGAACCGACCCGTTGGGTCGCGGCGCCGCCACCCAGTCGGAACGCTCGGCGACGCTGACCCCGCGCACCACCGGGGCCGACCGCGTCGCGCACTCGGTCTGCCCATACTGCGCGGTCGGCTGCGCCCAGAACGTGTACGTCACCGACGACCGGGTCGTGCAGATCGAGGGCAACCCCGACTCGCCGCACAGCCGCGGGCGGCTCTGCCCGAAGGGCTCGGCCAGCAAGCAGCTGGTGACCGGCCCGCACCGCGAGCAGAAGGTGCTCTACCGCGCGCCGTACGCCACCGACTGGACCGAGCTCGAACTCGAGACCGCGATGGACATGGTCACCGACCGGTTCCTCGACGCTCGCGCGCGCGGCTGGCAGGACACCGACGAGAACGGCAACGTCGTCCGCCGGACCCTCGGCCTGGCCAGCCTCGGCGGCGCCACCCTGGACAACGAAGAGAACTACCTGATCAATAAGCTGTTCACGGCGGCCGGCGCGATCCAGATCGAGAACCAGGCCCGTATTTGACACTCCTCCACGGTTCCCGGTCTGGGGACCTCCTTCGGGCGCGGCGGCGCGACGAACACGCAGCAGGACCTGGCGAACGCTGACTGCATCGTCATCATGGGCTCGAACATGGCCGAGGCCCACCCGGTGGGTTTCCAGTGGGTGATCGAGGCCAAGAAGCGCGGCGCGCGGATCATCCACGTCGACCCGCGGTTCACCCGGACGAGCGCGCTGGCGCACCAGTACGTCTCGCTGCGCGCCGGGAGCGACGTCGTGTTCCTGGGCGGCGTGATCAACTACATCCTGAGCAACAACAAGGACTTCCGGGAGTACGTCGCGGCGTACACGAACGCGTCCTACCTGGTCGATGAGGAGTTCCAGGACACCGACGACCTCGACGGGCTGTTCAGCGGCTACGACCCGGCGACGGCCAGCTACGACATGACGTCCTGGCAGTACCAGGGCGCGGAGAAGTCCACCGAGAAGAAGCGGCAGAGCACCTCCGAGGCCAAGGAGCAGGCCACCGGGCTGCAGCACGAGTCAGGGGGCGCTCCGCTGCGGGGGCCGACCCATCCGCCGTCCGACCCGTCGCTGCAGGATCCGAACTGCGTCTTCCAGGTGCTCAAGCGGCACTTCGCGCGGTACACGCCGGAGCAGGTCGAGGAGATCTGCGGCGTCTCCCAGCGGGAGTTCCTGGACGTCTGCGAGGCGTGGACGGCGAACTCGGGGCGCGAGCGCACCACCGCGGTGGTCTACGCGGTGGGCTGGACCCAGCACACGCTCGGCGTGCAATTCATCCGGGCCTCGGCCATCATCCAGCTGCTGCTGGGCAACATGGGCCGGCCCGGCGGGGGCATCATGGCGATGCGCGGGCACGCCAGCATCCAGGGCTCCACCGACATCCCGACGCTGTTCAACCTGCTGCCGGGCTACCTGCCGATGCCCAGCGCGTCGACGCACACGGATCTCGCGACGTTCGTCGACGACATCGTCGGCGACAAGCAAAAAGGCTTCTGGGCCCACGCCGACGCGTACATTGTGTCGCTACTCAAGGAGTACTGGGGCGCGGCCGCGACGGCGGAGAACGACTACTGCTACGACTACCTCCCCCGGCTCACCGGCGACCACGGCACCTACCGCACGGCGATGGACATGGTGGACGGCAAGATCAGCGGGTACTTCCTGCTGGGCCAGAACCCAGCGGTCGGCTCCGCGCACGGCAAGCTCCAGCGTCTCGGGATGGCCAACCTGGACTGGCTGGTCGTCCGCGACCTCGCGATGATCGAGAGCGCCACGTTCTGGAAGGACTCGCCGGAGGTCGAGACCGGCGAGATCGTGCCGGAGGAGTGCCGCACCGAGGTGTTCTTCTTCCCCGCCGCGGCGCACACCGAGAAAGAAGGAACGTTCACCCAGACGCAACGCCTGCTGCAGTGGCGCGAGAAGGCGGTGTCGCCGCAGGGCGACCAGCGCTCCGAGCTGTGGTTCTTCTACCACCTGGGCCGGCGGTTGAAGGAGCGGCTGGCCGGCTCCACCGACCCGCGCGACCGCCCGCTGCAGGATCTGAACTGGAACTACGGCCTACGCGGCGACGAACCCGACGCCGAGTCGGTGCTCAAGGCGATCAACGGCTACGACCTGCGCACCGGTGAGCTGCTCGGCGGGTACACCGAGTTGAAGGCCGACGGCTCGACCGCGTGCGGGTGCTGGATCTACTCCGGGGTGTACGCCGGCGGTGTGAACCGGGCCGACCGTCGCGAGCCCAAGAGCGAGCACGAGTGGGGCTGGGCGTGGCCGGCCGACCGGCGCATCCTCTACAACCGCGCGTCGGCCGACCCCGAGGGACGCCCGTGGAGCGAGCGGAAGAAGTACGTCTGGTGGGACGAGGAGAAGGGCGAGTGGACCGGGAAGGACGTCCCGGACTTCGAAAAGACGAAGCCGCCGTCCTACCGGGCGCCGGACGGCGCGATCGGCGTCGACGCACTGCAGGGTGACGACCCGTTCATCATGCAGGCCGACGGGAAGGGCTGGCTGTTCGCGCCGAGCGGTCTGCAGGACGGGCCGCTGCCGACGCACTACGAGCCGCACGAGTCGCCGTTCGCCAACGCGCTGTACCACCAGGCCGCCAACCCGACCCGGAAGGTGTACGGCCGGGCCGACAACCCGTCCGACCCGTCGCCGCCCGAGCGGGGCTCCGAGGTGTTCCCGTTCGTGCTCACGACGTCGCGGCTGACCGAGCACCACACGGCCGGCGGGATGAGCCGCACGCTGCCGTACCTGGCGGAACTGCAGCCGGCGCTGACCGTCGAGGTCTCCCCCGCGCTCGCGGCCGAACGAGGGCTCGAGCACCTGGGCTGGGCCACGGTCGTGACGTCCCGGGCCGCGATCGAGGCCCGGGTGCTGGTGACCGAGCGGATGCGGCCGCTGCGTGTGCTCGACCGCACCGTGCACCAGGTCTGGCTGCCGTACCACTGGGGCAGCGCCGGGCTGGTCACCGGCGACTCGACGAACGACCTGTTCGGGGTGGCGCTGGACCCGAACGTGCTGATCCAGGAGACGAAGGTCGCGACCTGCGACGTGCGGCCGGGACGACGTCCCCGGGGCCCGGAACTGCTCGAGTTCGTGCGTGGGTACCGGGCTCGCGCGGGCATCACGGTCGAGACCGGAACGCACGTCCAGACCGGTGGTCCGGCTCATGTGGAGGAGGGCGAGCGGTGAACAGCTTCTACGGTCCGCTGGAGAATCCCGCCGCCGACGCGGGGTACGTCCAGCCGCCACCGCGTAAGGGATTCTTCACCGACACGTCGGTGTGCATCGGCTGCAAGGCGTGCGAGGTCGCCTGCAAGGAGTGGAACGGCGTCCCCGACGACGGGTTCAACCTGCTCGGCATGTCGTTCGACAACACCGGTGAGCTCGGCGCGAACACCTGGCGGCACGTCGCCTTCATCGAGCAGGCTCCCCCGGCCGCGCGCGAACCGGTGGAGCGCGGGCCGGTCGACATCGGCATGCCGGGGTCCGCGCTGCCGGGCGCGGGGTCCGGGGAGGAATCGCGGCAGGACTTCCGCTGGCTGATGTCGTCGGACGTCTGCAAGCACTGCACCCACGCCGGGTGCCTGGACGTCTGCCCGACCGGCGCGCTGTTCCGCACCGAGTTCGGCACGGTCGTCGTCCAGCAGGACATCTGCAACGGCTGCGGGTACTGCGTCTCCGGCTGCCCGTACGGGGTCATCGACCGCCGCGAGGACGACGGGCGCGCCTGGAAGTGCACGCTCTGTTACGACCGGCTGCGCGACGGCCAGGAGCCCGCGTGCGCGAAGGCCTGCCCCACCGACTCGATCCAATACGGCGACCTCGACGAACTGCGGGCCCGGGCCGCCGCGCGCCTCGAGGACCTGCACGCGGACGGCGTCGAGCAGGCGCGGTTGTACGGCGAGAGCCCCGACGACGGGGTGGGCGGCGACGGCGCGTTCTTCCTGCTGCTCGACGAGCCCGAGGTGTACGGCCTGCCACCGGACCCGCGCGTGCCGACCCGGGACGCCGGCCGGATGTGGGCGGCCGCGGGGCTGGCCGGGCTGAGCATGGTCGCCGGTGCGGTCGCCGCCTTCGTGGGGAGCCGGCGGTGAAGACCCGGGAACCGGAGTTCTCGTCGTACTACGGCCGGCAGATCCTGAAGACGCCGGTCTGGAAGGACGACATCGCCTACTACTTCTTCCTCGGCGGGCTCTCGGCCGGCTCGGCGCTGCTGGCCGCCGGGGGTGACCTCACCGGGCGGCCGGCGCTGCGGCGCGGCGGACGGCTCGGCGGGCTCCTCGCGCTCAGCGCGGGGACGTACTACCTGATCGTCGACCTGGGGCGGCCGGAGCGGTTCCACCACATGCTGCGGGTGGCGAAGCCGACGTCGCCGATGAGCATGGGCACGTGGGCGCTGTCGGTGTACGGCGGCGCGCTGGGGGCGGCCGCGGCGGCGGAGCTGGTGCCGCGGCGGTGGCGTCGGCTGCACCGGCTCGCGCACCGGGCCGCCCGGCCGGCGGGGCTGGCGGCGGCCGCGGTGGCGCCCGCGGTGGCCTCCTACACCGCGGTGCTGATCTCGCACACCGCGGTGCCGTTCTGGAACGCCGCGAAGGACGAGTTGCCGTTCGTGTTCGTCGGGAGCGCGGCGGCGAGTGGCGCCGGGCTCGGGTTGATCCTCGCTCCGCGTGCGCAGGCGTCGCCCGCGCGACGCCTGGCCGTCATCGGGGCCGGGATCGAGCTGCTCGCCTCGCACCGGATGGAGGGGCGGCTCGGGCTGATCGGGGACGTGCTGCACGAGGAGAAGCCGCGGCGGTACCTCACCGCGGCGAAGTGGCTCACGGCCGGCGGCGCGGTGGGCGCCGCGCTGTTCGCGCGTCGCTCACGCACCGCGGCCGTGGTGTCGGGGGTGGCGCTGCTGGCCGGGAGCCTCGGTCAGCGCCTGGGCATCTTCCACGCCGGGGTGGAATCCACCAAGGACCCGAAGTACGTGGTGGTCCCCCAGCGCGAACGCCTGGCCCGCGGGGTCACCGAACCCGCACCGTGACGCCGGGCTCGGCGGGCAGCAGGCGGCCGATCACCGGGTAGCCGGGGAGTTCACCGGCGACCAGGAGGCCACCGGAGGTCTGGGCGTCGGCCAGCAGCAGGGCCTCGTCCTCGGAGACCGCGCCGGCGTCGAGGTGGGGGCGCACCCAGTCGAGGTTGCGCCGGGTGCCGCCGCTGACGAAGCCGTCGCGCAACGCCTCGCGGGCGCCGTCCAGGTAGGGCACCGCGGCGGCCTCGAGCTCGGCGGTGACGCCGCTGGCCCGCGCCAGCTTGTGCAGGTGACCGAGCAGCCCGAACCCGGTCACGTCGGTGGCGGCCTTCGCCCCGGCCTCGAGCGCGGCCAGCGACGCCTTGTCGTTGAGGGTCGTCATCGCGTCGATGGCCTGCGGGAACACGTCGCCGGTCTGCTTGTGGCGAGAGTTCAGGACGCCGATGCCGAGCGGCTTGGTGAGCGTGAGCGGCACCCCGGGCGCTCCGGCGTCGTTGCGCAGCAGCCGGTCGGGGTCGACCAGCCCGGTCACCGCCATCCCGTACTTCGGCTCCGGATCGTCGACGCTGTGCCCGCCGGCGACGTGGCACCCGGCCGCGCGGCCCACGTCCAGCCCGCCGCGCAGCACCTCGCGCACCAGCTCGAACGGCAGCACGTCGCGCGGCCACCCGAGGAGGTTCACCGCGACGACCGGCGACCCGCCCATCGCGTACACGTCCGACAACGCGTTCGTCGCGGCGATCCGGCCCCAGTCGTACGGGTCGTCGACGACCGGCGTGAAGAAGTCCGCGGTGACCACGACCGCGCCGGCCGGGGTGCGTACCACCGCGGCGTCGTCGCCGTCGTCGAGCCCGACGAGCAGCTCGTGCTCCGACGGCACGTCGTCGCCGATCAGGCCCTTCACCGCGTCCTCGAGCTCACCGGGCGGGATCTTGCAGGCACAGCCGCCGCCGTGGGCGTACTGGGTCAACCGGAACGTGGTCATCACACAACCTATCCAGCTCGTAGGGAATGTCGGTCGGCCCCGCGCGGTTGGCGACAGGCATGACGACGATCGGATTCATCGGGAGCGGAAACATCGGCGGCACCCTGGCCCGGCTGGCCGTCGGCGCCGGTCACGACGTGGTGCTCAGCAACAGCCGCGGGCCGGAGACGCTGACCTCGCTGGTGTCCGAGCTCGGGCCGCGGGCCCGGGCGGCGACCGCGGCGTCCGCCGCCGAGGCCGGTGAGATCGTCGTCGTGACGGTCCCGTTGAAGGCGTACCGCGCGGTGCCGGTGGAACCGCTGCGGGGCAAGGTCGTCATCGACACCGACAACTACTACCCCGATCGCGACGGACGATTCGCGGAGCTCGACGACGAATCGACGACGACGAGCGAGCTGCTCCAGGCCCACCTGCCCGAGTCGCACGTGGTGAAGGCGTTCAACAACATCTACGTCACGCACCTGGCCGGGCTGGCCGGTCAGCCCGACCGCACGACGCTGCCGATCGCCGGGGACGACGCCGGCGCCAAGGCGACCGTCACCGCGTTCCTCGACTCGATCGGGTACGACGCGTACGACGCCGGGCCGCTCGCCGAGGGCTGGCGCTTCCAGCGCGACACCGCCGCGTACGTGCTCCCCTACGCCGGGCCCGAGGCGGACTTCACCGGCGGCGGCTACCGGGTCACCGCGGACGTGGTGAAGGCCAAGCTGGCCGAGGCGGTACGGTACCGGGACCAGTAGGTCTCCGGGGAGACGTTCGGGTGGCTGGTGCCCCCCGCGGTCTTCAAAACCGTAGTGGCCGAGGATCTCGGTCAGGCGGGTTCGATTCCCGTCCGTCTCCGCCATCCCGCCCGTCACCCGCGCGGCGGCCTAGAGTTCCGGTATGGATCCCCGGCGTCTGATCCCACGCACCGACGTGGCGCTGGCCGACCCGCGGCTGGCCGGCGACCTGGCCCGGCTCGGGCGCGCCCGGGTGAAGGCCGCCGTCGTCGAAGCGCAGGCCCGCGCGCGAGCCGGGACGCTGGCGCCCGACGAGGTCGTCGCGGCGGCGGCGGCGAGCCTGCCCCGGCGGGCCACGTCGCTGCGCCCGGTGCTCAACGCGACCGGCGTCGTGCTCCACACGAACCTCGGCCGGGCCGCGCTGTCCGACGCCGCGGTGGAGGCGCTGGGGGCGGCGGCCGGCGCGACCGACGTCGAGATGGACCTGGGGACCGGGCGGCGGGCCGCACGGGGACGGGCGACGCTGGCCGCGCTCGCCGCGGCGGTGCCCGACGCGGGCGGTGTGCACGTCGTGAACAACGGTGCGGCGGCGCTGGTGCTCGCGGCCACCGCGCTGGCCGCCGGGCGCGAGATCGTGGTCAGCCGGGGCGAGCTGGTCGAGATCGGGGACGGGTTCCGCCTTCCCGACCTGCTGGAGTCCACCGGCGCGCGGCTGCGTGAGGTGGGCACGACCAACCGCACCACGCTCGCCGACTACCGGGCCGCGATCGGTCCGGACACCGGGTTCGTGCTGAAGGTCCACCCGTCGAACTTCGTGGTCACCGGGTTCACCGCCGACGTCGCGGTGGCGTCGCTGGCGACGCTCGACGCGCCGGTCGTCGTCGACATCGGGTCGGGGCTGCTGGCGCCCTCGGAGGTACTGCCGGACGAGCCCGACGCGGCCACCGCGCTGCGTGCCGGGGCCGCCCTGGTCACCGCGAGCGGCGACAAGCTGCTCGGCGGACCGCAGGCGGGGCTGCTGCTCGGCACGGCCCCGCTGGTGGAGCGGCTACGGCGGCACCCGCTGGCCCGCGCGCTGCGGGTGGACAAGCTGACGCTGGCCGCGCTGGAGGCCACGCTCACCGGTCCGGACACGCCGACGCGGGTGGCGCTGGAGGCGGACGTGCCGTCGCTGCGTGAACGCTGCCGCGCGCTGGCGGCGGCGCTGCGGGCCGAGGGCGTCGCGGCCGACGCGGAGCCGAGCGACGGGGTGGTGGGTGGGGGCGGTGCGCCCGGGGTGGTGCTGCCCTCGTACGCGGTGACGCTGCCGGAGAGCTGGGCGGCGGCGCTGCGGGCGGGAGATCCGCCGGTGGTGGGCCGGGTGGAGCGGGGGGCGCTCCGGCTGGACCTGCGGTGCGTACCGCCGTCGGCCGACGCCTCGCTGCTGGCCGCCGTGCTCGACGCCGCCAGGAGTCCGGGCGGGGACGACGGATGCACGTCGTAGCCACGGCGGGGCACGTGGACCACGGGAAGTCGACGCTGGTCCGGGCCCTGACCGGGATGGAGCCCGACCGGTGGGCCGAGGAGCGCCGCCGGGGCATGACGATCGACCTCGGGTTCGCCTGGACGAGGTTGCCCGGCGGCGCCGAGGTGGCGTTCGTGGACGTGCCCGGACACGAGCGCTTCGTGCCGAACATGCTGGCGGGGGTCGGCCCGGTCCCGGCCGCGATGCTCGTCGTGGCCGCGGACTCCGGGTGGATGCCGCAGACCGCGGAGCACGTGGCGGCGCTGGACGCGCTCGGGGTCTCCCACGCGCTGCTGGCGGTGACGCGTTCGGACCTCGCCGATCCCGCGCCCGCGATCGCCACGGTACGCGACCGGCTCCGCGGGACCTCGCTCGACGGGCTGCCCGCGGTGGCGGTGAGCGGCGCGACCGGCGACGGGCTCGGCGCGCTGCGATCGCGGCTCGAGGAGCTGGTCGCGCGGTTGCCGGCCCCCGACGTCACCGCACCCGTGCGGCTGTGGGTGGACCGGTCGTTCACGATCCGCGGCAGCGGCACCGTGGTGACCGGCACGCTCAGTGCGGGCACCCTCCGCGTCGGTGACGAACTCACGCTCGGCGGGCGACGCGTGCACGTGCGCGGCCTGCAGGCGCTCGGCGTCGCCCACGACACCGTGGCCGCGGTGGCCCGGGTCGCCGTGAACCTGCGCAACGTCGACCGCGACGACGTCCACCGCGGCGACGCTCTCCGGACGCCGGGGGCGTGGACCTCCACCGGGCTCGTGGACGTCCGGGTCGACGGCGACGACCTCGACTCGGCCCCCACCACCCTCACCCTGCACGTCGGCTCGGCCGCCGTCCCGGTACGGGTCCGCCCGCTGCGCGGCCCTTCCGTTCCCCCGCCCGAGCCGGCGCCCGGCGCCGGAAGCGGCACGACGGCCGGATCCGGGTCCGCCGGTGGAAATTCTCCGGCGCGTCCGCCCGGAGGTCACGGGCAGTTCGCACGGCTCGCGCTGGCGGCGCCGCTGCCGCTGGTGGCGTCGGACCGGGCGCTGCTCCGCGACCCCGGTGCTCACCGGGTGATCGGGCGGATCACCGTTCTGGACACCGATCCTCCTCCCCTCACCCGCCGCGGCGCCGCGGCCGCCCGCGCCACCGCTCTGGCCGCCGTGAGCGGCGCTGCCGCCACCCAGGGCCGGGCCGGGAACGGCGCGGAGCAACTCGGACACCGGCTGTTGCGCGCGCGCACGGCACTGCGCGCCGCGGAGCTGCGTGGCCTCGGCGCCCTCCCGCCCCCCGACGCCCTCCGCGCCGGCGACTGGCTCCTCGACGCCGGCCACGCCACCGACCTGCGTGAACGACTCGCCGCCCTGCTCGCCGAGCACCGGGGCTCCGCCCGCCTCGACGCCGGCCCCACCGTCGAGGCGGCCCGGAACGCGCTCGATCTCCCCGATCGTGTCCTCCTGCTGGCTCTCGTCCAGCCGCCGCTCACCGTCCGCGACGGCCGGGTCGTCGACCGCGACGCTCCCCCGGCCCTGCCCGCCGCGGTCACCACGGCCCTCGAAACGCTCGCCGACGAGTTCGCCGCCCACCCGTTCCGCGCCCCGGAGGCCAACCGGCTCACCGCGCTCGGGCTCGGGCCGCGGGAGCTCGCCGCCGCCGAGCGGGCCGGGGCGGTGCTCCGCCTCGGCGACAACGTCGTCCTGCGGCCCGGCGCCGACGACCACGCGGTCCGGGTGCTGGACACGCTGGATCAGCCGTTCACCACGAGCCAGGCCCGACAGGCCCTGGACACCAGCCGCCGGGTGGTGCTCCCGCTGCTCGCGCTGCTCGATCGCCAGCTCCGCACCCGCCGGTTCCCCGACGACCGGCGCGAGGTCACGAGCACGTCGAACGCGCCCTGATACACGTCGAGACGAGGTTCACGATTCCCGCCGAACCCGGCCGCCGTCACTTACCGTGATCGGTATGGCTCCCCGCTTAACCGTCGCCGAGTTCGTGCGTGAGGTCCTCGACCAGCGCACCCCGCTGTTCTACGCGATCGCCGTGGTCCTCGGCGCCAGCCGGGCCGGCGACGTCTACGCGGCCACCGCGAACGTCCCCGAGGCGCTGCTGCTCGGCTCCGTGCTCGGCGGCGCGCTGTTCGTCCTCATGTGCGCGGTCACCTGGTTCGTACTCCGCATCCGCGGCGCCTGAGTCACCGCCGGACGTCGGCCGGACCCGTGGACACCGGCAGCCCGGCCCGCACCCACGCCTCGAACCCGCCGATCATGTCGGTCGCCCGCCACAGGCCCACCTCACGCAGGCTGGCCGCGGCCAGCCCGGAGCTGTATCCCTGCCGGCAGACGACCACCACCTCCAGGTCGTAGCTCACCGCCTCGGGAATGTTCACCCCGCTGGACGGGTCGAGCCGCCACTCCAGCACGGTCCGGTCGATCACGATCGCCCCGGGGAGCTCGCCCGCCTCGGCCCGCTGCGTCTCGGTGCGGGTGTCGACGAGCAGCGCGCCCCGCTCGGCGGCCGCACGCGCCTGCGCCGGTGTCACGCGGTGGAGCCCGGCGCGGGCCTTGGCGAGCACGGCCTCGACACCGCGCGGGGAATCCGGCACGACGCCTATCCTGCCTCACCGGCGAAGTACGGCGGACCGGCCAACGCATCCTGAGAATGTCCTAAACTGCTGACAAAAATCAGCTGGAGGGGCCAGGACATGGCAGCCGCTATCGACGGAACGCCGACGGCGCTCCCGGAGGACCTGTTCCTGGACGTCGACCGCTCCAGCGCGATCCCGCTCTACTTCCAGATCGCGACCCGCATCGAGCAGGCGATCGTCGACGGCCGGCTCGCTCCCGGCGCCCGGCTGGAGAACGAGGTCACGCTCGGGCAGCGGCTGAACATGTCCCGGCCGACGATCCGCCGCGCGATGCAGGAGCTGGTCAACAAGGGTCTGCTGGTGCGCCGCCGCGGCATCGGTACCCAGGTGGTGCACGGGCCGGTCACCCGCAAGGTCGAGCTGACCAGCCTCTACGACGACCTCGACCGGGGCGGTCAGCACCCGGCCACGAACCTGCTCGCGCACGAGATCGTGCCCGCCGACGACGTCGTGGCCGACCGGCTCTCGATCTCCGCGGGCGAGCCGGTGCTGCACGTCCGGCGGCTGCGCCTGTCCGACGGCGTCCCGCTGGCCGTGATGGAGAACTACCTGCCCGAGGACTACACCGACCTCACCGCCGACGCGCTGGCCAGCCGGGGGCTCTACCAGCTGCTGCGAGGCCGCGGGACGCAGATCCGGGTCGCGCAGCAGCGGATCGGCGCCCGCGCGGCCACGGCCGAGGAGAGCCGGCTGCTGGAGATCAAACGCAGCGGACCGGTGCTGACGATGGACCGCACGGCCTACGACACGTTCGGCAAGGCCGTCGAGTACGGGCACCACTGCTACCGCCCGGACAACTACGCGTTCGAGATCACGCTCGTCAACAACTGACCCCGTCGTGCACCAGCGCGGCGGCGACGTCGACCGCCCGGGTCACGTCGCCGTCGGGGGGATAGAGCAAGGTCCGGCCGACGACCAGGCCGTGGACGCCGGGGAGGGCCAGCGCACGGCCCCAGGAGGCGTAGGTGGCCTCGGGGTCGCCACCGCCCTCGCCGCCGAGCAGCAGCGTCGGGAGCGTCGCGGCTTCCAGCACGCGCTCCATGTCGTCGACGACGGGCAGTTTGAGCCAGCTGTAGGCGGACGAGCCGCCGAGCCCGGACGCGATCGCGACCGACGTGATCACCGCGTCCGTGGACAGGTCGTTGACGACGCGGTCGCCCTGCCGGACGCTGCGGAACGGCTCGAGCAGGAGCGGCAGCCGGGCGGCGGCCGCGGCCGTCACCGCGTGCGCGGTCGCTTCCAGCGTGCGGGCGGTGCCCGCGTCCGCGAGATCGATGCGGACGAGCAGCTTCGCGGCGTCGAGCCCGGCCGACACCATCGAGCCGACGTCGTGGCCGGTGAACCGGTCGTCCATCTCGAACACCGCGCCGCGTAGCCCCCCGCGGTTCATCGAGCCCACCGCGATCTTGCCGTCCAGCGCGCCGAGCAGCGCGAGGTCGTCGAGGACGTCGGGGGTGCCGAGCACGCCGTCGACGCCCGGCCGCGAGAGCGCGAGCACGAGGCGGCGCAACAGGTCGTAGCGGTTTCCCATCGCCATCGGGTCGGGGCCGACGCCCAGCGCACCCCGGGCCGGGTGGTCGGCCGCGACGATGAACAGCCGCCCGTCACCACGCACCAGCGGACGGCGCGCGCGGGCCGCGAAGGCGGCGGCGATCGCGTCGGGGTTCTCGAACCGGGTCCGGCGCAGCCGCCCGAAGTCGACGGCCGGAGCGGCCAGGTCAGGCCGGGACATGCTGCTCCACTTCGGCGGTGGTGGGCATCGCCGTGGAGCACTCGCGCCGGCCGGCCACGATCGCGCCGGCGACGTTCGCGAACCGCACGGTGCGCTCCAGCGACCAGCCCGCGAGCAGACCGTGGACGAGCGCGCCACCGAACCCGTCGCCGGCGCCGAGCCCGTTGACCACGTCGACGGGGTGCGGCGGCACCTCGACGCTCTCCTCGCGGGTCCTGGCCAGCACCCCGCGTGGACCCTGCTTGACGACCGCGAGCTCGATCCCCCGTTCCAGCAGCGCGTCGGCGGCGCGGTCCGGGTCGGTCTCGCCGACCGCGACCTCGCACTCCTCGCGGTTGCCGACCGCGGCCGTGACCTGCTCCAGCGCCTTCCCGACCTCGTCGCGGGCCGACTCCGGGGACGGCCAGAACATCGGGCGCCAGTCCAGGTCGAGCACGGTGAGCGGCGCCCGGCCGCGGGCCTGCCAGGCCGCGTGGTGGGTGGCCCGGCTCGGCTCGCGGGAGAGGCCGGTGACCGTGGCCCAGAAGACCCGCGCGTCCGCGACCGCGGCCTCGTCGACCGCGTCGATCATCAGGTCGGGCGCCACCGGCTCGCGGTAGAAGTAGAGCGGGAAGTGGTCCGGCGGGAAGATCTCGCAGAACGTGATCGGCGTCTTGAGGTGGCCGACCGTCGCCACCCAGCGATCGTCGACGCCGAGGCGGGTCAGCTCGCGGTGGGCGTACCGCCCGAACGGGTCGTCACCGACCGCGGTGATCACCACGGTCTTCCGGCCGTGGCGCGCGGCCGCGATCGCCACGTTCGTCGCGCTGCCGCCGAGGTACTTGCCGAACGTCTCGACGTCCTCGAGGCCGACACCGTCCTGCAGCGGATAGAGGTCGACGCCGATCCGGCCGATCGTGATCAGGTCGTACGGTGCGGACATCCCGGAGACCACCCTTCGTCTTTTTGTCAGGACAAACTATCAATGCCCGTAGGTGCCGACAAGGGGTCATGCGCTTGTTCCATTCCGTGACACTGGCTATCGTCGGTCCACAGTTGAGTCAGGGGTGGGCTGACTTGAGGGGGAACCGATGATCGTCGTGTTCGGCGGGCGCCGGACCAGCGGAGACAGGGGCGACTTCCCGGTCGCTCACGTCGACTACGTCGAGGAGCGCGTCAGGCGCCTGCTCACCGGACTCCAACCGGCCCACCTGATCGGCTCCGCCGCGGCCGGCAGCGACCTGATCTTTCTCCGGGCCGCGCTCGAACTGGGCATTCCGGCAACCGTCGTCCTGGCCGGCGACCAATCGACGTTCGCCGAGAAGAGCGTCGCCGACCAACCGGGATGGAAATCCGTGTTCGATCGGATCCTCGCATCCCGGCGGATCACCGTCCAGGAGACCGACCCGGCACGGTCGGATGACGAGACCTACCGCGCCGTGAACACGCAAATCGTCACAACGGCGTTGGCCATGAAGGATTCCCAGGCGGGCACGCAGATTCTCGGTGTACTGGTGAGCGCCGGAGGCACTAACCACACCGAAGATCTGGCCGAGGAACTCCGCGGAAATTCGATCGACGTACTCCGCGTCGACCCGTCGATTGATCGGAACGACACTCCGCTCGCCTTCGTCGCGATGCCTTTCGGAAACAAACTCGATCCCGACCGGCCGCACGAGAACTACCAGTCGAACGCCACCTGGGAACGTCTGCTGTTCCCAGCACTGACTGATGCCGGCTACCGAGCGGTGCGCGCGGACTCGAACCCGCAGCCCGCGGTCATCGACGCTCAAATGATCCGCGATCTGCTCCGCGCCGATCTGGTCGTCGCCGACCTCGCGACGCTCAACCCGAACGTGCTCTGGGAACTGGGGGTTCGGCACACCGCGCAGCGTCGGGGAACGATGGTGATCCACTCCCGGTACGCGCCGATTCCCTTCGATCTCAAGGGCATCTCGATTCGGCTGTACGAGCGCGCGATGGAGGCGATCACCGACCGACAGGTGTTGGACGGGCTGCGTGAGTTCCGCCAGGCGCTAACCGCGATTGCCGAGCACCGGAGCGACCTGGCACACACCGATAGCCCGGTCCACAGCACGGTTCCGACGTTGCGCGTCACCGGCTTGCCGGCGGCCGACAGCCGGAACGTCGACCTCACCGAGATGGTCAACGTCGCCCACGATCTTTCCGACATACCCGGACTGGTCCGAGCGGCGGAGGCGGCCAAGAACGCGGACATCGCCCAACACAACAGGGCCGCGCTCCAGCTGAAGGCGGCGGTTCTGATCGAGAAAGCGCGACCGGCGGCAGCGCTCACCATCTTGGAACCTCTCGCCATCGACGACAAGCACCACGACAACGAACGCCTGCAGCAGACGTACGTGCACGCCTTAGTGCGAGCCGAGCGGAGACCGGAGGACCTGGAGGCCGCGGGAGAACGACTCGCGGACCTCAACCGACGCCACCCGGGGTCAGCCGAGACGCTCGGGCTCATCGGAAGTGTCGCCAAAGTGCGCGCCACCCAGCACTTGGGGACCGGCCGGAACGCCCTTCGGGAGTTGCGGCGCGCCGCCAACGCCTATCAGCAGGGTTTTCTCCTGGTTCCGACCGACTACTATCCCGGCGTCAACGCGGTGACGCTCCTGCGCGTCCTCGCGGGCCATGCCGTCCACTCCGAGACCGCGGATCGGGACCGCACGGCGACCCTCCGCCTGCTGCCGGTCGTGCGTTTCATGGCTGAGCGCGCGTCGGCGACAGACATCTGGGCCCAGGCGACTCTCGCCGAACTAGCGCTGCAGGAGCACCTCCTCGGCAACCTTCCGCTCGGTAGAGCCACCGACCTGTACGCGTCGGCCGCCGCCGAGGCGACCGAGCAACAACGGACGAGCATGGCACGTCAGTTGCAGATGCTGCTCGCTTGGGGAGACCAGGCCGAGGTGATCAATCCTCTACTCGAGGTGATCACCTGATCTACTGTGGTGAGAGGCACCCGGGGACAAGGGGATTCGTGGGTCCGTTTCCTGAAGGTTCCGATCACTGGCTCACGGACGAGCACCTTCCGGGGTTGTTCCGGGCCGCTGATCGCGCGGCGACGGTGGGGCAGCGACACACGCTGATGTGGAATCAGGTGCGGCTCGCCGGCGCGGTGGTGGCGGCGGTCGGCGGGGCGTTCAGTTTCATGGCCGGGCGGTTCGACCTGTGGGGATTCGTCGGTCTCGCGGGCTTCGTGGCGGCGCTCGTGGCTGAGCTGGTGATGCTCGCGCAGCGCCCTGAGCAGGAGTGGTACGCCGGGCGCGCGATCGCGGAGTCGGCAAAGACGCTCGCCTGGAAATTCGCGGTCCGCGGCGCGCCGTTCGACGACTCGCTCCCCGATCGGGACGCGCGTTTGCTGCTGGCCGAACGGCTGCGTGAGATCACGGCCAAGGCGCAAGGGCGGGTCACCGTGCCCACCGGTCCGCACGCGCTCGTCACCGAAACCATGTTGGCGTTACGCGAGCAGGACCTGCCCACGCGCCGGGCGATCTACCTGCGTCACCGGGTGGACGACCAGCGTGCCTGGTACGAGCGTAAAGCCGAGGCTCACCGCCGCCGCGGCTCCTGGTGGCAGCTCACTCTCGTCGCGGGTGAGGTCGCGGCCATCCTGATCGCGGCCGGGCGCGCTTTTGGCATCTGGAAGGCCGACTGGTCCGGGATCATGGCCGCGCTGGTGGCGGCCGCCGCGGCCTGGCTGGTGCTCAAACAGCACTCGTCGCTCGCGTCGGCGTATGCGGTGACCACCAACGAGCTGGGCCTGGCCGCCGAGCAGCTGTCGACGGCGTCCGACCAGGACTGGCCCCAGGCGGTGGCCGACGCCGAAGAGGCCATCAGCCGCGAGCACACCATGTGGCTGGCCTCACGCAACGACCACAGCCACTAGATCGTGTCCTGCGAATCCATGCCCGGCTACGGCTCGCCCAGAACACCACCTAGAGCGAGGCCACCTCGGCGGCGGTCAGCGCGGAATCGTAGACCTTGACGTTGTCGATGTTGCCGCGGAACCAGTCGGCGTCGCGGCCGTTGAACTTCGCCCGGCCGACGGCGAACTCGCCCTTCGACGCGAACGCGGCCGCGTACTTCGCGGTGCCCTGCGGCGCCCCGTCGACGTACAGGCGTAGCTGAGCGGCTTTCGCGTCGAAGACGCCGACCAGGCGGACCCAGGTCATCGTCTTCGCCGGTGCGGTGGACAGGGCGCGGGTCCCGGCCGCGTTCGGCGTGTCCCCGGCCACCCGGGAGAAGGCCCACTTCTTCTCGGCCGACGAGTACTGGAGGAAGAACGCGCTGTTGACGGCGCCGTCCTGGCTCACCGCGGTCTGGTAACCCTCGGTGTTCACCAGGAACACCGAGGCCGCGACGGTGAAGCTGCTCCGCGGGGCGGTGTCGAGCACGGCGCCCGGCGTCGTCAGCTGACTGTTCCTGCCGTTGAAGGCGCCGGAGCCGCCGGCGGCGGTGACGTTCGACGCGGTGAGGTCGCGGCCGCCGGTCTCGGCGTCTCCCCGGCCCCCGTCGACGCTCCAGGCCGCGACCGGTCGCGGCCCGGCGGGAACCGGTGCGGCGGCGCTCGGGACGGCGGGGCTCGGGGCCGCGGCGCTCGGGGTGGCGCCGCTCGGGCCGGCCGGCGACACCGACGGCGAGGCCGCCGGGGACGCCGCGGACGGGGACGCCGACCCGCCGGACGCGGTGCGCTCCTCGCTCCCGAACACTCCGCTGACCAGCACGACCCCGCCCAGGACCGCGACCGCGAGCACGGCCGCCAGGGCGACGAGCACGCCCAGGCGCCGCTTCGACGCGGGGGCCTCCGGTGGCCCGTCGAAACTCGGCACCGCCGACGGGTCGGCCAGCACGAACGGCGCCGCGGCCGGTTGCCCCCACGGGTCCGACGTCACTTCGGTCGGCGCTTCCGCGCCGGTCGCAGCCGGTGCCCCGGCCGGGTCAGCCGGTGCCCCGGCCGGGTCGGCCGGGGAGTTCAGGAGGACGGTTTCCCGATCCAGCGAGACGGTTTCCTCGTGGTGTGACCCGGGCCTGTCCTGCGGCACGTCGGAACCCTTCTGAATCGATCGAAGGACCCCACTCTATCCACAGTGGTAACTCGGGCTTCAGCGGCCCGAGGTAGCGTCGGAGCCGTACGTCCCGAGTTCCTCTGGTACATCCCGAACGAGGTCACCGCCGGGCACCGCGGCGACGCCGTCGTGGGGAACCACAACAGCCTGGCGACGCTCACCGCGCACGCGCTGGCGATCGAGGCCCGCACGACCACGTTCCAGCCGCTGGTCGCCGTCCGGCCCGGCTATTGCCACCCGGCGCACTTCGTCGCGTCGGCGGCCACGCTCGACCCCCTGAGCGGCGGCCGGGTGCTCGTCAACGTCGTCTCCGGCCGGATGACCCGGCGGCCTACGGGGACACCGACGGTGATCAGGCCCAGCGCTACGCCCGCACGGCCGAGTTCCTGCGGATCGTGCGGGCGCTCTGGACGCGCGAGCGGGTGACGCTGCCCGGCGAGTTCTTCTCGGTCACCGACTCGACGCTCCGGCTGCGCCCGGTGGCCAGGGCCGGTCGCGCGCATCCTCGGCTTTACTTCGGCGGCGCCTCCGCGGCGGCCGAGCGGGTCGCCGCCGCCGAGGCCGACGTCCAGCTGTTCTGGGCGAGCCGCTGGACGGCATCCGGGACCGCATCGCGCGGCTCCGGCGGCTGAGCGCCGAGGTCGGCCGGGAACACGCCCCGCTGGAGTTCGGCCTCCGCGTCACCACGGTGGTGCGCGGCACCACCGGGCAGGCCTGGGCCGACGCGGAGGCCCGGGTGGCCGCGCTGGCCGACGGCCGGATCGCGGGCGGCCCGAACTGGGACGCCGCGGTCGGCCAGCAACGCCTGCAGGAGCTGTCCGCACGGGGCGACGTCCTCGACGACAACCTCGCACCGCCCCCGGCCGCTACGGCGCGGCCGGCGCGGGCACCACCTGGCTCGTCGGCTCAGCCGAGGACGCCGCGGCGCCGCTGCGCCGGTGCGCCGGTGCCGCGCACTCGGCGTCACCCACTTCGTCCTCTCCGACACGCCGTACCTACCGGAACTCGAGCGCCAGGGCCGCCAACTGCTCCCGCAGCTTGCCTCGGACTAGCTCGAGGCAGCCGACCCCTGCGAACATTTACCGGCGGATTATCTTCAGTGCGTTCTGAATTGCCAACGTCGTCTCGGGGTCGAGATCCACCAGGTCGGCCAGATCGTCCAATGCACCGCCGACGGACCTCATGACATCGGACCGGATTTCGGCCCGGAGATACTCGAAGCCTTCGGTGTAGACCTGCAGCCCCTCAGTAATCCGCCCGGTGAACAGCAGACAATCCCCGTAGTCGAAGAACCGGAACCCGGCTTCTATTTGCCGCTCCAGACTACTGCCCTGCTCCGCGGCTTGATCCTTCGCGTACTGAAGCTCGAACTGGCAGAGCGGGAGAGCTTTGCCGAATCGGGCCTTCGCATCCGTCAACGCAGAAGAGTCGAGCCCGCTCAACATCAGGCCGATGCGGGCGACGTTGAGAAGCGGGTAGACATCCCGCGGGGAGATCAAGGACGCTTTCTCATACAACTCCTTGGCCTCTTTCAAAGCCTCCCAGTCGACGTTCCCCGCACCCCCGCTGAGCGCTATACGGCGCTTCACCCCGCCGAGGACACTCATCGCATCGACGTCCGCGGGGGCAAGGTTGATGCCGCGCTTCAGTGCGGGAATGGCCGCATCCAGTTGTCCCGACTTGCTGAGCACGACACCCAGCTCCCGCCAATAATTCGAGGTTCGAGGTGAGAGCTCCGTAGCTTTCCGCAAATGCTGAACGGCGTCGTCGTCCGCGTCACCGGATTCGCGGAGCGCTCGTCCGAGCTGGAAGTGTCCCTCGGGGGTGAAGGGGTTCACTTCCACCGCGAGTTGGAGCAGGTGGATCTTCGTCTGCAGTGTCGAGGACCTGGCCGCCGCATCGAGATAGCTGTCTCCGTATTTCTGCTGAAGCTCCTCGATTCTGGACTCCAAAGCCTTTATCCGTGCGGACGGCACGGTGATGAACTCAGCACCGTCGCGAACCGGACTGTCGGTTTTCGCCACTTGTCGAGCTTTGAGACCAACCAGGACTGCATTGACGATTCGCTCGATAGAGCTCTCGAGCTGGTCGGGGTCGTTGGAATACGGCTGCGCGCGCGCGGCCACCACGTTGAACGGCAGATCCGCCGGGTCCTGGGCTATCAGTACGGTGACACCGTCACTCATGGCCCAGCGCACACCGAGTTCCAAGTAGACGTTCGCATTCGCACCGGTCAGGTCCACAAGATAGACATCAGCCAACCATGCTTCGCTGTACATGGACCGGTAGATCGATCCGGGCTGGTCTTTGTCCTTCTCGACTATGAGCTCGACCGGCCGATCAAGCCGCGCCTCCAGTTGTTCCCGAACCTTGCCGTAAAGGCGACGTTTGATCTGGTCGGGATTGGCCCAGCCCGCCCTGATGCCCATATCGGATCCGGGCATGGCGACGAAGACTCGCAGGATCGGACGGTCGCCCGGAGAGCTCACCTCACCTGGGGCCATACCGACCACGGTAGCAAAGCGGTTGCGACGTCCTCAGCGCTTCGGGCGTTCGTCGATTATCCGGCGCATCTTGCCGACCGAGCGCTCGATCCCGCCCGGCTCCACCACCTCGACGCTCACCGACACCCCGATCCGGTTCCTGATCGACCGCTCGAGGTGCTCCCCCGCGTCGCCCGCCGCCACGCCGTCGCGCCGTTCGACCCGGACGGTCATCGAGTCCAGGTGGCCGCTGCGGTCGAGGACGCACTGGAAGTGGGGGCTGAGCGGCGCGATGCCGAGGATCAGCTCCTCGATCTGGGTCGGGAACAGGTTGACCCCGCGCAGGATGATCATGTCGTCGGTACGGCCGGTGATCTTCTCGATCCGGCGCATCGACCGGGCGGTGCCGGGCAGCAGCCGGGTCAGGTCGCGGGTGCGGTAGCGGACGATCGGCATCGCCTGCTTGGTCAGCGAGGTGAACACGAGTTCGCCCTCCTCGCCGTCGGGCAGCACCTCGCCGGTGATCGGGTCGATCACCTCGGGGTAGAAGTGGTCCTCCCAGACGTGCAGGCCGTCCTTCGTCTCGACGCACTCGCTGGCGACGCCGGGGCCGATGACCTCGGACAACCCGTAGATGTCGACCGCGTGCATGTCGAGGCGCCGTTCGATCTCCCGGCGCATGTCGTTGGTCCACGGCTCGGCTCCGAAGATGCCGACCTGGAGCGACGTCGTAGCCGGGTCGACGCCCTGGCGCTCCAGCTCGTCGATCAGCGCGAGCATGTAGGAGGGGGTCACCATGATGATCTCGGGGCGGAAGTCCCGGATGAGCTGCACCTGACGCTCGGTCATGCCGCCCGAGACCGGCACGACCGTGCACCCGAGCCGCTCCGCGCCGGCGTGGGCGCCGAGACCGCCGGTGAACAGGCCGTAGCCGTAGGCGTTGTGCAGGATCATGCCGCGGCGGCCGCCGGCGGCGCGGATGCTGCGTGCCACCACGTCGGCCCACGTGTCGAGGTCGTCCCGGGTGTAACCGACGACGGTTGGGCGGCCGGTCGTGCCCGACGACGCGTGGATCCGGACGACGTCCTCGCGCGGCACCGCGAACAGGCCGAACGGGTAGTTGCGACGCAGGTCCTCCTTCGTGGTGAACGGCAGGAGAGCCAGGTCGTCCAGGGTCTTGACGTCGTCGGGGTGCGCGCCGGCGTCGTCGAACGCGGCCCGGTAGTGCGCGACGTTGTCGTAGGCGTGCCGGATCGTCCGGCGCAGGCGCCGGGTCTGCAGCGCGCGGAGCTCGTCGCGGGACGCGGTCTCGATCGGGTCCAGGTCGCCGGGCCGGGGGCTCAGATCCTTCACGGCGCCTCCCCGGTGAACGTGGGCTGCCGCTTGGCGAGGAACGCCTCCACCGCACCCTGGTGGTCCTTGGTCAGGCCGAGCCCGGCCTGCGCCCGCGCTTCGGCGGCCAGCACCGCGTCGAGCTGCTGGGCGAACAGATGCTTCGTCGCGACGTACGCCGCGGTCGGTCCCTGGGCGAGCGTGGCCACCAGCGCGCGGGCGGCGGCGGGCAGCTCGTCCCGGCCCACGGTCGTCGCCCCCAGGTCGGCGGGCGTGAACGGCGTGCCGAGCAGCACCAGCTCGCGGGCCCTGGCCACCCCGACCGCCGCCGACAGCGTCGCGGTCAGCCCCGAGTCGCAGGTGAGGCCGATCGCGGTGAACGCGGTGGCCAGCGTCGCGCCGTCGGCGAAGAGCCGGACGTCGCAGGCGAGCGCGAGCGCGAGGCCGGCGCCGACCGCGGTCCCGTTGACGCCGGCGACGACGGGCTTGTCCATCGTGGCCAGCAGGCGCACCACCGGCGCGTAGTCGCGCTCGACGGTGTCGAACGCCGAGCCCGCGTCCGCACGCAGCGTTTCGGCGTGTTCACCCAGGTCCTGGCCGACGCAGAACGCGGTGCCTGCGCCGGTGAGCAGCACCGCACGCACACCGTCGTCGGCGGCGACCTCCGCCAGCGCCGCGCGCAGGGCCGCCTTGGTGGCGGCGTCCAGCGCGTTGCGCCGCGCGGGCCGGTTGAGCGTGACGATCGCGGCCGCACCGTCGCGTTCGAGCAGCACCTCGCTCATTTCGCCACCAGCGTCAGCACGTCGTAGGTGGCGACCGGGGCGTCGTCCTGGTTGGTGACCACCGCGTCCCAGCGGACCTCGCCGTAGTCGGCGGTGGTGCGCGGCGAGATCTGCTTCACGGTCAGCGTCACGCCGATCGTGTCGCCGGCCTTCACCGGGGTGAGGAACCGCAGGCTGTCGACGCCGTAGTTGGCCAGCACGGGGCCCGGCGACGGCTCGACGAACAGCCCCGCGGCCAGCGACACGACCAGGTAGCCGTGCGCGACGATCCCGCCGAACAGCGGGTTCTTCGCGGCGGCCTCGGCGTCGGTGTGGGCGTAGAACGTGTCGCCGGTGAATTCGGCGAAGTGCTCGATGTCGGCGAGCGAGACGGTCCGGGTCGCCGAGCGGATCGTGTCGCCGACGCGCAGCGTGGCCAGGCTCTTGCGGAACGGGTGGACGTCCTCGTCGGTGCGCGCCGCGCCGGTCGTCCACTGACCGGTGATCGCGGTCAGCAGGTCCGGCGACGCCTGCACGGCGGTGCGCTGCATGTGGTGCAACACCGCCCGGATCCCGCCGAGCTCCTCGCCGCCACCGGCGCGACCGGGGCCGCCGTGCACGAGCACGGGCAGCGGCGAGCCGTGGCCGGTGGACTCCCCGGCGTCGTCGCGGTCGAGGACGAGCACGCGGCCGTGCCAGGGCGCGAGCCCGAGCACGACGCTGCGGGCCACCGCCGGGTCGTGGGTGACCACGGACGCGACCAGGCTGCCCTTGCCGCGGGCGGCGAGCGCGATCGCCTCGTCCATGCCGGAGTAGCCCAGGACCGTGCTGACCGGCCCGAACGGCTCGACGTCGTGCGGCTCGCGGGCGCCGGCGCGGGCCCGGAGCACGACCGGGTTCATGAACGCGCCCCGTTCCGGGGCGCTCTCCGGGTCCCCGACGACGACGTCGGCGGAGGCTCGCAGCGCCTCGACGGCTTTGCGGACCTCGTCCCGCTGGGCCAGGCTCGCCAGCGCGCCCATCCGGACGCCGGGGTCGCGCGGGTCGCCGACCGTGATCGTCGCCAGGCGGGCGCCCAGCGCCTCGATCACGGCGTCCTCGAGCGCCGACGGGACCAGCACCCGGCGGATCGCGGTGCACTTCTGGCCGGCCTTCACCGTCATCTCGGTGACGACGCCCTTCACGAACAGGTCGAACTCGGGGTCGTCGGGCCGCACGTCGGGGCCGAGGATCGAGCAGTTCAGCGAGTCGGCCTCGACGCCGAGCACGACTCCCCCGTCGACGACGTTCGGGTGCCGCCGCAGGATCCCCGCGGTGTGCGCGGACCCGGTGAACGCGACCGAGTCCTGCACGGTCAGCTCGTCGAGCAGGTTCCCGGCGCTGCCGGCGATCAGCTGCAGCGCGCCCTCGGGCAGGAGCCCGGACTCGACGATCCGGCGGACGACCAGCTCGGTGAGGTAGGCGGTCTGGCTGGCCGGCTTGACGATCGTCGGCAGCCCGGCGAGGAACGCCGGGGCGAGCTTCTCGAGCATGCCCCAGACCGGGAAGTTGAACGCGTTGATCTGCACCGCGACGCCGGGCCGCGACGTGTAGAGGTGCCGGCCGACGAACGTGCCGGCCTTGCCGAGCCGCTCGACGCCACCGTCCAGCACGATCGTGTCGTTGGGCAGCTCACGCGTGCCCTTGCTGGCGAAGCTGAACAGCGTGCCGATGCCGCCATCGACGTCGACCGCGGTGTCCCGGGTGGTGGCCCCGGTGTGCAGCGAGAGGGCGTAGAACTCGTCCTTCTGCGCGGTGAGGTGCTTGGCCAGGTTCTTGAGCGACGCCGCCCGCTGGTGGAACGTCAGCGCGGTGATCGCCGGGCCGCCGGTCTCGCGGGCGTGCCGGACCATCGCGCCGAGGTCCAGCCCGCGGCTGGAGATCCGGGTGACCTCCGCGCCGGTGACGGCGTCGAGCAGCGGCTCGCCCTCGTCCGGGGCGCGGTACCAGCGTCCGGCGGCGTAACTCTCGAGCACGGTGCCTCCTCGGGTGTTGCGAAGAGCGGCTTGTTCATGTCACGGTATTACAGACCGATCGTTAAGTAAATGCGCCGGAGGGGCCGATGGAGCTGCAGGAGAAGTTCGACGCCGTCATCGCCCATCACGACCGGATCGAGCCGCGCGACTGGATGCCCGACGGCTACCGCAGGACGCTGATCCGGCAGATCGCCCAGCACGCGCACTCCGAGATCATCGGCATGCAGCCGGAAGGCAACTGGATCGGGCGCGCGCCGTCACTGCGCCGCAAAGCGATCCTGCTGGCGAAGGTGCAGGACGAGGCCGGCCACGGCCTGTACCTGTACTCCGCGTGCGAGACGCTGGGCATCACCCGCGACGAGCTGGTCGAGCTGCTGCTCTCCGGCAAGCAGAAGTACTCGTCGATCTTCAACTACCCGACGCTGTCCTACGCCGACGTCGGCACGATCGGCTGGCTCGTCGACGGCGCCGCGATCTGCAACCAGGTGCCGCTCTGCCGCACGTCGTACGGGCCGTACGGGCGGGCGATGATCCGCATCTGCAAAGAGGAGTCGTTCCACCAGCGGCAGGGCTACGAACTGCTGCGGACGATGATGAGCGGCACCGACGAGCAGCGCGCGATGGTGCAGGAGTCGGTGGACCGGTTCTGGTGGCCGTCGCTGATGATGTTCGGCCCGCCGGACACCGAGTCGCCGAACAGCGCGCAGTCGATGGCCTGGGGCATCAAGCGCAACTCCAACGACGAGCTGCGCCAGAAGTTCGTCGACATGACCGTGCCGCAGGCCGACGCGCTCGGGGTGACGCTGCCCGACCCGGCCCTGACCTGGAACGACGACCGGGGACACTACGACTTCGGCGAACCCGACTGGGCCGAGCTCACCGCCGTGATCCGCGGCGACGGCCCCTGCAACGCCCAGCGTCTGGCCCACCGCCGCGCCGCCCACGACGAGGGCGCCTGGGTCCGGGAAGCCGCGGCGGCGTTCGGAGCCCGGTCGTGAACCGCGCCGAGTGGCCCCTCTACGAGGTGTTCGTCCGGGGCAAGCGCGGGCTGAACCACGTCCACGTCGGATCGCTGCACGCGCCCGACGACACGATGGCGCTCCGCCATGCGCGCGATGTGTACACGCGGCGCAACGAGGGCGTGAGCATCTGGGTGGTCAAAGCCGACGCGATCACCGCGTCCAGCCCGGACGAGAAGGACCCGCTGTTCGCGCCGAACGGCGACAAGGTCTACCGCCACCCCACGTTCTACGAGATCCCCGCCGACGTTCCGCACATGTGAGGCCGCGATGGACAACGTGTACGACGGGCTCCTCGAGGGCGACTCGTCGCAGTGGGCGTTCGGAACCGACTTCGAGGACCCGCTGGCCGGGGTCGACACCACGGTGCCGGCCGGAACCGACGGACCCGACCTCGCCACGTACTGCCTCATGCTCGGCGACGACGCGCTGATCCTGTCGCAGCGGCTGTCGGAGTGGTGCAGCCGCGCCCCGGAGCTCGAAGAGGACATCGCGCTCGCGAACATGGCGCTCGACCTGCTCGGTCAGGCGCGCCTGCTGCTGGCCCGCGCGGCCGCGGCCGACCCCGCGGTCGTGCCGCCGCTGCCCGACGGCTCACCCGTGCCCGCCGAGGACGCGCTCGCGTTCTTCCGCGACGCCGGGCAGTTCCGCAACGTGCGGCTGGCCGAGGTGCCCAACGGCGACTTCGCCCACGTCGTCGTGCGGCTGCTGCTGTTCTCGGTCGCCCGGCTGGCGGTTCTGGCCGCGCTGCGGGGCAGTGCGGACGCGGTCCTCGCCGCGGTCGCCGCGAAGGGCGTCAAGGAGCTGACCTACCACCGTGACTGGGCCGGTCGCTGGTTCGTGACCCTCGCACAGGGCACCGAGGAGTCCCGGCGGCGCCTGCTGGACGCGCTGGACTCGCTGTGGCCGCTGCGTGCCGAGCTGGTCACCGCGCACCCGGTCGAGCGCGCGCTCTCCGGCGTCGCCGCCGAGGTCGGCACGCTCGCCGACGAGGTCGACGTCGTCCTCGACCAGGTGTTCGCCGTCGCCGCGGTCGAGCGGCCCACCCGTGCGCCGCTGGCCGGCGTGGGCGGGCGCACCGGCCGGGACGGCCTGCACACCGAGCACTTCAGCCTCCTGCTGGCCGAGATGCAGTCGGTCGCGCGGGCCCACCCGCGGGGGCGCTGGTGATCGCGGCCGACCGGGCCGCCGCGGTGGCGGGTGAGGTCCGGGATCCCGAGATGCCGATGCTGACGCTCGTCGATCTGGGCGTGCTGCGCGACGTCGCGGTCGAGGGCGACACCGTCGTCGCGTCGATCACGCCGACGTACTCGGGGTGTCCGGCGATGGCGACGATGCGCGACGACCTCGTGCACCGGCTCACCGACGCGGGCTTCCCGCGCGTCGAGGTGCGGATCGTGCTCGAACCGGCCTGGTCCAGCGACTGGATCACCGACCGGGGCCGCGCCGCGCTGGCCGACGCGGGCCTCTCCGCGCCCGGCCCGGCCCGCCCCGCCGGCGGTCCGATCGCGCTGACGCTGGGCCGGGTCCGCCGCGCGCTGACCTGTCCCCGCTGCGGCAGCACCGCGACCGCGCTCGTCTCCGAGTTCGGCGCCACCGCCTGCAAGGCCCTCTACCGCTGCACCGACTGCCTCGAACCCTTCGACCACGTCAAGGAGATCTGATGACCGCGCCCGCGATGGTCCCGGCCCGGTCGGCGGTGTTCCACACGTTGACGGTTTCGGGCGTCGAGCGGCTGTGCGACGACGCGGTCGCGGTCACGTTCGCGGTGCCCGACGAGCTCCGCGACGCCTACGCGTTCCGTGCCGGGCAGTCGCTCACGCTGCGCCGTTTCGTCGGCGGCGTCGAGGAGCGCCGGTCGTACTCGATCTGCGCCCCGGTCGGCAGCGCGCCGGCGATCGGCGTCCGGGAGATCCCCGGCGGGCTGTTCTCCGGCTGGCTCGTCCGCGAGGTCCGGCCCGGCACCCGGATCGACGTGCAGACGCCCACCGGGGCCTGGAACGCCGACCCGGCCACCGGCGAGCGGCACCTGCTCGTCGCCGCCGGCTCCGGCATCACGCCGCTGCTCTCGATCGCCGGTACCGTCCTCACCCACCCCGGCGCCCAGGTCTCGCTGCTCTACGGCAACCGCACCAGCGCGACCGTGATGTTCACCGAGGAGCTCGGCGACCTGAAGAACCGGTACGGGCCCCGCCTGCAGATCGCGCACGTGCTCTCCCGCGAGCCCCGCGACGTCGAGCTCTGGGCCGGGCGCCTGGACCGCGACCGCCTGCGCCGGCTGCTCACCGACGTGATCCCGGCCGAGACCTTCGACCACGTCTGGCTCTGCGGCCCGCTGGCGATGGTCGAGGACGCCCGCGCGGTGCTCGCCGACTGCGGGATCGCACCGCAGCGCGTCCACGTCGAGCTGTTCTACGTCGACGCGCCGCCGCCGGAGCCCCGCCGGAGCAGGCCCGGGGTGGCCGGCGCCACGACCGCGCTGACCACCGTGCTCGACGGTCTGCGGGCCACCGCGGACGTCCCGCGCGACGGCACGATCCTGGACGGCGCCCAGCGGACCCGGGCCGACCTGCCGTTCGCCTGCAAGGGCGGCGTCTGCGGGACGTGCCGGGCGCTGGTGCGCGAGGGCGAGGTCGACATGCGACGCAACTACGCGCTGGAGCCGGCCGAGGTCGCGGCCGGGTTCGTGCTCACCTGCCAGACGTTCGGCCTCGGCGACGCGGTGACGGTGGACTTCGATGCCTGAGCCGCTGGTCGTCGAGGACGCCGGGGACCGGGTCGTGTGGCGGCTCAACCGGCCCGAGGTGCGCAACGCGATCGACCAGGAGCTGGTCACCGCGCTGCACGCGGCGTGCGCGGCGGTGGAGGCCGAGCCGCGGGTCGTGCTGATCGTCGGCGAGGGTGGCACGTTCGCGGCCGGGGCCGACATCGCGCAGCTGCGTGAACGGCGCCGCGACGACGCGCTGCGCGGTATCAACTCGTCGGTCTTCGACCGCGTCCACCGGCTACCGATGCCGACGATCGGGCTGGTCGACGGGTACGCGCTCGGCGGGGGCGCGGAGCTGGCGTACGCGTGCGACTTCCGGATCGGCACCCCGCGCACCCGGGTGGGCAACCCGGAGACCGGGCTCGGGATCCTCGCCGCGGCCGGGGCGGCGTGGCGGCTCTCGGCGCTGGTCGGCGAACCGCTGGCGAAGGAGATCCTGCTCGCCGGGCGGATCCTGGACGCGTCCGAGGCGCACGCGGTGCGGTTGCTGAACGAGGTCGTCGAACCGTCCGGGCTGATCGCGGCCGGGCACCGGCTGGCCGACCGCATCACCGCGAACGCGCCGCTCGCGACCCGCCTGTCCAAAGCCGTGTTCCACGCTCCGCGCGGCGCGCACCCGTTCGTGGACGACCTCGCGCAGGCCGTGCTGTTCGAGACCGAGGCGAAGGAGGCGCGGATGGCGGCGTTCCTGGAGCGCAAGGGGCGGCGGTCGTGAGCGTCGCCCCGGTCGACGTGGCGCGGCGCAGCGCGGAGGTGATGCTCGCCGCCGACCGGGCCAGCCGTTCGCTCGGGATCACGCTCGAGCACGTCGGCCCCGGCACCGCCGAGGTCTCGATGGTGGTCCGCGAGGACATGACGAACGGCTGGGAGCTGTGCCACGGCGGTCTCATCGCGACGCTCGCCGACACCGCGTTCGCGGTCGCGTGCAACTCGCACGGCGAGGTCACCGTGGCGGCCGGCTTCGACGTCACGTTCCTGGAGTCCGGCCGGGCCGGTGACCGGCTACGTGCCCACGCCGAGGAACGCTCCCGGCGCGGGCGCTCCGGGATCTACGACGTCACCGTCCGCCGCGACGACCCCGACGGCTCCCCCGGCGTCGTCATCGCCGAGTTCCGCGGCCGCAGCCGCTCGCTGGGCCGCCCGATCACGATCTGATTCGTGGGAGCACCGGCTCACGGACGGGCCAGGCCGTCGAAGGCCAGCTGGGTCAGCGCGTCGGCGACCGCGGCCGCGTCGTACGCCCCCTCGGCGCGGTACCACTCGACGAGCGAGTTCACCATGCCGAACAGCAACCGGCTGACGAGCTCGGCCGGGATGTCGTCGCGCAGGGCGCCCTCGGCCACCGCCGCCCGCACCAGCGCGGCGAGCCGGTCGTCGAGCCACCGCCGCCGCGCCAGCGCCTCGACCTCGACCGGTGTGTTGCCCCGCACCCGCAGCAGCAGCGTCACCGCGGGCTGGTGCGCGACCAGCACCTCCACCGAGCGCCGCACGACACCGCGCAGCCGGTCGTACGCGCTGGAGGATTCGGCGTCCTCGACCGCGCCGCCCACCACCGCGGTCAGCTCGTCGAGCGCGTCGTCGAGCGCGAGCCGGAGCAGGTCCTCCTTGCTCGTGAAGTGGTGGTAGATCGCGGGCTTGGTGACCCCGAGCTCCTTGGCCAGATCACCGATGCTGGTGGCGTCGTACCCCTTGCGGTTGAACAGTTCCACCGCGGTACGCAGGACCGCCGCCTGGTCGTAGCCGGGCCGGCCGCGGCCGCGGCGTGGGGCGGGGTCGGCTGCTGTCACCGCCGAAGCCTCTCACGACCCGATCCGCGCGGCGGCGCGCGCCACCAGCGGCTCGCGGGTGCGCCGGGTGTCGGCGAGGATGCGCTCGACCCGCGCCGGGTCCGCGTCCGGGCTGGTCGGTGACCCGGCGTCGAACGGCGGCCGCGGGTCGTACTCCATCGCGAGCTGCAGCTCGCGTGCGGTCGCGTCGTCGTAGAGCTCGGCGGCGACGGTGAGCGCGAAGTCGATGCCGCTGGTGACACCCCCGCCGGTGAACACGTTGCCGTCGCGGACGACGCGCGCCCGCTCGGGGACCGCGCCGAGCAGCTCCAGCAGCGGGTGCGACGCCCAGTGCGTGGTGGCGCGCTTGCTGCGCAGCAGCCCCGCCGCTCCGAGCACGAACGCGCCGGTGCACACGCTCGTGACGTACCGGGCCCCGGCGGCCTGCGCGCGGACGAAGTCGAGCGCGACGTCGTCCTCGAGGAGGTCGAACGCGCCGTGCCCGCCCGGCACCATCAGCACGTCGGCCGGCGGGGCGTCGGCGAAGCTCACCGTCGGGACGATCGAGAAGCCGGCGTCGGTCGGCACCGGAGCGACGTCGTGCCAGGCCAGGTCGATCGTCGCGCCGGGCAGCCGGGAGAACAGCTGCACCGGACCGGTGAGGTCGAGCTGGGTCACGCGCGGGAACAGCAGCGCCACGAATCGCACCATCCGACCCTAGCTCGGTGCCCGGTCAGGCCTCCGGGTCCAGGCGGTAGCCGGCGCCGCGCACGGTGCGGAGCGTGTCCCGGTCGAACGGGCGGTCGATCTTGTCACGTAGGTGCCGGACGTAGACGTCGACGACGTTCGAGCCGCCGTCGTAGGCGAAGTCCCAGACGTGCTCGATCAGGTGGGTGCGGCTGAGCGTCTCCCCCGGGTGGCGCAGGAACTCGTGCAGGAGGGCGAACTCGCGCGCGGAGAGGTCGAGCGGCGTCGTCCCCCGGTGCACCGCGCGTGTCGCCGGGTCGAGCGTCAGATCCGCGACACGCAGCAGCGTCGGGCGCGGGACCGGGCCGCGGCGGGTCAGCGCGCGGACGCGGGCGTAGAGCTCGTCGAGCGCGAACGGCTTGGTGAGGTAGTCGTCGGCACCGGCGTCCAGGCCCCGGACGCGGTCCTGGACGTGGTCACGCGCGGTCAGCATCAACACCGGCACCCAGACCCCGTCGGCCCGGATCCGGCGGACCACCTCGAAGCCGTCCGGGGGCGGGATCGTCGCGTCCAGCACGATCCCGTCGTACTCGGTCTCGGTGATCCGCCACAGCGCGTCGACGCCGTTCACGACCGTGTCCACCGCGTAGCCCGCGCGGCGCAGCCCCCGGTCGAGAAGCGCGGACATGGGCGGGTCGTCCTCGACGACCAGCAGCCTCATGGCCCCAGGATAGAGGTAGACATGTCGCGGAGCGTGAACGTCGGAGGAGGGGTGATGCGATGCGATCGCTGCGTAGCCGGCTCGTCGTCATCTTCGCGGTGGGGTCGGCGCTGACGCTGCTGCTCGGGCTGGGCGGGCTGTACGCGCTCGTCGACCTGCGCCTGCGCTCGGCGCTGGACACCGAGCTCAGCTACCGCAGCGCCGACCTCGCCGCGAGCATCTCCGTACGCGAGGGGCGGATCGTGCGCTCCGATCCGCTGGCGCAGCTCTACACCGCGGACGGGACGCTGCTCGCCGGGTCGCCGTCGCTGAGCGGGCACCGGCTGCTCAGCGAGGAACAGGTCCGGTTCACCGACCGGCCGTGGAGGACCGACACCGAGACGAGGATCGGGCACAGCACGGGCGCTGTTCCGCTGCGTGTGGAGGCCCGCCGGGTGGGCACGAGCGGTGAGGTGCTGGCGGTGGCGGCGTCGCGGCGGGTGATCGACCGCGCCAGCCTCAGCGCGCTGGTGGGCCTGGTCGCGGCCGCACCGCTGCTGATCGTGGCGTTGAGCGGCGCGGGCTGGCTGGTCGTCCGGGCCGCGTTGCGACCGGTGGACTCCCTCACCCGGGAGGCGGCCTCGATCTCGTCGTTCGACCACGACCGGAGGCTGCCGCGGGTCGCCGGCGACGACGAGATCGCCCGGCTCGCGGCCACGCTCAACGGCATGCTCGAGCGCCTGCACGTCGCGTTCGAGCGGGAGCGCGCGTTCGTCGACGACGCCAGCCACGAGCTGCGTACCCCGATCGCCGTGCTCCGCGGCGAGCTGGAACTGGCGCTGACCGCGCTCGACGACCCGGCCGAGGTCGAGCAGTCGCTGCGCGCGGCCCAGACGCAGGCGGTGCGGCTGACCCGCCTGGCCGAGGATCTGCTGCTGCTCGCCGACGACCCGGTCGCCGTCCGCGAGCCGGTCGACCTGCTCGCGTTCACGGCCGCCGAGACACCGGCGCTCGGCCGGGTGGTCGGCCTGCGGATCGAGACCACCGGCTCCCCCGTCGAGGCCTCGGTCGACGCCGACCGCCTCCGCCAGGTGTTCACGAACCTGGCCGGGAACAGCGCGGCGGCCGGCGCCGGCAACGTCCGGGTGACGATCGGCCACGACGACGCCGGGGCGCGGATCGAGTGGGCCGACGACGGTCCCGGTTTCCCACCGGCGCTGCTGGGCTCGGCGTTCGACCGGTTCGTGCGGGGCGACGCCGCCCGGGCACGGGGTACCGGCGCGGGCCTCGGGCTCTCGATCGTGCGGGCGATCGTGACCGCCCACGGGGGCACCGTGCAGGCCGGGAACGGCGCTCCGCTGGGTGGCGCGGTGGTCACGGTCCGCGTCTGACGTTTTCATCGTCGTGTCATCGGGCGCGGCGCATCGTGCGGTCATGAGCCTGATCGGACTGCCGCTCCTGCTGGTTCTGAGCGCGGCGCTACTGGTGGTGCTGGCCGTGACGCTCATCGGCTGGAACCGCTGGCCGCGCCTGGTGGCGTGGCCGGCCCGGGCGCTCTGCCTGCTGCTCGTCATGGTGCTGCCGGTCGCGGTGAGCGGCGACCTCATGAACCGCTACTACGGCTTCTACACGTCCTGGAGCGACCTGACCGGCGGCCCCGTCGACGTGCGGCTGACCACCGCGGCCGAACTCCACCACGAGCGCGTCTCCCCGTCGGACCTCGCCGACGGGCGGGCGGCGGCGGCGCACGGCCACGGGATCATGATCCCGTGGGCGATGCCGGGGGCACGGTCGAGGATCAACCGCAGCGGCTACGTGTACTTACCCGCGGCCTACTTCGACCGGGCGCGCTCCACCGAGCGGTTCCCGGTGATCGAACTGCTGCACGGCTACTCCGGCAGCCCGCACAACTGGGTGCACGCGCTGCCGATCGCGTCGATGCTCGACACCGAGATCGCGGCCGGGCGCATGGCGCCGGTGATCGCGGTCGCACCGTACGAGTACGACCGCAACGACGGCGAGTGCGTCAACGCGGTCCGCGGCGAGCAGAACGAGACCTACCTGGCGCGGGACGTCCCCGCCGACATCGCGAACGCCTTCCGCACCGCGACCGCGCCGGGCTCCTGGTCGACGCTCGGCTTCTCCACCGGCGGGTTCTGCGCGGTGGACATGGCGCTGCACGCCCCGGGGACCTACCGCGCCGCGGTGTCGCTGAGCGGCTACTTCAACGCGCTGACCGACGCCTCGACCGGAGACCTGTACCGCGGTGACCTGGCCGTGCGGCACTACGACTCGCCGGCGTGGTTCGTCCGGCACCGCCCGGTGCACCCCTCGCTCTACGTCTTCGCCAGCGGCGGGGACAAGGCGGCCATGCGGGAGATCGCGCCGTTCCGCCGGGCGGTGCCGGCCGGCACCGACCTGACCACGGTCACGGTGCCCACCGGCGGCCACAACACGACGGTGTGGAACGCCGCGCTGCCGCCGGCCCTGGACTGGCTGGGACACCGCCTGCCCGCGCCGACCACGACGCCGCTGGTCGCGAAATGAACGCGCACCTGGTCGCGACGGCGCTGGCCGCGACCGCCGCCGCCGGGTACGGGATCAGCTCCCTGCTGCAGGCGATCGGCGCCCGGCAGCCCGGCGGCACGCTGCGCCGCCCGGTGTACCTGGCCGGGCTCGGGCTGGACGGCCTCGCCTGGGTGGCGTCGCTGGCCGCGGTGCGCGGGTTGCCGCTGTACGCGGTGCAGGCCGTGCTGGCCGGGTCGGTGGCGGTCACCGCCGTCGCGGCGCGGGTCGTGCTCGGCACCCGGCTGCGCCGCGCCGACACCGGGGCACTCGTCGTCACCGTGGGCGCGTTGGCCGTGCTCGGCGGGAGTGCCGGGTCCGAGCACGCCGTCGCGCTGTCGCTCCCCGTCCGGTACGGCGTCCTCGCGGTCGCGCTGCTGCTGGCCGCGGCCGGCTGGGCCACGATCGGCCGGCTGACGTCCGCCCGGGCCTCGGCCGCACCGGCCACCGCCGGGTGGGCCGCGGTCGGTGCGGCGCTGGCCGGGGCCGCGTTCGGGGGCACCGCGCTCGCCGCCCGCGCCGTGAGCCTGCCGACGCCGTTCTCGCCGCTCGCGCTGGCCGCCGACCCCCTCGTCTGGGCGCTGGCCTGCTTCGGGGTCACCGGCACCCTCCTGTACGCCTCGGCCCTGGAACACGGCGACGCCGCCCGCGTCACCGCGCTGCTCTGGATCGTCGAGGTCCTGCTTCCCGCCGGGTTCGGCGTCGCCCTGCTCGGCGACACCGTCCGGCCGGGCTGGGGACCGGCCGCCCTGAGCGCCGTCCTCGCGTCGACCGCCGCCGCGGTCGTGCTCGCATCCCCTCAACCGGAAGTGGCCCGACGATGAACGAACAGCTCGTACCGGATCGGCTGACCCTCGAACTGCCCGCCGACGCGACCGTGCTGGTCTGCAGCGACCTGCACCTGCACCAGACCGCGACCCCCGCGACCGCCCGGATGGAGCAGGACGTCGTCGCGCGCCTCGAGAAGTGGGACGGGCCCGGCGTCGTCGTCCTCAACGGCGACGTCGTCGAGCTGTGGGGCGAACCGGAGGGCACGGTCGCCGGCGCGCTGGCGGCCCACCCGGCGCTCACCGCGGCCCTGCGCCGCTTCACCGACGAACCCGGCCGCACGCTCGTCGTCACGGTCGGCAACCACGACGCCGCGATCGCCTGGGACGAGGGCGCGGCGACCGCGCTCCGGGACACGATCGGCGCGCGCTGCGCCCTGCAGGTCGACCTGGCCTTCGCCACCCCCGCCGGGCGGCGCGTGGTGCGCTGCGAGCACGGCCACGCCTACGACCCCGCGAACGCGTTCGCCGACCCCCGGGATCCGCTCGACTCGCCGCTGGGCCAGCACATCGTCCAGCAGGTGCTGCCCGAGGCGCGGCGGGCGCCGTTACTCGGTGACCTGCCGGATCTGGCCGATCCGGGCGCCGCCGGTGAGTTCATCGGCTCACGCCTGCTCTACCGGCACCTGGCGCCCGCGGCGAAGTGGCTGCTGATCCCGGTGGCCGTGCTCCTCGCGCTGCGCATCCACGGTCTGGTCCGGCTCGTCTCCCACCCCGCGCGCTTCGAACGCTGGGGGTTCTTCCTCGGCGCCGGCCTGGTCGCGGAGATCGCGCTGATCGCGCTGCTGGTCCTGCTCGTCATCCGCACCGTCTACACCGGATTGGCGTCGAGCGGGTTCGGGCCCCGCGGCCGGGGCTCGAACGCCGCACCGCAGGCCGCCGCCGCGGCGCTGTGCGCGCAGGGGTTCGCCGGCCTGATCACCGGCCACACCCACCAGCCCGAGCTGAGCCCGGTGCCCGGCGGCTTCTACGCGAACACCGGCAGCGGCACCCGGGTGGTCGAGCGGCGCGCGGCGCGCTGGTTCCTGCCTCCGGTCTTCGTCCCGCTGCTGCGCCGTGTCTGGGTCGAGCTCGACGTGGTTCACGACCTGCGGATCCGGCTGGTCGTCCACCAGACGCCCAGCGGGGAGAGCACCCGGGTCGAGCGGCTGGCGGCCCGCCGGGTCGCGACCCGCGAGTCGGTCGTCGCGCAGCTGCCGGGACAGGCCGGTTGGCCGTTGCCGCAGTGCGGGCTGGAGCGTCGCGCCCGGCTCGAGCGCACCCGCCGGCTCGCGGCCCTCGCGGTGGCGGCGGTCGCGCTCGTCGGGCTCGGGTCGGCGCTGACCGCACCGCTGCACGGCCGGTTCGACGCGCTGCTGGACGTGCTCCCGATCGAGGCACCGCGGGCGGCGGCCGCCGCCGTGGTGTTCACCAGCACCGCGCTGCTGCTCCTGGCCTGGGGGCTGCGCCGGGGCCGGAGCGTCGCCTGGGCCACCGCGCTCGCGCTCCTGCTCTCCTCGGCGGCGCTGCACGTGCTCAAAGGACTGGACCTGGAGGAGGCCGGGCTCGCGCTGCTGGTGGCCGGTTGGCTGGTGCGCCAGCGGGCGGCGTTCCCCACGCATCCCGACCGGCGGACGCTGCGCTGGACGCTCGCGGTGCTCGCCGCCGGGGTCGCGGTCGTCGGGGGCGCCAGCGCCGCGCTCGGTGGCCTTCGCGGCGGGACCGTCCGGGCGGTCGTCGAGCGGATGGTCGGGGAACACGACCGGCCGCTGCCGGGTGCGGGGCCGGTGCTCGCGCCGGTGCTGATCGCGGCCGGGCTCAGCCTGCTGCTCGTGCTGGCCTGCGTCCTGCTGCGCTCCCGCCGGCTGCCGGCGCCCAGCGGAGCGGACCGCGCCGCCGACCTGGCCCGCGCCCGCCGCATCGTCGCCCGTCACGGCGGCGGCACCCTCGACTACTTCGCGCTGCGCGACGACAAGAGCTGGTTCTTCACCGGCGACTGCCTGGTCGCGTACGCGATCCGCAACGGCGTCTGCCTGGTCTCCCCCGACCCGATCGGGCCACCGGAACAGCACGCCGACGCGTGGGCGCAGTTCACCGCGTTCGCCGATCGGCACGGCTGGCCGGTGAGCGTGCTCGGCGCCACCGAGGGATGGCTGCCGATCTACCAGGCCGGTGGTCTGCGCCCGATCTACCTCGGCGACGAGGCGATCGTCGACTGCACCGCGTTCACGCTCGATGGCCGACCGTCCAAGAGCATCCGCGGTGCGTACAACCGGGTGCGGAAAGCCGGGTACACGGTCCGCTTCTACGACCCGGCCGACCTGCCGCCTGACCTCGCGGACGAGTTGCGCGCGCTGGCCACCGAGAGCCGCATCGGGGAGGTCGAACGGGGCTTCTCGATGACGCTGTCCCGACTCGGCGAGGCCGACGACACCGGGCTGATGCTCGCCGTCGCGCACGCCCCCGACGGCCGGCCCGACGCGTTCTGCCACTGGGTTCCGGCCGCCGATCTCCACGGCTGGTCGCTGGACCTGATGCGCAGGCGCACCGATCGGGAGCTGCCGAACGGCCTGACGGACTTCGTCATCATCGAGACGATCCTGCACCTGAAGACGCGCGGCGAATGGGGTCTCGGCCTGAACTTCGCGGTCATGCGGGCGGTGCTCGCCGGTGAACGCGGCGAGGGCCGGCTCAGCGAACTCCAGCGGCAGTTGCTGCGCCGGTTCTCCGACGGCACGCAGATGGAGACGCTCTGGCACTACAACGAGAAGTTCCGGCCGCTGTGGCGCCCGCGCTACGTCGTGCTCAGCGACCTGAGCAACGTCGCCCCGCAGGGCCTCGCGATCGCCGGCGCGGAGGGGCTCACCGAGATCCCGGTGCTCGGCCCGCTGCTGAGGCCGCGTCCGGCCGTCCACGTCACCGCCCCGGAAAAGCGTACGGAGGCGTATAGCATACGGTGACGTACAGCTCGAGGAGGGGTTGTGCGCACACCGCGTGGCAAGTGGATCGAGGCCGGCCTGCAGGCGCTGGCCACCGGCGGCCCCGACGCCGTCCGGGTGGAGGCGCTGGCCAAACAGCTCGGCGTCACCAAGGGCGGTTTCTACGGGTACTTCGCCGACCGCGACGCCCTGCTCGGGGAGATGCTCGACACCTGGGAACGGGAGAGCACCGACGACGTTCTGGCCCGGGTCGAGCGTGAGGGCGGCGACGCACGCACCCGGATCACCCGGGCCGGTCTGCTCACCTTCTCCGGGAACCGTCTCCTGCCGATCGACCTGGCCGTCCGTGACTGGGCCCGGCGCGACCCGGCCGTGGCCGAGCGGCTGCGCCGGGTCGACAACCGGCGTTTCGCTCTGCTGCGCGAGGTGATCAGCGGCTCCGGCGCCGACGCCGACGAGGTGGAGGCCCGCAGCATGCTCGCGTTCTGCCTGGCGATCGGCGGGCACTTCCTGGTGGCCGACCACGGCGGCCGGTCCCGGGCCGAGGTGGTGGCCCGGGCCGCCGACCTGATCTTCGAGCGATGATCCGCCTGGACGACCTGCGCACCGGCCGGACACTCGGCTTTCCCGACGTCACGACCGTGATCGAGGCCCGGTCGACGGCCGAGGTCGAGCCGGCGCTGGAAGCCGTGCAGGACGCGGCCGACGCCGGGCAGTGGGCCGTCGGCTACGTCGCGTACGAGGCCGCGAGCGCGTTCGATCCGGCGCTGCGCACGCGGCCGCCGACACCGGGCCTGCCGCTGGTGTGGTTCGGGATCGCGGCCGGCCCCCGGCCGGTCGCGGCGCTCGAGCCCGCGCCGTACACCACGAGCGAATGGGCCGACGGCTGGACCTACGCCGAGTACCACGACGCGTTCACCGCGGTCCGGGCCGCGATCGCCGCCGGCGACACCTACCAGTGCAACCTCACCACCCGGCTGACCAGCCGGTTCGACGGTGACCCGACCGGCTTCCACGCCGACGTCGCGGCCGCGCAGCGCGGTGCCTACCACGCCTACCTCGACCTCGGCGACCACGTGGTGGCCAGCGCCAGCCCGGAGTTGTTCTTCCGCCTCGACGGCGAGGACCTGCTGCTGCGACCGATGAAGGGCACCGCACCGCGGGGAACGGAGCCGGCCGAGGACGCCGCGCTGGCCGAGGCCCTGCGCACCAGCACGAAGGAGCGCGCGGAGAACGTCATGATCGTCGACCTCCTGCGTAACGACGCCGCGCGGATCGCCCGCACCGGCACCGTCGACGTCCCCGCGCTCTGCCGGATCGAGCACTACCCCACCGTCCACCAGCTCACCTCGGACGTGACCGCGCGGCTGCGTCCCGGCGTCGGGCTCGTCGACGTCTTCCGGGCGCTGTTTCCCTGCGGTTCGGTCACCGGCGCACCGAAGGCGAGCACGATGGCGCTGATCGCGGACCTGGAGAGTGATCCGCGCGGGGTGTACTGCGGTGCGATCGGCGTCGTGGCTCCGGGGCGGCGCGCGCAGTTCTCGGTCGCGATCCGCACGGCGGTGATCGACCGGCGCACCGGCCTGGCCACCTACGGCGTCGGCAGCGGTGTGACCTGGCCGTCGGTCGCGGCGGACGAGTACGCGGAGCTGCACGCCAAAGCGGCGGTGCTCCCCCACCACATCAGTCGCACGACAGACGCCGGACACCTCGTCCGACCGATGCGTCGGCACCGGGGTGGCGTCATCGTGGAGGCGTGACCATCCTGCTCGCACCGGTGGCCGGTGTCCTGCTCGGCGCCCTGGACTTCCTCTGGATCAAGTACGTGCCGTTCCCGTTCGGCGGGCTCGGCAACTCCAGCGCGGTCTGGGCCGTCGCGGCGTTCCTGTTCGCGTACCGGCGCCGGTCGCTCGTCGGGTCGGTCGTGCTGCTCGTCGTCGCGGTGCCCAGCTACTACCTGGCGGCGACGGTGGTGCAGGGGGACGACCTCGCCAACGTCTGGAGCCCCGCCTGGACGCTGTTCGCGGTGATCGCGGGGTGCGTGTTCGGCGCCGCCGGGGTGCTCACCCGGCGCACCGACCGGTGGTCGGTCGTCGCGCTCGCGGTGCCGGTCGCGGTGCTGTTCGCGGAGGCGGCGCTCCACCTGGCGCGTCCCTCGTCGGACTCCGGCGACGTGCGGCACGCGGCGCTGGTGACCGCGCTCGGTGTCCTGCTACCGCTGGCGGTCGGAACGACCTACGCGCGGCGGGCGGCGGCTGTCGGGCTCGCGGTCCCGATCGCGGCCGCGGGTTACGGCTTGTTCCGGCTGGCCGGGTTCATGTGGTGATCCCGACCCGGAACGTGTCGGTGAGGCCCAGCCCGGCCAGCACCCGGCGTACCGGCGCCGACGGCGCTTCGACGAGCAGCGACAACATGTCGAGGTCGGCCATCTTGCGCAGGCGCACCAGGAAGGCGGCGCCCTCGGCCGAGAAGAACGACACTCCGGAGAGGTCGGCGTGGATCGTGTGCGGCCGGAGCGTGGACGTGGCCCGCACGGCGTCCGCGAGGTCGTCGCGCGAGCCGAGGTCGATCGCTCCGGTGAGCGTGATGCGGAGATCACCCGGAGGCTGTGGTCGTACCGTGCACGTGTAGTGCGACATGGGAAACTTCTTCCAGCTCGGGGGGACGGGTCGCCCTGGTGCATTCGGCAGGCGTCTGCGTCGTGCGCCCCGGTCACCAACCCGAAGCCGGACCTACCTCTCCAGCCTGCGCGTTGGCCGTGAATATCGCAACTCGGGTGACCTGGGAATTCTCAATAACGAAAGGCTCGGCGGACGATCGGAGCCCAGCCCGACGGATGGGAATAGCGTCCGAATCGCCGGAGCATCAGCACGATCATCGCCACCATCATCAGGACGTGCCCGGCGGTGTACACGACGTCCGCGGCGACCAGGCCGAACCCGTACGGCGCGAGCAGCAGCAGGAACGGCGCGACCATCACCGCCGACATCTCGCCGATCATCCGGGCGTCGTGGCCACGCACCGCCATCCAGGCGCCCATCCCGACCGTCATGTCGAACGCCATCGTGAGCACCATCCCCACCGTGCTCCCGGTGAGCCCGACCACACTCCACAGCGGCCCGAGCAGCATCATCCCGGCGATCATCGCGACCACCATCTCGACCAGGTGCAACAACCAGTGACCCGCGCGTCGAATCGTCATGACGACGAGGATGCGGCGCCGGAAGGTCACTCCACCCGTGCCGAAGGTCACGGCCGGGGTCATGATGTGACGGGTGAACCGCATCCTGTGGCTGGTGACCGCCGCCGCGTACGGCGTCCTGCTGCTCGGTGCCGCCGGGTGGCCGACCGCGCTGCTCGGGGCCCTGTTCGCCGTCTCGACGGTGCTCGGCACGCTGGTCCTCCCGGGCCGGTCCCTCCCCTGGCGCGGCGTGTTCGTGGTGGTGCAGCTCGGGCTCGGGTACCTGGTCTTCGCATCGGCCGGCGCGTCCGCCGGGGCGACGTTGCTGCTGATCGTCCTGGTCGTGCAGGCGGGGCTGCTGCTCCCGCTGGCCGGTGCGCTCGCGGTCGCGGTCGTCATCCCGTTCGCGCACCTCGGGATGGAGTGGCGCGACACGGTGCGCGAAGGGCTCGGCACGCTCACCGCGACGCTGCTCGCCGTCGCCGTCACCTGGCTGCTGCGGCGGGAGCGGGAGACCCGCCGCGCGCTCGTCGCGCAGGCCGAGGAACTGGCCACCACGCAGGAGCGCAACCGAGTCGCCCGCGACATCCACGATGGACTCGGGCACTATCTGACCGTGCTCCAGATGCAGGTCCGTGCGGGCCGGGCCCTGCTGCCCTCCGACGCCGCGCGCGCCGACGCCGTCCTCGGCCAGGCCGAGGAGCAGGCGCGGGAGGCGCTGGGCGAGGTACGCCGATCGGTCGCGGCGCTCCGCGAACCGCGGGTCGCGCTGGCCGCGCGGCTGGAGCGGCTCGGTGCCGCGGTGGACGTGGACGGTGTCGTCCGCGCGCTGGCCCCCGACGTCGAGGAGGCGTTGTTCCGCGCGGCGCAGGAGGGACTGACCAACGCACGCAAACACGCGCGGGCGACGTCGGTGTCGATCGTGCTCGCCTACACCGACGGTGAGGTGCGCCTCGCGGTCCGCGACGACGGCGTCGGCACCGCGACGCCGGTGTCCGGTGGCGTCGGCACCGCGGCCGGTGGCTCCGGCGTCGCGGGGGGTTTCGGGCTGGTCGGGGTGGGTGAGCGGATGGCCGCGCTGGGCGGGACGCTCACGCTGGAGTCCTCGCCCGGTGCGGGCACCACGCTCACCGTGAGCGCACCGGCGTGATCCGCGTCCTGCTCGTCGACGACCAGCGGCTCTTCCGCGAAGCGCTGGCGATGCTCCTGTCCGTGCACGACGACATCGAGGTCGTCGGCGGGGCCGGCGACGGGGCCGAGGCCGTGGAGCTGGCCGCGCGGCTCGACCCCGACGTCGTCCTGATGGACCTGCGGATGCCGGGCACGGACGGGGTCACCGCCACCCGGCGGCTGCGCGCCGAGCGGCCGCGCACCCAGGTCATCGCGCTGACCACGTTCGACGACGACACCGACGTGTTCGCCGCGATCCGCGCCGGCGCGATCGGCTACCTGCTCAAGGACGCGTCCTCGGAGCGGCTGGTCGAGGCGGTCCGGGCGGCCGCACGGGGCGAGTCCCCGCTGGAGCCCGCGGTGGCCGCGAAGCTCGTGGCGCGCTTCGCGCAGCTGGCCGACGAGCCCGGCCGGTCGCGTCCGCAGCCGCTGGTCACGCCGCTGACCGACCGGGAGCTCGACGTCGTCCGCCTGCTCGCCGACGGCCGGAGCAACCGCGAGATCGCCGCGGCGCTGTTCCTCGCCGAGGGCACGGTCAAGAACCACGTGACCGGCGCGCTGGCCAAACTCGGCGCCCGCGACCGGACCCAGGCGGCCCTCAAGGCACGCGACCTGGGTCTCCTCTGAGCTCCCGAGGAGCCCACCGTGGGCGTAATAAGCCGGTGCGGCGCATGGTCGGTATCCCCCAGGTGTCGGTTGCGGTGACAGCACACACGTCGGCGGGCCGGGTTGCCCGGTCCGCACCGGGCCGGGAGCAGCGCGGTTGCGCCGGACGGCCGCCCGGATTCCGCAACTCCGCGGTCACCGGGAGGCCGTCACCACGTCCAGGATCCGCGCGCGCTCGTCGGCCGCACCGAACGGCATCAGGACGACGTCGGTCGCGCCGGCGTCGCGGAACCGGTCGAGCTCGGCGGCGACGACCGACTCGTCCCCGACGATCACGGTGTCAGCGATGCCGCTGATCCCGAAGCGCCGGAGCGAGTCCCGGTAGGCCGGCAGGTCACCGGCGAAGCCGAACTCGCGGGTGATCCGCTCCCGGGCCGCGTCCGGGTCGTCGCTGAGCACGACGCCGACGCCGGCCACCACGCGCGCGCCCGGCGCCACGGCCGGAACGATCCACGAGCCCACCACCTCCGGCGTGACCCAGGTCAGCACCACCCCGTCGGCCCGCTCCCGGGCCAGCTCGAGCATCTTCGGGCCGAGCGCGGACATCAGCACCGGCGGTGCCGGCGCGGACACGGTGAGCGCGGCGTCCACCGTGTAGAACTCGCCGGTGTGCGTCACCGCCTCCCCGCGCAGCAGGGGCCGGAGCACCGACAGGTACTCCCGCGTGTGGCGCAGCGGCGAGGTGTACGGGATCCCGAGCATCCGTTCGACGAACCAGGCGTGGCTCGGCCCGATCCCCAGCGTCAGCCCGCCCTGTGCGGCCTGCAGCGTCAGCGCCTCGGAGGCGAGCGTGACCGGGTGCCGCGGGTAGGTCGCGACGATCGCGGTGCCGATCTCCGGCGGACGCTCGTCCAGCCCGGCGAGCAGCGCCAGCGGGTCCCAGCCGCCGGGCAGCTGATTGGTCCAGAAGCTGTCCAGCCCGCGCCGGGCGGCGTCGGCGGCGGCCGCGACGACGTCGGCGGGTGAGGTGGTGACGGCCAGGGCGGTTCCGATACGCATGCCTCCATCCCAGTCGCCGGTGAAACCGTGAACCAGACGCACTTCGCTCGGGCAGCGATCACTTTTTGTGATAGAGAGAAACGTGGAACTCAGGGCGCTGCGGTACTTCGTGACGGTCGCCGAGGAGCTGCACTTCGGCCGGGCGGCCGAGCGGCTGCACATCGTCCAGCCCGCGGTGAGCCAGCAGATCAGCCGGCTCGAGCGCGAGCTCGGCGTCCGGTTGCTCGACCGCTCGTCCCGTCGGGTGCGGCTGACGCCGGCCGGTGAGCGCGTGCTCGGCGCCGCCCGCGACACCCTCGCCGCCGCGGCCCGGGTGCGCGTGGTGGCGGGCGAGGAGGCCGCCGCGCTGCGGGTCGGGGTCGCGTCGTGCGTCACCGAGCGGCTCGACCGCGCGCTCACCCGGCTGCAGGGCGGCGACCGTCCGGCCGAGCCCGTGCTCGTCGACCTGCCGGTGGCGGCGCGGCTCGACGCGGTCCGCGACGGCGAGCTCGACCTGGCCCTGGTGCGCGGCCCGGTGACCGCCCCGAACCTGACCGTGCTCCGGGCCTGGTCGGAGCCACTGCACGCGGTGGTCGCGCGGACCCATCCCGCGGCCGGGAAACCCGCGATCGGGCTCGACGACCTAGACCCGGCCGGTCTCCGGCTGCCCTCCCGCGAGACCGACCCCGGCGTGCACGACGCGATCGTCGCGGCGCTGCCCGGCGCGCCGCCCCGCCCGGCCGCCGGAAACCTGGTCAACGTGCTGTTCGAGGTGGGCAACGACCCGCGGGGCTGGAGCCTGCTGCCGGCCGAGCAGGTGGCCGGAGCCAGCGTCGACCGGCTGCGCACGATCCCGCTCGACCCACCGGTGCTCGTCGACGGCTACGTCGTGACGTCACCGGCGACCCCGTCGTCATGCGTCGAGTCGTTCGTCGCCGCGTTCGCCGACTAGCGCGTCGGCCTCCCGTATTTCAGTCCAAATCGGACCGCGTCCGAATGAAATGCGCCGAACGAGTTGGCGTGCAGAGGCCCAACCGGTTTAGTAGTCGGCACAGTCTGGTGTGACTAATGAGCCACATGGTGCTCCGCGCGGTGAGGTGACCGAGAACGTGTCGACGGCACTGCCGAGTACGGCAATGGTGCGCGCTGCTCAGGACGGCGATCTCCAAGCCGTCCGGACGCTCGTCTCCGACCACCTGCCGTTGCTGTACACGCTCGTGCTCCGGGCCGCGGGCCCGTCCGTCGACGTCGACGACGTGATGGTCCGCACGGTGTCGCTCGTCGCCGCGGGCATGCCCGGCCTGGCCGAGCCGGACGCGTTCCGCCCGTGGCTGATGGGCACCGCGCTGCGGTTCCTCTGGACGGCGGAGCAGACGGCCAACCGGGCCCGCCCGTGCGGGGCCGACTGGCCCCCGGTCGCCGCCAGCGACCCGTCCGACCAGCGCGAAGAGGCGAACAACGCGGTGCGGTGGCTCGCCCCCGACGACCGTGAACTGCTCTCGATGTGGTGGCTGGAGGCCTCCGGCGAGGTCACCCGGGACGAGGTCGTCGCGGCCTGCGGGCTGACGCCCACGGTCGCGGAGAACCGGCTGCGCCAGATCGAGGCACGCTTCGAGGACGCCCGCACCGCGATCCGGACGCTCGGCGCGTCGCCGCCGTGCGCGCCGCTGACGAACCTGCTGCAGCACTGGGACCGCCGCCCGTCCGACCGCCAGCGCCGGCAGATCGCGCGGCACGCCACCGACTGCCCGACCTGCTCCGGGCGGGCCGCCGACCTCATCCCGGCCGACCGGCTGCTGCGCGGAACACCGCTGATCGCGCTCCCGCACGCGCTGCGCGAGTCGTTGCTGGCCCGCTGCGAGCAGGCCCCCGACCCGGCCGACGGGTCGGGTTCGACGGCGATCGTGGAGCGTGTGCGCCGGACCGCCGCGAACCCCTGCGTGGGGAACATGGCCCGGATCGTCGCGGTGACTATCGCGGTCGTCCTGCTGATCATCTCGCTGGCGACGTACGCCGACAGCCGGAAGTCACGGCCGGTGACGACCGGGGTGCGCAACAGCCCGTCGGCCTCCGCGGCCGCGTTACCGTCGGGCTCCGCGTCGGCCCGGCCCTCCACGATCGTCTCGTCGGCGCTCGGCACGCCCTCCCCCACCGGGGCCCGGACGGGTGAGCTGATCGGTCGCCGGGCCCTGCGGTCGGCCGCGACCCCCGACCGGTACGTCCAGGTCGTCAACGACGTCGCGTTCGTGCTGCCGGTGACGCCGACCAGCCCGGTCGCGCTCCGCCAGAGTTCGACGTTCGAGCTGGTGACCGGCCTGGCCGACGCCGAGTGCCGGTCGTTCCGGGTGGCGTCGGGCCAGTACCTGCGTCACTTCCGCTTCCGGGTGCGGGTCGACCCGGACGACAAGTCCGCCCTGTTCCGCAAGGACACCACGTTCTGCCCCCGCCCCGGTGCGACGCCGGGCTCGGTGTCGTTCCAGTCGATCAACTACCCCGACCAGTACCTGCACGTACGCGGGGACGAGCTGTGGATCGACAAGTCCGACGGCACCGCGGCGTTCCTGAAGACGTCGTCGTTCGACGTCGTCGGAGGCTGGGCCTAGTCGTTGTCCTTGCGGGCGAGTGCGAGTTCCAGCGCGAGCACGCCGGCGAGGATCAGCAGGTCGTTCTCCCCCGCGACGATGTCGACGGCGTACGTGTCGCGGACCCGGAACCACTTCTTCGAGACCGCCGCGACGTGGCGCCCGCCCCGCTCGACGCGGAACTCGTGGTCGATCAGGTCGCCCTTCATCTCCAGGTCGTCGGGCCCGGGCACGTCGATCGTGAACTTCTCGCGGAACGGCGTGAAGAGCTTCTTCTTCACTTCCGCGGCCTTCTCCCCGCCGATGGTGATCTCGTAGGTGGGCCGCAGCGAGATCAGGTGCCGATGGACCGAGGCCAGCTCCTGGCCGTCCAGGTTCTCGATGATCAGCCGGTTGCGCAGGCTGAGCACCTTCCCGTCGACGTGCAGGAGCTTGGTGCCGTGTTCGTCGGTGATGTCGTAGTCGTCGCCGATGTCGAAGAACCGCTCCTTGATCAAGTACATGGCTCGATTGTCGTCCCTCCCCGCCACCGTCAGAGTGGCGGGAAATTTTTTCCACCCAGGTGTCGTAGTGGGCCCGGCGGCTTCGTAGCCCGGATGAGAGACCGGAAACCACAGCTCATCGGAGGCTCGCCATGACCACCACCGCCCTCACCCCGGCCGGCACCTCGACCCGCGCCCTGCTCGTCGCCAGCCTCGCGGCCACCGTCGCCGCCGCCGCGGCCACCTCGGCCGTCGCGGCGGCAGGCCAGGCGGCGGGCATCAGCCTGGACGTCTCCGGCGCGCCGATCCCGGTCGGCGGCTTCGCCACCCTGACCGCGTTCTTCTCGATCGTCGGCCTGGTCCTGGCCGCGGTGATCGGGCGTTTCGCGTCGCACCCCCGCCGGGTGTTCGTGCGCACGACGGTGGCGCTGACCGTGCTGTCCCTGGTCCCCGACCTCCTGGCCGACGCGACCACCGGCACCAAGCTCCTCCTGATGACCACCCACCTGGTCGCCGCCGCGATCGTCATCCCGGTCGTCGCGCGCCGCCTGCGCGCCTGAACCACCGCGCCGAATCCGCTGCGACCGGCGCCCGCGCTTGCGAGTATTCGTCGATGCAGAACGGCGGCAAGCGCTGGGACGTGTTCGTCTCCTACACCCACGCGGACCGGGCCTGGGCCGAATGGGTCGCGTGGGTGCTGCAGGAGAGCGGCCGGACGGTGCTGTTCGACAAGTGGCACATCGTCCCCGGCATGCGGTGGGTCGCGCACATGGCGGAGGGCATCCGCACCGCGGAGCGGACGGTCGCGGTGTACTCCGAGGCCTACCTGGAGTCCGAGCACGGCGCGACCGAGACCGAGGGCGCCTACCTCCGGGACGCGCGCGGGGCCGACCGCCGCCTGATCCCGGTACGCATCGAGGACTGTCCCCGGCGGGGCATCTTCGACGGCATCGTCGGGATCGACCTGTTCGACCGCGTCACCGAGGCCGATGCCCGGCGCGCTCTGCTCGACGGCGTCCGGGCGGCCGAGCAGGGCACCGCTCCGCCGCCGCGTCGGCCCGGCTGGCCCGGACGGGACGCGCCGGACGTTCGCCCGGCCTTCCCGCCGCGAGGCCCCGCCGAGCGCCTCACCGAGGCGGCGTTCCTCGATCGCGTCCGCTCCGGCGAGTACCCGGACGGCTACGCCGACGCGCTGGGCGCACTGTTCGGGGAACTCCGGGAGCTGGGGCTGACGTTCGAGTGGGGCACGGCCGGAGCAAGCGTGCGGCTCCGGTTCGCGGGGCGCTCCCAGCCGGTCTCCGTGGGGTGGATCTTCACCCGGACGCCCGGGTGGTACGGCCTGCGTGACCTGACGCTGGGCTTCGACCCCGCGACCGCCGCCTCGTTCGCGCGGGCCCGCCCGGCGCTGGAGGCCTACCGGACGGCGGTGTCCGGGGTGGAGGGGGCCGTCCGCGTCCCGAAGCTCGAGGCGTACCGGTTCGCGCCGGCGGTCGTCGTCGCCGAGCGGAGCGCGATCGTCGGAGCCGCGCGGAGCTTGTGCGCGGCGGTGGGCACGCGCGGCCCGGCGACTCCGGTGAGCCCGGCGGGCCCGGTGAGCGGCAGCGCCGTCTTCGAGGACGCGATCGGGTCGGCGCCGGTCGATCGGCAGCAGGAGCTCCACCGGCTGCTCGCGTGGGCCCGGGATCTGGAGCGCGAAGGGCTGGCCGAGCTGTCGACCTCCACCGGCCGCGATCGCTGGGTGCTGCGGATCCACGTCCCGGGCCGGGGACGCGGCCTGGTGGTGCTGTGGAACGAACGGGGGCCCTCGCTCTCGCCGTACCGATCGGTGTTCGCGGACCTGGCCCCGGGCGCGCTCGCGCGACTCGACGAGCGCCGGCCGGGCGAGGTCCGCCAGGGCTCCCCGCTCACCAACCCCGTCGACGACGGCACCCTCGACCTGCTCCGCACCGCCTACCGCGAGGCGAGCGGCTCCTCCGCCTAGAGAAGGCCGAGCGACACCGCCGGCCCGGAGCGCAGCACACGCCCCGGGCCGTGCCCTGTCAGGGACCGTCGGGGCCCTGTCGCCACCCGGGAAGGCCTCCGCAAGGGTGTCGGAGGCCTTCCCCGGACGGTCTCCTACCAGGTCGCTTCGAGTACCAGCGGCCCGCGCACGTTCAACGACCTGCGCACGTCGACGTGCTGGTCCTCCACCAGGCGCAGACCGGGCAGCCGCTCGACCAGGGTCTGGAGCGCGACCCTCATCTGCAGCCGGGCCGACGCCGCGCCCACGCACGTGTGGACGCCCGCTCCGAACGCGAAGTGGCGGCTCGGCTTGCGGGTCACGTCGAAGCGCTCAGGATCCGGGTAGCGCTCCTCGTCGCGGTTGGCCGACGCGAAGAGCAGCATCACGTCCGCGCCGTCGGGGAGGTCGACGCCGCCGACCGTGGCCGGGCGGGTGGTGAGGCGGAACTGCGCCGGGATCGGAGGTTCGAAGCGCAGCGCCTCCTCCACCGCGTACGGCACCAGGTCGGGCTGCCGCTGCAACAACTCCCACTGGTCGGGGTGCGCGAGCAGCAGCGCGAGGGCGCTGCCGATGCCGTCGGCGGTGGTGATGTGCGCGGCCCCGAACGTGCTGGCGAACGTCGCCACCAGCTGGGCCTCGTCCTCGAACGACAGCGGCCCGTCCCCGGGGTAGAGCGCGGCGGCGACGTCGCTGATCAGGTCACCGGTCGGCTCGGCGTGCCGGGAGCGGGCGTACTCGGCCAGCCGGTGCTGGAACGCGACGACGTGGCGCGCGACCTCGACCTCCTCCGCTTCGGTCTGGTCGGGCGTCGCCAGCGCGAACAGCGACCGGCTGCCGACGTCGGCCAGGGCGACGTCGTCCGGCGCGAAGCCGAACAGGTCACCCGCGGTCTCGAGCGGCAGTGGAGCCGCGTAGCTCGAGATCAGGTCGACGGTGGAGCCGAACGAGTCGATGTGGGCCTCGGCGCGTTTGCGGATCGCGGGTTCGCTGCCCTTCACGCGGCCGGGGGTCGTCATGTGCTTGCTGTAGGGCACGCGCAGACGGCGGTGGGCCTCGCCGTCGGACGTGACGTGGTCGGGGCGCTGCGGGTAACCGGTCATCAGGACCTCGATCGAGGCCGGATACGGCGACCGCAGCGGCCGCAGGCTGTTGACCGAGGAGAACCCCTCCGGGTCTTTGATGATCGCGTCGACGTCGGCGAACCGCGTGACGACCCAGGCGTCGAGGCGCGGGGCGAAGAAGATCGGCTCTTCGCGTCGCGCCCGGGCGTAGCTGGGATAGGGATCTGCGTAATCCGCCCCTAACGGATCGAAGCTCTCGGCGAGCTCGCTGACGGTCAACTCTGCTCCTCTGACGGTGTATCTGTAATGACGCGCGTCGTACCTCATGAGCATGGCCCGACCCCTCCACAATGGGCAAACGCGCCGGGATCAGCTGTCTCCTCTCGCCACCGACGCCCCCTCCGACACGGCGCGGACCCCACGAACGTTCACCGGGAACCGTTCGGCCCTTGCCCCGGGCAACCAGGGAGGGATATTCCTGCGGGAGCCTCGCGTGCGACGCGGGCACCGGGTGGACGGAGTGTGCACCGTGGCGGGTCAAGGGCCGCGGCTCGGCCGCGAACTGAGCATCTGGGAGGCCGTCGGGATCTCCGTCGCCCTCATGGCGCCGTCGATGGCGGCGAACATCAATCCGCAGGGCATGGTCGGCAGCGTGGGGCGCGCGGTACCGCTCACGTTCGCGCTGGCCACCGCGGGAGTCCTGTTGGTCGCGTACACCTTCGTGCGCCTGACGCAGAAGTTCCACCACTCCGGGTCGGTCTACGGCTTCGTGGGCGCGACGCTCGGCCCGCGCCCCGGCGTCGTCGCCGGCTGGGGTCTGCTCGGCACGTACCTCTTCTACGCGGTGGTGACGTCCACCGCGTCGGCCCGGTTCCTGGTCGCGTTCCTCGACGGCACCGGCCTCTGGGACGCCCCGCCGGACTGGATCGTGCTGCCGATCGTCGCCGTCGTCCTGCTCGGTGTGCTCGCGCTGACGATCTCGCCGATCCGGCTCGGCACCCGCGTGCTGCTGATCGTCGAGGCCGCCACGGTCGCGCTGATCCTCGTCGTCGCGGTCGTGGTGCTGGCCCAGGTCGGCGCGGACGGCGACATCACGGTGAGCCCGTTCACGGTGCCGGCGGGCACCGACACGAGCGCGCTGTTCCTCGGCGTCGTCTTCGGCTTCCTGTCGTTCGCCGGGTTCGAAGCCGCGGCGACGCTCGGCGAGGAGACCCGGCGGCCCCGCCGCGACATTCCCCGCGCGATCCTCGGCACCGCGATCTTCGGCGGCGTCTACTTCGTCTTCGTGACCTGGGTGGAGGTGCAGGGCTTCGGCACCGACCAGGAGGGCCTCGACGCGTTCGCGAGCTCCGGGTCGCTCTTCGGGGACCTCGGCACCCGGTACGTGGGCGCCTGGCTCGGTGACCTGATCAGCCTCGGTGCCGCGATCAGCGCGTTCGGGTGCGCGCTGGCGTGCGCGGTCGGCGCGTCCCGGCTGCTCTACGCGATGGCCCGCGACGGGCTCGCCCCGGCGGCGCTGGCCCGGGTCGATCCGACCCGGCGCACCCCGGCCGGGGCCGCGCTCGGCGTCGTGGCCGCGGCCGCGGTGATCGAGGTGCTGCTCTGGTTGATCTACGACACGTCACTCGATGTGTTCGTCGCGGCCGGTGTGATCGGTACGTTGGTGCTGCTGGTGGTCTATGTCCTGGCTTCGGTCGGCGTCATCCGGCTGTTGTTCGTGAACCGAGACCCCACTGTCCGCACCTGGGAAGTGATCGTTCCGGTCGGGGGGCTGATCGTGCTGGGCTACACGCTCTACCGCAACGTCGTGCCGCTGCCGGAGGGTCGCAGCCTGGTCGCGCCGCTGGTGGCGGCGGTGTGGCTGCTCGTCGGGGTGGTCGTGGTGCTCGCCGCCCCGCAGCTGGCCCGGCGGGCCGGAACCGCGCTCACCGCCGACGAAGGGCTCACGAAGGTATGACCGATCCGACCCGTGCCCAGCAGATCGCCCACGAGCTCGCCGGACTCGGCGTGCACGGCGTCGCGCTCTCCTACGTGGACACCGCGGGCATCTCGCGCGTCAAGGCCGTGCCGACCAAGGCGCTCGCGAGCGCGGTACAGCGGGGCGTCGGCATGTCACCGGTCTTCGACCTGTTCCTGGCCGACGACTCGATCGTCGCCAGCGACCGGCAGGGCGGCCCCGACGGCGACCTGCGCCTCTACCCCGACCTCGACCGGCTGGTGGTGCTGGCCGCCGAGCCCGGCTGGGCCCTGGTGCCGGCCGACCGGCTCACCCAGGACGGCGTCGCGCACGTCAACTGCTCGCGGTCGCTGCTGCGCCGTACGGTGGCCGACGCCGCCGGCCGGGGTCTCACGTTCCGGACGGCGGTCGAGATCGAGTTCGTCCTCGGCCGGGGCGACGGGCCGGATTTTGTGCCGGCGTGCCAGGGCCCGGCCTACGGGCTCACCCGGCTGACCGAGCTGAGCGCCTACTGCGACGACGTCCTGACCGCGCTCGACGCGCAGGGCGTCCCGGTCGATCAGATCCACCCGGAGTACGCGCCCGGCCAGTACGAGGTCTCGGTCGGTGCGACCGACCCGGTCGCGGCGGCCGACCGGTCGGTCCTGGTCCGCTCGACGCTGCGCGCGCTCGCCCAGAAGCACGGGCTGCGGATCTCGTTCTCCCCGTCGGTGCTGGCCGGAGGAGTCGGGAACGGCGGGCACGTGCACCTCTCCACGTGGCGCGACGACCGGAACCTCCACGGGGGCGGCACCGGGCGCTACGGCCTCACCGGGGAGGCCGAGGCGTTCGCGGCCGGCGTCCTCGACGCGCTTCCGGCGCTGGCCGCGGTCACCACCCCCAGCCCGGCGAGCTTCCTGCGCCTGCAGCCGAGCCACTGGGCCGGCGTCTACACCTGCTGGGGTCACGAGACCCGGGAGGCCGCGCTGCGGATCGTCACCGGGGCCACCGACGTCCGCGACACCGCGGCCAACCTGGAGGTGAAGGCCGTCGACCTGGCCGCGAACCCGTACCTGGTGTTCGCCGCCCTGGTCACGGCCGGGCTCGACGGCGTCGACCGGCAGCTCACGCTGCCGGAGGAGATCACCGGCGACCCGTCGCGGTTCTCCGCGGCCGAGCTGGCCGCGCGCGGCATCCAGAAACTACCGACCACGATGGACGACGCCGTACGCGCGTTCAGCGGCGGCGTACTGGCCGCGGCCTGGGACGAGTTGCTCGTCGACGCGATCGTCACGGTCCGGCGCGGAGAGGCGGCGCGGATGGACGGACGGACGCCGGCCGCGATCGCGGAGGCGTACCGGTGGGTCTACTGATCGATCATCACTGTCACGGCGTCGTCACCCGCGAGCTCGACCGCGCGGGATTCGAGGCCCTGATCAGCGAGGGCGGCGCCCCACCGCCCGGCGACACGAACTTCGACACGCCGGTCGGCCTGGCGATCCGGCGGCACTGCGCCCCCCGGCTCGACCTGCCGGAACACGCGTCGCCGGAGGACTACCTGGCGCGCCGCGCGGAGCTGGGCACCGAGGAGGTGACCCGCCGCCTGCTCGCGACGACCGGCACCGCGCGCTACCTGGTCGACACCGGGTTCAACGCCGAGGGCCTGACGACGCCGGAGCAGCTCGCCGGGATCACCGGCGCCCGCGCCCACCACGTCGTGCGGCTGGAGAAGGTCGCCGAGGACCTGGCGTCCGACGGTGTGGACCCCGCGGAGTTCGCCGGCGCGTTCCGTGACCGCCTGCACCGGGCCGTGGCCGACGTCGGCGCGGTCGGCGTGAAGTCGGTGGCCGCCTACCGCACCGGCTTCCGCCTCGACCCCGCGCCGCCCGGCGCCGCGGAGGTGACCGCGGCCGTCGCCCGGTGGGGCGGCACCACGCGTCTGGCCGACCCGGTGCTCCAGCGCTTCACGCTGGAGGCCGCCGTGGAGCTCGGCCTTCCCATCCAGTTCCACGTCGGTTTCGGCGACCGCGACATCCGGATGACCGACGTCGACCCCACCCTGCTCAGCGACTGGATCGGCCGCCACCGCGTCCCGGTGATGCTGCTGCACTGCTGGCCGTACCAGCGGCAGGCCTCGTTCCTCGCCGCGGTGTTCCCGAACGTCCACGTCGACGTCGGGCTGGCGCTGCACTACGTGGGGCCGCGCCGCGGCGTGGCGGTGCTCGCGGAGCTCGCCGAGGTCGCCCCGTTCACGCGGGCTGTACTCCTCGGACGCGTACGGCGTTCCGGAGCTGTACCAGCTGGGAGCGCACGGCTTCGCCACGGCACTGACCGCGCTGCTGGAGGACCGGGTCGGCAGCGGCGAATGGGCCCGGGCCGACGCCGAGCGCATCGCCGCCCTGATCGGGCACGGCAACGCCGAACGCGTCTACCGGCTATAAACCGCGCCGATGGCAGGCATCAGAAGATCGCTGTTCCGCATGGCTGCCCGATCGGTGATAGTCATCAGCGTGTTCGAATACTTTCCCGGCAATTACGTCTGGAACCTGGGCGTCGTCGCGGCCCTCAACTCCGGCGGGCTGATCGACGAGGTCGATCGGGCCTGCCGCCCGATCCGTGAGGCCGCCGCGCAGGGCGAGGACGCCGGTACCCCGGACTTCCTGCGCGCGTGGACGGCGCTCACCGATCAGCTCGTCGGCCAGGCCGAGGACGCCGGGAAGGCCGGTCACGCGCGTACCGCGACGCAGCTCTACCGACGCGCGACGAACTACCTGTGCCAGGCCGAGCGGATGCTGTCGAACGCCGACCCGAACCGCATCCCCACCTACCGCCGGGTCCTGGAGCTGCAGGAGAAGGCGTTCCCGGAGAGCGTGCGCCGGGTCGCGGTGCCGTACCGGGGCACGACGCTCCCGGCGTACTTCAGCGCCGCTCCCGGCGACGGTCCGAGGCCGGTCGTCGTGCTGGTCAACGGGCTGGACTCCACGAAGGAGCACCAGTTCTCCTCCGGCCACTGGGAGGAGCTCGCCGCGCGCGGCGTCTCCTGCCTGATGCTCGACCAGCCCGGCAGCGGTGAGGCGTTGCGCCTGCAGGGCCTGACCGCACGCATCGACGCCGAAGCCTGGGGCGCGGCGGCGGTGGACTACCTGCTCACCCGCGACGACGTCGACGGCAGCCGCCTGGGCATCGTCGGCTGGTCGCTGGGCGGCTACTACGCGCCCCGCGTCGCCGCGTTCGAGAAGCGGTTCGCGCTCTGCGTGGCCTGGGGAGCGAACCACAACTGGAGCGCGGTGCAGCGCCGCCGGCTCGAGCGCGAGGGCGAGCGCCCGGTGCCGCACTACTGGGAGCACGTGCTCTGGGTGTGGGGCCACACCGACCTCGACGAGTTCATCGCGTTCGCCGACGACGTGCACCTGGACGGCGTGGTCGAGAAGATCACGGTGCCGTTCCTGATCGCGCACGGCGCGAACGACCGGCAGATCCCGCTCGAGTACGCGCACCGCTCCTACGACCAGGCCGTGAACGCACCGCGGCGCGACCTGCGCGTCTTCACGCCCGAGGAGGGCGCGACCGAGCACATCGGGCTCGACCACCTGCCCTACGTCAGCACGTACATCGCGGATTGGGTGGCGGATACGTTCGCCTAGTGGACGAACTCGCAGACGCCTGGCGCGCGGCGCTGGCCGATGAATTACCGGGCGCGGTCGCGCTCCGGCACGAACTGCACGCCAACCCGGACGTCTCCGGCGCGGAGGATCCGACCGCGGACCGCGTCGTGGCGGCGCTCGGCCTCCCGGCCGAACGGATCGCCGGAACCGGCCGGCTGCTGCGGATCGGCCCGGACGGCCCGTCGATCGGGCTCCGCGCCGAGATGGACGCGCTGCCGGTGACCGAGGCGACCGGCGCTCCGTTCGCGGCGGGGAACGGCGCCATGCACGCGTGCGGGCACGACGTGCACCTCGCCGCGCTGGTGGCGGTGGTGCGGGCCGCGCGGCGGCTGGAGCTGCCGCGGGGCCTGGTCGTGGTGCTCCAGCCGCGCGAGGAGGTGGGGCCGACCGGGGCGATCGACGTCGTCACCTCCGGGCGGCTGCTCGATCACCAGGTGCGCGCGTTGATCGCCGCGCACGTGCAACCCCTGGTCGCGGCGGGCCGGGTCACCAGCGACCCCGGGCCGGTGAACGCGTCGGTCGACGAGGTGGACATCGTGATCACCGGGCGGGGCGGGCACGGGGCGTACCCGCACCTGGCGGCCGACCCGGTGCCGGTGCTCTGCCGGGCGGTGCTCGCGCTGGGCGACGCCGCCCGCGCCGCGGTGGACCCGCTGCACCCGGTCGTGGTGACCTTCCCGCAGATCGAAGGTTCCGGGGCGCCCAACGTCATCCCCGGCACCGCACGGGCGTCGGGCACCGTGCGGGCGATGCGCGAGGAGGACCGCACGCTGCTGCACGAACGCCTGGCCCGCACCGTCGACGGGATCGCCGCGGCCGGCGGCTGCGTCGGCGAGTACCGGGTGCGCCGGGGCGAGCCGGCGCTGGTGAACGACCCGGCGCTGGCCGCGTCGGCCGGCCGATGGCTGCGCGCGTTCGGGGTGCCGGGCGCGAGCTTCGCGTCCTGCGGCTCCGACGACTTCGCCACCTACGGCCCGCAGGTGCCGATCCTCATGCACTTCGTCGGCACCGGGGAGGGGCCCGCGGGTCCGATGCTGCACGACGCGCGTTACCTTCCCGACGACCAGGTCATCAGCACCGTGGCCACCGCACTGCTCGGCGGGTGGCTCGGCGCGGCCACCGCGGAGGGGACGTAATGCAGCTCGACGCCGTCATGTGGCCGGACGCGGCCTGGCCGGTCGTGCGGGAGGAGTGGCGGCACGCCGAACGCCTCGGGATCCACCGCGGCTGGTTCTACGACCACCTGAACCTCCACGGCCCGGCGCCGTGGCACGAGGCCTGGACCGCGCTGGCGGCCGTCGCGGCGGCCACCTCGCGGATCGGCGTCGGCACCCAGGTGACCTCGCCGAACTTCCGGCATCCGGTCACCACGGCCAAGGCCGCGCTGAGCCTCGACGCGCTGTCCGAGGGGCGGTTCGTGCTGGGCATCGGCGCGGGCGGACCGGGGCGCGACTCGGACGCGTTCGGGGGCGTGCCGCTCTCCCGGGCCGAGCGCACCGCCCGCTTCCGCGAGTACGTCGACCTGACCGACCGGCTGTTGCGCCGCGAGCACACCGACGTCACCGGCACGTTCTTCAGCGCGCACGACGTCGCGCTCGGGGGTGGGGAGCCACGCCGGCCGCCGATCGCGATCGCCGCCACCGGGCGGCGGGGTATGGCGCTGGCGGCCGCGTTCGGCGACCTGTGGATCACCCAGGACGTCGCGAAGGACCCCGCGGTCTCCGGCCACGCCGAGATCGGCCGGCAGCTCGCGGAGCTGGCCGAGGTCTGCGCCGAGCACGGCCGCGACCCGGCGACGCTGCCGTCGCTGGCCGTGCTCGGGTACGGCGACGAGCGGCCGCTGGACTCGATCGAGTCGTTCCGCGACTGCGTGGGCCGCTACGGCGAACTCGGGGTCACGACGCTGGCCGTGCTCTGGCCCCGCGAGCACGGCCGGCTGTCGGTCCTGGAGGAGGCCGCCGCGCTACTTCCAGGGCCGGGCCCGGACGCATGAGGCCGGGTCCTCGTTCCCCCGGCCCACGACGACCGTCCCGGCGGGGTCGACCGCGCAGCGCCGGGGAGGGCCGTCCCACTCGCTGATCGTCTCCCCGGTGCGGCTGATCGCCCGCACGAGGAGGACCGAGACCACGTTGGTGCCGGTCAGCGCGAGTCCGGCCGCGAACGTCCCGTTGATCACCGGCACGGTCCGGGTGTTCCCGTCGACCGTCACCCGGACGGTGTCCACCTCCGCCGTCGCACGACCGAGGACCTGCGCGTACCGTCCCGCGCTCGGGTACGCATCCGGGTACGCGGCGCTGGGGAGCCACCCGGGGTTCGGCAGAGCGCGGGGCCGCACGATCGTGGCCTCGGGCGGCAGCGAGCCGCCGCCGCGGCTCGCGCGCCACAGGCCCGGAAGTGGTGCTGGGCGCGCGGAGCGGTGGTCGACGGGAGCCTCGCCGAGCACGCACCGGGCCGAGCCGTCTGGGGTACCGGCGTCGGCGTTCCCGGCCCGGTCGAGTTCGACACCGGTCTGCCGGTCGCCCCGCCGATCATGCCGGGCTGGGACGGGTACCCGATCCGCGACCGGCTCTCGCGCCGCTGCGCCGCAGCGACCTGGATCGACAACGACGTGAACCTCCTCGCGCTGGGCGAGGTGCGCACCAACCCCGCGGCCGCGGCCGACATGCTGTTCGTAAGATCGGCACCGGCATCGGCGCCGGTCTGATCTCCGGCGGACGGCTGCACCGCGGCCGGAACGGCTGCGCGGCGACATCGGGCACGTGGTCGCGGCCGAGACCGAGGGCGTGATCTGCCGCTGCGGCGACGCCGGGTGCCTGGAGGTCGTCGCCGGGGGCGCCGCGCTGGCCCGGGAGGGGGCGCTGGCTGGCCGAGACCGGCGGCCGCCCGCTGATGGCCGAGACGCTCGCGACCACCGGGGCGCTGCGGGCCTCGGACGTCACGACCGCCGCGCATCGCGGCGACCCCGGGGCGCGGGCGTTGCCGGCCCGGGCCGGGCGGCTGGTGGGCGCGACGCTGGCGACGCTCGTCAGCTTCTACGACCCCGGGCTGGTGGTGGTCGGTGGGGCCGTGGCGCACGCGGGCGACTACGTGCCGGCCGCGATCCGCGAGTCGGTGTGCCGGCGGTCGCCAGCGGCCGACCCCGCCGCCTGAGCGGCGGCCCTGCCTCCGCGGCCGGTTACTCGCGGACCCAGGGGCTGACCGCGACCGCACCGGTGTTGCCGGCGTCCACCGTCAGCGCGAGGAGCTGCGGTGTCCGGCCGGGCCCGGTGGCGACCCGCAGGTACTCGCCGTGCACCGCGGTCTCGGCGACCGTGGTGACGTTGCGCCAGAGCAGCACCGCTCCGGCCTCCTCGCCCCGGGCGAGCGTGATGCTCGCGGGTGGACCGTCGTAGCGCTCGATCCGATGCACGTGCTCGGTGCCGTGCCGCACCTCGACGTCCACCCGGCGTCCACCGGCGTCGAGCACCTCGAGCGCGGGATACCCGTGGAGGGTGTACGCGTCGCGTCCACAGTTACGCACCGTGATCCCCACGGCTCGCAGCCCCATCGCGCCGTCAACCTCACCGACGGTGATCAGGACACCTTTCACGCACGGCGCCTGCCCGGACGGGGTGGCGCTCACGGCCACGCTCGGCGGCGCGACCACCGCGGGCCGGAGCACGTCCGTGCCCGCACCGCACCCGGCCAGCGTCATCACCACGAACGCACCCGCCAGAGCTTTCCGCACCGGCCCCATGATGCCCGAGCATGGTGCGACCGGGACCTCATCGATCCACAATGGTCGTATGAGCGACGCCGTCGAGCTGCGCACCGAACGCCCCCACCCGGCCCGGATCTACAACTATCTGCTCGGCGGCGACGACAATTATCCCGCCGACCGCGCCGCCGCCGAGGCCGGCCTGGCGGTGAACCCCGGCGCGCGGGTCGCCGCCCGGTCGAACCGCGAGTTCCTGCGGCGGGTGGTGACCTTCCTGGCCGGCGCGGGCGTCGATCAGTTCCTCGACGTCGGCAGCGGGATCCCGGCCGCCGACAGCACGCACCTGGTCGCCCCGGACGCCACGGTCGTCTACCTCGACTACGACCCGCTCGTCGTGGCCCGCGGCCGGGACGAACCGGGACGCGTCCGGTACGCCCACGCCGACCTGCGCGAACCCGACCGGGTGCTGGCCCGGGCGGCCGAGACGCTCGACCTGTCCCGCCCCGTGGGCCTCCTGCTCGTGGCCGTGACCCACCACCTGCTCGACGCCGAGGACCCGCACGCGCGCGTCGCCCGGCTGGTGCACGCGCTGGCCCCCGGGTCGTATCTGGCGCTCTCCCAGCTCACCTCCGACCTGGCCCCGGACGGGTGGAGCGCCCTGGAACAGGACTTCACGAAACGCGGCGTGGTGTTACGTCCGCGGCCGGCCCGGGAGATCGCCCGCTTCTTCGACGGCCTCGAGCCGGTCGAGCCGGGCCTCACCCTGGTCCACCGCTGGCGCCCCGACGCCCACGACCTCCAGTCCGACCAGCCGGACGACCTGGTCTCCGTCATGGGCGCCGTCGCCCGCAAGCCCTAGCGCCTGCGCGCGGCCGTCCTGCTCGATGCACACCTCATTCGGGGGCCGCCGGGGTCGGGTCGGTGGCCCGGTGGCGGCGGGCCACCAGCGCGTGCGCGGCTACGACGAACGCCAGCGAACCCAGGCTCAGCAGCAGCTGCGAGCGCGTGTCCGACCTCACCCCCATCGACACCAGCACGACGAGGATCGCGAGGACGACGAGGCCGGTCAGGACCGGGTAGCCCCACATCTTCACCGGGAGTTCGTCGTCCGGGGTGCGGCGGCGCAGGATCAGCTGCGAGAGGCAGATGAACAGGTAGACGAAGAGGATCACCGCGCCGGAGGAGTTCAGCAGGAAGAGGAACACGGTGTCGGGTGAGATGAAGGCCGCGATCACGCACAGGAAGCCGATGACCGTCGACACGAGGATCGCCGCGACCGGGACGCCGCGGCCGGAGAGGCGGGTCAGGCGCTGCGGGGCCTCGTGGCGCGCGGCCAGCACGAACACCATCCGGGAGGCGGTGTAGAGACCGGAGTTCAGGCACGAGAGCACCGCGGTGAGCACGACCGCGTTCATCAGGTCGGCCGCGCCCGGGATGCCCATCACGTCGAACGCGCTCACGTAGGGCGACTCGCCCAGGCGGGTCGAGTTCCAGGGCAGGATCGCCGCGAGCAGGAACACCGAGCCGACGTAGAAGATCGAGATCCGCACGACGACCGAGTTCGTCGCCTTGGAGATCGCCCGGGCCGGGTCGTCGGACTCGGCGGCGGCCACGGTCGCGATCTCGGCGCCCACCATCGAGAAGATGACGACGACGATCGACGAGAAGATCACGCCGGTACCGTTCGGCAGGAACCCGCCGTGCTCGGTCAGGTTCGAGAAGTCCAGGTCGCGCCCCGGCCAGAGGCCCAGGACGAAACACGCGCCCAGCGCGAGCATCGCGCAGATCGCGAACACCTTGATCCCGGCGAACCAGTACTCGAACTCGCCATAGGAGCGCACCGAGAACAGGTTCGTCACGGTCATCAGCACCATCAACGCGAGCGCGAGCGTCCAGAGCGGAGCGTCGATCCAGCGCCGCAGGATCTCGGCGCCGGCGACGGCCTCGAAGCCGACGACGATCACCCAGAAATACCAGTACAGCCAGCCGACGGAGAAGCCCGCCCAGTTGCCGAGCGCGGTCCGGGCGTAGTCGGCGAACGAGCCGGTGGACGGGTGCGCGACCGCCATCTCGCCGAGCATCCGCATGACCAGCACGATGAGCACACCGGTGACGGCGTAGGTGAGGAACGCGGCCGGACCGACGTCGTTGATCACCGCGCCGGAGCCGACGAACAGCCCCGCGCCGATGACGCCGCCGATCGCGATCATCCGGAGATGGCGCGGCCTCAGTCCTTTGTGTAGTTCGGGCGCTGACGGTGCTTCGCTGACCTGGGCCATGGCACGCTCCTCCCGGACGGATACGGTGTGCGTACCAACCACTGCGCTCGGTGAAACCCCGCTCACACCGCGGCGCGGAACTCCGCCGGGCTCACGCCCCGGACCCGCTTGAACGCCGAGCTGAGCGCGAACGGGCTCGAGTACCCGACCTTGCGGGCGACCGCGCCCAGGGTGGCGTCCGGCTCACGCAGGAGATCCGCGGCCAGCGCCAGACGCCAGCCGGTCAGGAACGCCATCGGCGGTTCGCCGACGAGATCGGTGAACCGGCGCGCGAGCGCAGCCCGCGAGACGCCGGTCTCGCGGGCCAGCAGCGCGACCGTCCACGCCCGGGCCGGGTCCGTCTGGAGCATCCGGATCGCCGGGCCCACCACCGGGTCGCCGTGCGCGCGGTACCAGCCGGGCGCGGCCGCGTCCTGGCGCGCGAACCACCAGCGCAGCGCCCCGATCAGCAGCAGGTCCAGCAGCCGGTCGAGCACCGCGGCCTGGCCCGGGGCATCACGCACGACCTCCTCGGCCAGGAACCCGATCAGGGGGTTCTCCCAGGACGAGCCCCGGATCACCAGCACCGGCGGCAGCGTGGCCAGCAGGCGGGAACTCACCTCGCTGTGCACCTCGTAGGTGCCGGTCAGCAGTTCGGTGCCACCGATCGCGTCGTTGCCCCAGGTGCGGACGCCGAGCGCGCCGGGCGGCGACATCAGGTCGGTCATCAGGCCGAGCGGGGCACCGGCCGGGGTCTGGCACACCTGCCCGGGCAGGATGTGCACCTGCGGCGCGGTGCCCGGGTCGTCGGCGACGGTGTACGGATCCGGGCCGCGGAAGATCGCCAGGTCGCCGGCGGCGAGCCGGGTCACCCCACCGGCGTCCGGCAGCACGCACAGGGTTCCCTGCACGACCGCGCAGAGCGTCAGCGGTGACTCGTCGCGGATCCGGATCGACCAGGGTGGAGTCAGCAGCGAACGGACCAGGAACGCGCCCCGGGCGCGGGGTCCGTCGAGGAGGCCGGCGAGAGTGTCCACGCGCTCACGGTAGACGATCGCGTATGCGGCTGCGGCTCGCGGCGATGGAACCGTCTCGCCGAAACCGGTCTCCTGGAGACATGACGATCCTCATCACCGCAGGACACGGAAAGACCGGCCGGCGCGTCGCCGCGCGCCTCGACGCGCTCGGCATCCCCACCCGGGTGGGCTCACGCACCGGCACCCCGCCCTTCGACTGGTACGCGCCGGAGACCTGGCCGGCCGCGCTCGCCGGGGTGGACGCCGCCTACCTCGCGTTCGTCCCCGACCTCGCGGTGCCGGACGCCCCGAAGACGATCGAGGCGTTCACCGCGGAGGCCGCGCGGCAGGGCGTCCGCCGCCTGGTGTTGCTCTCCGGACGCGGCGAGGCCGAGGCCGAGCGGTGCGAGCACCTCGTGCGTGCCGCCACCCCGGAGTCGACGGTCGTGCGCTGCAGCTGGTTCGCGCAGAACTTCAGCGAGGACTACCTGGTCCCGCCGGAGGACGGGGTTCTCCGGCTGCCGGTCGGGGACGTGCGCGAGCCGTTCGTCGACGCCGACGACATCGCCGACGTCGCGGTCGCCGCGCTCACCGACGGACGGCACGCCGGTCAGGTCTACGAGCTCACCGGTCCGCGTGCGCTGACGTTCGCCGAGGCCGCGGCGGAGATCGGCCGGGCGTCCGGGCGGGACGTCCGGTTCGAGCCGGTGCCGCTGGACGCCTATACCGGTGCGCTCCGCGACGCGCAGACGCCGGAGGAGGTGATCGCGCTGGTCTCCTACCTGTTCACCGAGGTGCTCGACGGACGCAACGAGGGCGTCCGCGACGGTGTGCGCCGCGCGCTGGGCCGCGAGCCGCGGGACTTCGCCGACTACGCGCGCGACGCCGCGCGCACCGGCGTCTGGGCCGGCTAGCCGGGTCGTCGAACGCGGTGATCCGGGCGGGTCGCCCGGATCACCGCGCACCGGTCAGAAGAACGTCGACGCCCGTTCGGCGAGCATGACCGCGGTGGCGTTCGTGCCGCGGCGGGGCACCGCGGGCAGCACCGACGTGTCGACGACACGCAGGCCCTGGACGCCCCGGACGGCCAGCGAACCGTCGACGACCGCGCCGGGATCGGAGTCCGGGCCCATCCGCGCGCTCCCGGACAGGTGGAAGTTCGAGTTCAGGTGCGCGCGCAGCCACCGGTCGAGCGCACCGTCGTCGGTGAGCGTCGCGGCGTCGGGCCCGGTGATCGACGCGACGTGCGCGGCGAGCGGCCCGCTGCGCAGCAGCTCGACGGCGGTGCGGACCCCGGTGCGCAGCCGCGCCCGGTCGCCCGCCGACCGCAGGTAGTCGAAGTGCAGTACCGGCTCCCCCGCGACCAGCTCGAGGTGGCCCCGCGACTCCGGACGCTGCAGCGCGACCATCAGGTTGAGGTCGCCCTGCCGGATCACCTGCGTCGCCAGGCGCCGCAACGACACCCCGCGCAGCGCCGCGAGGGTCCGCCGCGGCCGGCGCAGCACGTCCGACGCGCCCCGCACCAGCGACGTCCGGCCGCTGCCGGTGTCGGTCATCATCGCGCCGAGCGGGATCGCGAACAGCAGCAGTTCCAGGTCACCCGCCGGGTCGGCGCCCGAATCGAGGTTCAGGCCGACCTGCGCGGTCAGCGTCGACGGGTCGAACGGCAGGTCACCCCGCGCGTTGAAGCCCACGTACACGTCGGGGTGGTCGGAGAAGTCGTGGCCGACACCCGGCGCGTCGACGACGACGTCGATGCCCGCCGCACGTAACCGGTCCGCCGCCCCGATCCCGGACGTCATCAGCAGGTGCGGCGACTTCACCGACCCCGCCGACAGCACGACGTCGCCGGCGCGGAGCAGTTCGCCGCCGACGTGCACGCCGACCGCGCGGCCGCCGTCGATCGCCACCCGGGTCACGTCCGCGTTCCCCCGCACGGTCAGGTTCGGCCGGTCGAGGTGCGGGAGCAGGTGTGAGATCGCGGTGTTCACCCGCACCCCGTCGACGAAGTTGCCCGGCACCAGGCCGACGCCGGGCGTCTCGTCGCCGTTCTTGTTCTTCTCCTCGGGGAAGCCGGCCGCCAGGCAGGCGTCGAGGAACGCGGCGGAGAGCGGGCTGAGCGCCTCGCCCCTGACCCGCTGCACCGGCAGCGGACCGCGGGTGTCGCCGGGGTAGTCGAGGTCGTCCTCGGCGCGGCGGTAGAACGGCAGGCACGCCTCGTACGACCAGTCGGGGTTGCCGAGCGCGACCCAGTCGTTGAAGTCGGCCCGGGTCGCCCGGACGTAGTTCGCGCCGTTCAGAGCCCCCGAACCGCCGAGCACGCGGCCGCGCGGGATCGTCCACGGCAGGTCCGGGGTGAGGAACGCGGGCCAGGACGAATTGTACGGATTGCCGGGGAGGACGGCCGAGAGCGACGAGACGCGGAGGAGCTCGTCGGGGAACTCACCGGGCGTGGCGAAGACCGGACCGGCCTCGAGCAGCAGCACGCGGCGGTCCGGGTTCTCCGACAGACGTCCCGCGAGCACGCACCCGGCGGTGCCGGCGCCCACGACGATGACGTCGTACTCCCTCACCCCGCCATTGTTGCTCGCTCAGGAACGGGCCGTGCCCGTCCAGTCGTCGACCAGGTAGGCCCAGCGGTCGGAGATCGCCTGTTCGAGGTCGGACATGTCGGTCATCGAGGCGTGGGCGGCGGCTCCGGTGATCGTCGGCAGCAGCGCGTGCAGTTCGTCGCCGCTCAGGCCGATCGCGCGGAGCGTCGGCGCGTCCCGCTCGACGTCGATCTCGTCGGGCAGGTCGGAGCGGGCGAGGAGCACCGCCAGGTCCTCCTCGCCCTCCTCCAGCAGCAGGCCGGCCAGGCTGGCCTTCGAGACACGCATCGTCAGACCGGCCGGCGCGTGGCCAGGAAACGCCCGTTGTCGCGCATCACAGCCTGGCACGCCTCGTCGCTGTAGTCGTAGTTCTTCAGGTCCTTGAGGTAGGAAGCCGGCTCGGCGAGCCCCTCGACGTGCGGGTAGTCCGAGCCCATCAGGATGTGCTCGGCGCCGATCAGGCGCAGCAGGCTGGCCAGCTCGTCCTCGTAGAACGGCGAGACCCACACGTGCCGCTTCAGCGTCTCGCGCGGGTCCTCCGGGTAGAGGTGCGGTACCTGCCCGTAGGACTTCGTGAGCTTCTCGAACAGGTGGAACACCCAGTCCGAACCGACCTCGATCGACGCCACGCGCAGGTTCGGGAAGCGGGCGAACAGGCCGAGCGCCAGGTGCGAGGCGATCGTGTCCTGGAGCGGGTTGGCGCTCACCAGACCGCGGAACGCATTGGCCCGGAACGCCTCGGTGAAGTCGTTCTCGCCCCAGTCCTTGAGGTACCTCGTGTACGGCGACTCGCCGCCGTGGTAGAGCACGGTGATACCGGAGTCGTTCGCGAGCTGCCAGAACCCGTCGAACATCGGGTCGCCGGGAGCGCGTGACCCGAGCGCGGTCGTCACCGGCCCACCGACCATGACGACGAACCGCGCGTCGCGCTCGAGCGCCCACTGCAGCTCGGCCACGGCGTTCGCCGGGTCGGAGAGCGTGATGTACGGGGCGGCGAAGATCCGGCCCTGGTAGGCGAAGCCCCAGTCCTCGTCGAGCCAGCGGTTGAAAGCCCGGAACGCCGCGGTCATCGCCGGGAGGTCGTGGATCAACGCCTGCTCCATGCCGACGCCGAGCGTCGGCAGCATGATGCAGGCCTCCATGCCCTGGCGGTCCATGCACGCGAGGCGGGCGTCCCGGTCGCGGTACTCGGCGCGGATCGGCTCCAGCTCGCCGAACAGCTGCTTCGGGTCGGCGCTCTTCGGGTTGCGACCGCGGAAGTACTCGTCCATGACGCCGGGCGCGGCGACCGGGTCGAAGGTCGGGTTCGGGATGAACTTGTTGACCTTGCCGCCGACGAGCAACCGCTGCCTGCCGTTGATCGTCGCCCACTGCATCGTGCGCTTCTTGTACTCGGGCTCGAGATGGCGCGTGAACGCGTCGAGCGCCTCGTAGTAGTGGTTGTCGCAGTCGAAGAACGTCCACGGGAGCTCGGTCATCGTCGTCACCTCTCTACAGGCCCAGCAGGCGGGCCGCGTTGCCGTACAGGAACTTGGGCCAGACCTCGTCTTTGAACGGCACGTCCGGCATGTCCCGGAAGATGCGTTCGAGCGACAGCCCCATCGGGAAGTAGCCGGCGTAGAGCACCTTGTCGGCGCCGCGGGTGTTCGCGAAGTCGACGACGGCCTTGGGGTAGTACTTCGGGGCGAACGCCGACGTCGAGTAGTACAGGTTCGGCCACTTGAGCATCAGCTTCACCGCGAGCTGCTCCCACGGCTCGCAGCCGTGCCGGGTGACGAACACCAGGTCGGGGAAGTCGAACATCACCGTGTCGATGCGGCTGACCTCCTGCGGCGCGAACTTCAGCCGAGGGCCGGGCACGCCGGCGCAGACGAAGATCGGGATGCCAAGCTCCACGCAGGTGGCGTAGATCGGGTACATCTTCGGGTCGTCGATCGGCACCTGGGGGAACGTGCCGCTCGGGAACGCCGACGTGGCCCGGATGCCGAACTCCTCGTACTCCCGCTTGATCGCGCGGACGCTGCCGACGACGTCGTTCGGGTCGTTGATGCTCCCGGACGGGATGAAACGGTCCGGGTGCTTCTTCAGCGCGAGCTGCGACGTTTCGTCGGAGACCCCGACCATGCCCTTCTCGACGCCGAACCGGTCCATCTCGTGGAGCGTGACCGCGATCGGGTCGGAGGTCGGCAGGTCCTTCGGCACGTTCTTGAACATGTACTCGGCCGGGAACTCCGAGTCCTTCGACGCCTGGTCCTTCGTCTGCTTGCGGATGAAGTCGTAGACGGCGAACCCCTCATGGGGGAACCCGATCATCGTGTCGATCACGGGCAGCCCGGCCGGAAGCGTCATGGCGACACTCTGAAACGAAATTCTAGTTCTGTCAAGCCGTGCTAGCGTGCCCTTTGTATATTTCATATTGTCTGGGGGCTCATCGATGAGTAACCTGACCGAGCTCGGCTTCTACACGCTCGCCGGTCACACCCGCAGCCCGCGCGACGTGGTGCACGAGGTACCCGCGGCGGAGGCCCTCGGCCTCGGTGCCGGCTTCCTCTCCGAACGCTTCAACTTCAAGGAGGCGGGCACGATCGCCGGCGCGATGGGCGCGGTCTCGTCGACGCTCGGGCTCGCCACCGCGGCCACGAACCACAACACGCGCCATCCCCTGCTGACGGCGTCCCTGGCGACGTCGATGCACACGCTGACCGGCGGCCGGTTCGCGCTCGGGCTGGGCCGCGGCATCGAGCTGCGCAGCCGGGCCATCGGGCTGTCCCCGGTGACCTCGGTGCAGCTCGAGGACTTCGCCGGCCTGATGCGCCGGCTGTGGAAGGGCGAGGCGATCTTCGGCCACGACGGCCCGGCCGGCTCCTACCCCTATCTGCACCAGGAGTCGTACTTCGACTTCGACATCCCGATCGTCCTGGTCGCGATCGGACCGCGGACGCTGGAGCTCGCGGGCCGCATCGCGGACGGCGTCGTGCTGCACACCTACTTCTCCGACCACGCGCTCTCGACGGCGCTCGACGCGATCGCCCGGGGCGCGAAGTCGGTGGGGCGCGACCCGGCGTCGATCCGGGTCTGGTCGGTGCTCGCGACGATCGGCGACCACCTCCCGGCCGACGCGCGTCTGAAGAAGACCGTCGGGCGGCTCGCCTCGTACCTGCAGGGATACGGCGACGTGCTGGTCGCGATCAACGACTGGGATCCCGCGGTGCTGACCCGGTTCCGGGCCGACCCGGTCGTCGGAAGCTTCCTCGGCGCGATCGACGACCGCGCGAGCACCGACCAGCTCGAACACATCGCGACGCTGCTCCCGTCCGAATGGCTGTCGGCGGCGGCGACCGGGTCGCCGGCCGAGTGCGCCGCCGAGGTCGCCCGCCAGTTCGGCCTCGGCGTGTCCGGGGTGATCCTGCACGGCGCGACGCCGGACGAGCTCGCGCCGGTGGTCTCGGCGTACCGGGCGGTCCGGCCGGCGTTACCGGAGTACCCGGCGAACCCGGGGTGGGTGGCGTGACGCTCTCGTTGCCGGTCGAGCCGGATCCGTCGCTGATCGCCGACAGCGCGGACGCGTTGACCGCGTCCTGGCTGGGGCGCGTGCTGGACGTCCCCGTGAGCGCGGTGCGCGTGCAGCGGATCGGGACCGGGCAGATCGGGGCGAGCTACCGGGTGTGGCTCACCTCCTCCGGCGCACCGGCCTCGGTCGTGGTGAAGATGGGCACCGGCGCCGACCGGAGCATGACCAGCCAGGGCTACGCCTGGGAGGTCGGCTTCTACCTGCACCTGGCCGCCCGGGTGAACGCCCGGCTCCCCCGCTGCTGGTACGCCGCGATCAGCCCCGACCACACCCGGTTCACGCTGGTGCTGGAGGACTTGGCGCCGAGCACCCCGGGCGCCCAGGCCGACGGCTGCACGGCGGATCGGGCGCGCGACGCGGTCGTCAACCTGGCCGGCCTGCACGGCCCGTTCTGGAACAGCCCGCTGCTGGCCTCGGGCCTGGACTGGCTCGCCCCCGCCGACGCCGAAGGAGCAGCGTTCCTGGGCGCGCTGCACCGCGACGCGACCGAGGTGTTCGTGCACCGCTTCGGCGCCGAGCTCGCGTCGGACGACGCGTCGACGCTACGCGCGGCCGCCGCCCTCACCGAACGTTGGTTGCGCGACCACCAGACCCCGTTCTCGCTGGTGCACGGGGACTACCGACTCGACAACCTGATGTTCCACCCGACGTCGCCCGAGGTGGCGGCGCTCGACTGGCAGACGGTGTCGGTGGGGCACCCGGGCCGGGACCTGGCGTACTTCGTGGCCCTGTCCCTCCCGGTCGAGGACCGCCGGGCCGCCGAGGACTCGCTGGTGGAGGCGTATCACACGGCGCTGGGCGTACCGGGGTATTCACTCGCGGACTGCCGGGAGGGATACCGGTCGGGCATGCTGCACGCGCCGGTGATCACGGTGCTGGGGTGCGTGTACGCGGCAGTGGAGCGGACGGCGGCGGCGGACGCGATGTTCTTGTCGATGACGGTTCGAGCGTGCCAGGCGATCCGTGACCACGGCACGTTGGAGTGTGTCTCGTGAGCAGGCGCCGCGGTGGCGGGTGACCTGAGCGGGTGGGGTGGCCCGGTGGTCTTGTCGAGGCGTCTCCGAGCGGAGGTGGTGGCCGGGTCGGCCGGTTCCCTGCGCCGCAGCCCTAACCGGCCGGTGGTGTCCGGGTTCGTTCCTGTGGAGTTCCTGCCTGCTGGATCTGTTCGTGCCGCCCGCATCGCTGCCGGGCTGGTAGTGGCGGTGCCGTAGTTGCTGTGCGCGCGTCGGGCTCATTCGCGGAGGGGGCGGGGTGTGGCCGGGCTCGTTCCGGCTGCGCTGGAAGCGGCCTGCACCCGGTGATGGCGGACGCGGCCGGGGTTACCAGCGCCGGGCTACCGCAGCCGGTTTCCCGAGACGGCTCGGTGCGACCACGGGACGCGACTCGACCCGGCGCGGCTCAGCCCCGCGGTTCCGGTTGGGCTTGGCGTGCGGCTGGGTACGGCGCAGCGCCGTTCGGCGCGGGGCAGCGCGGCGCCGTTCGGCGCGGGGCAGCGCGGCGCCGTTCGGCGCGGGGCAGCGCGGCGCCGTTCGGCGCGGGGCAGCGCGGCGCCGTTCGGCGCGGGGCAGCGCGGCGCCGTTCGGCGCGGGGCAGCGCGGCGCCGTTCGGCGCGGGGCAGCGCAGCGCCGTTCAGCGCGGGGCAGCGCAGCGCCGTTCAGCGCGGGGCAGCGCAGCGCCGTTCAGCGCGGGGCAGCACAGCGCCGTTCAGCGCGGGGCAGCACAGCGCCGTTCAGCGCGGGGCAGCACAGCGCCGTTCAGCGCGGGGCAGCACAGCGCCGTTCAGCGCGGGGCAGCGCAGCGCCGCTCGGCGCGGGGCGGGACCGTTCGGCGCGGCGCGGGGCGGGGCCGTTCGGCGCGGGGCGGGGCGGGGCAGCTAGGCGCGGGGCGGCGCAGCTCGGAACGGCCTAGGTCTTGGCCTTGCTCGGCTTGGCGCGAGGCCCGGAGCGGCGCGCCCCAGCTCCACCGGACCGGTATGGTCGGGACATCGGTGCGGCAGGGCTCGATGCGGCACGACACGGCTCAACGCGGCCGGGCTCGGTATGACACGGCCCAGGTCGACCCGGCACGGTTCGTCGCCGCTCGGTCCGGTTCGGCGCGCTTGGCCCCGCGCGGTGCGGCACGGGCCGGGCTGGCCCGCCGCGGTACGGCGCGGCCTCGCCCGCCGCGGTACGGGGCGGCGCGGCGCGGCGCGGGCAATTTTCGGCCCACCCAGCCCGACTGTGACCAGCCCTGCTCGGTGCGGCCAGCACAGTGCGGGTGGACTCGGTGCGCGTGGCCGGCTTCTGGCCGAGTTCTATGCGGCGCGACCTGGCGCGACGCAGCTCAGCCGGGCTCGGCTCGGTGCAGTGCGCGCAGTTCGATACGACCACGGCGCGACACGGCACACCCGACTCGGCTCGGTTGACGCCGAGTTCGGCGCAGCCCGGCGCAGCCCGGCGCGGCACGTTCAGCGCGGTGCGGCACGGCGCGGCCCGGGGACAGCCCGGCACGGCCTGGCCTGGCACGGGCGCGGCGCGGCGCGGCGCGGCGCGCATAGCACCGCGCGCCTAACTCGGCGCGGCATGGCGCGGCACGGCACGGCGCGGCATGCATGGCACCGCGCGCCTAACTCGGCGCGGCTCAGTGCGGTCGGCCCGGCTCGGCCCGGTGCGAGGGAGCACGGTGCGAGGGAGCACGGTGCGAGGGAGCACGGTGCGAGGGAGCCGACTCTCGCCGGCTCATGGGATGGGGAGTGGTGCCGGGTTCGGCGTCGGGGACGTTCGGGGCGGTGTCGCCTGGGCCTTGGGCCCGTCAGGCCGGGGGTGGGAGGGGCTCGGTGGGGGTGGTCAGGCGCTCGCTGACGGCGATCAGGTCGGGGTAGCGGCGGGTTCGGGCGCCGCCGTCGATGCTGTGGACGCTGCCGGTGATGAAGCCGGCTTCGTCGGAGGCCAGGAACAGGATCAGCGCGGCGATCTCCTCCGGGGCGGCGAAGCGGCCGAGGGGCGTGTTCTCGACGTACTCTTCGACCGCGCCCGGTAGGGCCCAGAGCGGTTCGGTGGCCGGGGTGCGGACGAGGCCGGGGGCGACCGCGTTGACCCGGATGCCGGCCGGGCCGAGTTCGAGCGCGGCGACCTCGGTCAGCGCGACCACCCCGGCCTTCGCCGCGCAGTAGGCCGCCATCCCGCGGCCGGGCTGGATCGCATTCAAGCTCGCCAACGCCACGATGGCCCCACCCGCTCGGAGCACGCGCCCCGCGTGCTTCACGGTGTGGAAAACCCCGTGCAAGGACAGGTCGACGACGCGGCGCCACTCGGTGGCGTCCAGTTCGGTGATCTCGCCGATCGTGGCGCCGCCGGCGTTCGCGACCGCGATGTCGAGCCCGCCGAAGTGCTCGGTCGCGGACGACACCAGCGCGTGGACGTCGTCCTCGACGGTGACGTCGGTGTGCCGGGCGGCGAAGCTCTCGCCGAGTTCGGCGCTCAGCGCGGCGAGGCCGGCGTCGTCGATGTCACCGCCCACCACGTGCGCGCCCTCGGCGACGAAGCGACGGGCCACGGCGGCACCGATGCCGTTCGCGGCGCCGGTGACCACTGCTGTCTTCCCGGTCAGCCGGGCGTTCGAGTCCACCATGGAGGCAGGGTGGCAGGGCGGACGCGCCGAATCAACGGAATCGTCGCTCATGGTGCGGGCGGTTGGTGCTGCGAGGTCCACCAGTCGTACTCGGGTGCGGGTCGCTGGGCCGGGATGTCCGGTCGCTGCGCTCGGGTCGCCGGATGCTGCTGGGGCGCGTCTTCCGGAACGATCTCCGGCTGCCCCGGCCACGGATGGTTCCCGCCGTCGGCACGCACCGGCCCCGCCAACCGCCGCGCCCCGGAACCAACCGCCCCGCCGCGCGCCCCGGAACCAACCGTCCCTGCCCCCGGTCCAGGCCCCCCGACCCACGGCCCGGAATCGGGCCCCCCGACCCAAGGTCCGGGCCCGACCACCCCGGCCGCCCCAGCGGCCCCAGCGGCCCCAGCGGCCCCAGCGGCCCCAGCCGCACCGGTCTCCCCGACCGCCCCGACCGCCCCGACCCAAGGCTCCACGACGGGCGCCCTGTCCGGCCGATGCCACACCCCAGGCACCACCTCACCCGGCGGCACCGCGTACGGCGAACCCCCCGGCGTCTCGAAGCCCTCAAACCCCCCGGAACGAACCCCCGGCGGCGGCGCGGACGGCGAGCCCACCCGCCCTCCAACAACCGCATCCCCCGCCATCAAAGGCCCACCCACCGCCTGCGCATACCCAGGAGCAACCCGCGCCCGCTCGTCCTCCCCCAACTGCCCCAAATCCCCCACCCGAGAATCACCCGGAACGAACCCCGCCGAAGCCGGATGCGTCGCCCGGTCCCGGTCCGAAACCCCGCCCCGATCCGAAACCCCGCCCGACACCGACACCCCGCCCGGCACCGGAACCCCCTCCGACACCGGAACCCCGCCCGACACCGGGACCGCGATCGTCGGCGGCGCCGTCGGAGCCGCCATCGGCCTCACGACCGGAGCGTCCATCCCCGAGCGTCCGATCATCGCGTACACCGACGGCCGCGTCTCACGCAGCACCAGCGCCCCGATCACCCCGAACCCGAACGGCACGAACACCAGCGCGGCCACCGGCCACGTCCCGCCGGACCCCTCCGGGTTCAGCGCGGGCACGTGGGTGAGCCCGTACGCCACGATCAAACCCAGCGTCAGCGCGGAGAACGCGGCCGCGACGACCTGCCCCTCCCAGCCGAAGAACCCCGTCTCGTCGGCCTCGCCGCGCAGGAACCACACCGTGGCCGACAGCGACGCGAGCCCCAGCATCCCGATCACCCCGAGCGTGGACCCGATCAGCACCCAGGGCTCGAGCGCGCCGGTCGTGCGGTCGCCGAGGAACAGCGCCACGCAGCCGCCGACGGCCGGGTGCGCGAAGTGGAGCAGCAGCGGGCGCCTGCCCTTGACGTCGGGTTCGATCAGGGCCGGCGGCAGCACCCCGTCGCGCGCCAGCCCGGCCAGCTGACGCACGAGCGCGCCCTGGAGCGCGGCCGTCGCGCCGAACACCCCGGTCAGCAGCACGGCCATCAGGACGTTGGTCACCAGCACCGCGTCCTGCGGCCCGACGACCTGCGCCACCAGCAGCGGGAACAGCGCCGGGCCGGCCTGCTGGGCCGTCGCGGCCGCGTTGACCGGCCCGACGAGCACGCTGATCGCCACCGCACCGGCGACGGTGACCGCGGACGTGATCGCGTACGACAGGTACGTGGCCCGCGGCAACGACCGGCCCGGGTCCTTCAGCTCCGCGGTGTAGTTGGCCGCCGTCTCGGTCCCGGTCGACGCCATCAGCGCGAACACCACCGCCACGCCGAACGTGCCGGTGAGCAGGCCGCCGGGTTCCAGGCTCTGGTACGACGCCATCCCACCGGCGGGCGAGCGGAACGCCGCGACGAGCGTCACGACGACGGTCACCAGCTGCAGCACCAGGATCACCGCGAAGATCGGCAGGACCTGACGGGCCCGGAACCGGCTCAGGACCGCCCCCGCGGTCACGCACAGCACGATCCCCACCCAGAGCGGCACGCCGTACCCGAAGACGCTCTGCGTCAACGCTTTGAGGACGCCGGCGAAGAAGCCGTACATCCCGGCGACCATGCCGATGTAGACGACGAGCAGCGCGGCCGCCGCGCCCACGCCGACCGGCCGGCCGAGGCCGTGCGCCACCTGGACGTACAGGCCGCCCGGATGGCGCAGCCGCTTGGCCAGACCGCTGTAACCGAAGACGAACCCCAGCAGGACGACGCCGGAGAACGCGAAGACCAGCGGCGTCGCCTCGACCTGCCCGACGCGGTAGGTCTCCGGCACCGCGCCCCACAGCAGGGTCAGCGGCGTGTGGGTGACGAGCAGGAAGATCAGCAGATGACCGGTGCGCAGACGTCTGGAGTCGGTCGAGCCCATGGGGAGCCTTCCGTAGGTCGACACGACCGTGGGGTCCCGGCAGGTACTCGCCCGAAGCGGTGAGCCCCCGCGCCGGAAGGTGACGGCGGGCGCGGGGTGGAACGGAGACGCGGCGACACGACGGGGCGACCGAGAGCCCGGACACGTGTCGATCGGGTGACGGGTGTATCCGGAACTGGGACCGGACTCTAGTTATAGATTTTTACACGGTCAACAGCCTGGAAGGGACTGCCGACGGGCTAGCTCAGCCGCTCGAGCACCCGCAGCGACCCGGTGACGCTCACCTCGGCGAACGCTCCCCCGTCGATCGCCTCGCGGTAGATGCGGTACGGCGCCTGCCCGCCGTCGGCCGGGTCCGGGAACACGTCGTGGATCACCAGCGCGCCGCCCGCCCGCACCCAGGGCGCCCAGCCGCGCAGGTCGGCGCGGGCCGCCTCGTCGGTGTGGCCGCCGTCGATGAACAGCAGGTCGACCGGGTGCGCCCACCACCGGGCGACGTCGACCGAGCGGCCGACGATCGGCGTCACGACGTGCTCCAGGCGGGCCGCGGCCAGCGTGCGGCGCAACTCCGGCAACGTGTCGAGCCGCCCGGTCGAGTCCACGAGCGACCGGTCGTGGTACTCCCAGCCCTCCTGGTGCTCCTCGGAGCCGCGGTGGTGGTCGATCGTGACGACCGTGCCGCCGGTCAGCGACGCGGCGTGCCCCAGGTAGATGCTCGACTTGCCGCAGTACGTGCCGATCTCCACCGCGACGCCGTCGCCGAGGTGGGCCAGCGCCGCCGCGTGCAGCGCGAGCCCTTCGTCGGCCGGCATGAAGCCCTTCACCGACTCCGCGAGCGCAGCCAGCTCACCGGGGAAGGTCACAGATTCGCCGGGCATGAGCACGTTCCTTCCAGAACACCGGGTGGGAGTCCTTCGCCGCGGAACAGTCCGCTGGCCGGCGTGGTGCGCGACAGCGCGTCGGCGGCGAGGATCACGGTCGCCGCGGTCCACGCCGTCTGCTCGACCGGCCAGCGGGTCGCGTCGGGGTAGACGTAGCCGGTCCAGTACGAACCGTCGGCTTCCCGCAGGTGTTGCATCGCGCTGAACTGCTCCAGCGCGTCGTCCTTCCGGCCGAGCGCGTCGAGCGCCAGAACGAGCTCGCAGGTCTCCGCGCCGGTCACCCACGGCTGGTCGGCGACGCAGCGGATGCCCAGGCCGGGGACGACGAAGTCGTCCCACCGGGCGGCCAGCCGCGCGGACGCCTCCGACGCCCCCAGCGAGCCGCCGAGGATCGGGTAGTACCAGTCCATCGAGTAGCGGCTCTTGTCGGCGAACCGCTCCGGGTGGGAGTCCAGCGCGTGACGCAGGCGGGCGGCGGCCAGCTCCCACTCCGGTACGACCTCGCCGGCCAGCTCGGCCAGCGCGACCGCGCACCGCAGGCTCAGGTGCATGCTCGCGTTGCCGGTGAGCAGCACCTCGGTACGTGACGCCCCGCCCGCGTCGCGGCCCCAGGGGATCTCGCCGCCGGGCGACTGCAGGCGCAGCACCGCGTCGATCGCGTCGCGCACCACCGGCCACATCCGGTCGGCGAAGCCGCGGTCCCCGGTGATCGTCCAGTGGTGCCAGACGCCGGTCGCCACGTAGGCGCAGAAGTTCGTGTCGATGCTCGGGTCGGTGATCTCGTCACCGACGTACTTCTCGGCCCAGGTCCCGTCCGGCCGCTGGGCGCGGCGGCACCACTCGTAGGCCCGCGCGGCCGGCTCCAGGAAGCCCGCGGCCGACAGCCCCATCGCGCTCTGCACGTGGTCCCACGGGTCGGTGTGACCGCCGGGGAACCACGGCAGCGCGCCGGACTCCTGCTGGGTGCCCGCGATCGCCGACGCCGTCCGGACGCACTGTTCGGTCGAGAACACGCCGTCGACCGCGGGCACGGTCATGCCGAGACCGGCTTCTGGAAGTACAGCGCGACGCTCTTGCCGATCAGCGGGTTGAGCACCTGCTCGGCGACCTGCGTCACGGCCGGTTTGCTCATCAGGTCCCAGACCAGCAGCTTGTGGTAGGCCTGCACCGCCGGGTGGTCGTCCTTCGACGAGCCGACCGCGCACTTGAGCCACCAGTACGGCGAGTGCAGCGCGTGCGCGTGGTGCCGGTGGGTCGCGACCAGCCCGGCGTCGACGAGCTTGCGCTCCAGCGAGTCGGCCCGGTAGATCCGGATGTGACCGCCCTCGTTCGCGTGGTACTCGTCGGACAGCGCCCAGCAGATCCGCTCCGGCAGCCAGCGCGGCACGGTCACCGCGAGCGTTCCGCCCGGGGCGAGGATGCGCACCAGCTCGGCGATCGCGGCGTCGTCCTCAGGTACGTGCTCGAGGATCTCGGAGGCCAGGACGACGTCGAAGTGACCGTCCTCGTACGGCATCTCCAGGACGTTTCCGGGCTGCACCGCACCGGAACCGCCCGGCGGCACCTCGCCGGCCTCCTCCATCGCCGCGAACATGTCCGCGACGCTCTTGAGCTCGATCTCGTCCAGATCGAACGCGATCACCTCGGCCCCGCGGCGCAGCGCCTCGTACGAGTGCCGCCCGCCGCCGGCGCCGACATCGATGAAACGGGTGCGCCGGCCGACCCGCAGCCGGTCGAAATCCACCGTCAGCACTTCGCGTCTCCCCTGGCGTCCTCGTAGGCCCGGACCGTGGCCCGTGCCACCGAGATCCAGCTGAACCGTTCCTCCGCGCGGGCGCGGCCGGCGGCGCTGAGCCGCTCGCGTTCCTCCGGCGAGGCCAGGAGACCGTCGATCGCGGTCACCAGCGCGCCCGCGTCCCCCGGCGGCACCAGCACCCCGGCGTCCCCGACGACCTCGGGCAGCGCGCCCGCCCGGCTGGCCACGACCGGGGTGCCGCAGGAGAGCGCCTCGACGGTCGGCAGCGAGAAACCCTCGTAGAGCGACGGCACGCACATGACCTCGGCGCTGGCCAGCAGCGCCGCCAGGTCGGCGTCGGAGAGGCCGGTGCGGACCGTGACGCAGTCGGTGAGCCCGAGCTCGGCGATCCGCTGCTCGGTGGCGCCGCCGGGCTCCAGCGCCGAGACCAGCTGCAGCTCGACCGCGTGGTCGACGCGCAGCTTGGCGACCGCGTCGAGCAGGTGGGCGACGCCCTTGAGCGGCCGGTCGGCGCTGGCGATCGCGACGATGCGGCCGGGGACGCGCGGCCCGGCGGGGCGGAAGACGTCGGTGTCGACGCCGAGCGGCACGACCCGGAAGCGCGCCGGGTCGATGCGGAAGTCGGTGATCGTGTCGGCGGTGGCGACGTCGGACACGCCGACCAGCACCGGGAGCCGCCGGGCGACCCGGGCCTGCATCTTCACGAACCCGTACCAGCGCAGGATCCCGTACTTCTTGCGTAACCGGGCGGCGTCCAGCTCGACCCGCCGGTCCCGGCTGATCGGGTGGTGGATCGTCGCGACCAGCGGCACCCCGCGGCGCGCGAGCGTCAGCAGCCCGTAGCCGAGCGACTGGTTGTCGTGGACGACGTCGAAGTCGGCGGCCCGCGTCTTCATCAGATGCGCGATTCGCGCCCCGAACGCGAGCGGTTCGGCGAATGTCCCGGTTTTGGTAGTTACGAATTCCAGAACGTCGTACCGATCACGGAAGTCCCGGAACCGCACTTTGCGCGGGAAGTCGGGTCCGCCGAACATGTCCAGGCTGGGCACCGCGGTGAGCTTCACCCGCGGGTCGAGGTCCTCCGGATAGGGTTGGCCGGAGAAGACCTCCACCTCGTGGCCCAGCTCCACCAGTCCACGACTCAGATACCGGACGTACACTCCCTGGCCGCCGCAGTGCGCTTTACTACGGTACGAGAGCAAGGCGATTCGCACATCCACCTCCTCTCACTACTGTCCCAGTAACTTACTCGTCAGTATAAGTAGAATCCTGTTTCTTAGGGCAGATTCACCGAACTAGGGTCCCGTTCGGACACTCGGTGAGCTACGTCACACGCTCGAACAGAGCCGCCAGCCCCTGGCCCCCGCCGATGCACATCGTCTCCAGGCCGTAACGCGCGTCGCGGCGGTCGAGTTCGTGCAGCATCGTGGCCAGGATGCGTCCGCCGGTCGCGCCGACCGGGTGGCCCAGCGAGATCCCCGACCCGTTGACGTTGAAGCGCTCGAAGTCGGCGTCGCCGAACCCCCAGGCCCTGGTGCAGGCCAGCACCTGGCTCGCGAACGCCTCGTTCAGCTCGATCAGGTCGACGTCGCGGAGCGCCACGTCCGCGCGGCCGAGCGTCTTCGCGACGGCCGGCACCGGCCCGATGCCCATCGTCTTCGGCGGCACCCCGGCGACGGCCCAGGAGACCAGCCGCGCCAGCGGGCGCAGCCCATACTCGTCGGCCTTCTCCCGGGTGAGCACCACGCACAGGGCCGCGCCGTCGTTCTGCCCGCTGGCGTTGCCCGCGGTGACGGTCGCGCCGGGATCGGTGCGGCCGAGCACCGGGCGCAGCTTCCCCAGCTTCTCCAGCGACGAGTCGGCACGCGGGTGTTCGTCGGTGTCGACGACCGCGCCGCCGGGGAGCGTGACCGGCACGATCTCGGCCGCGAAGCGCCCGTCCCGCTGGGCCGCCACCGCCCGCTCGTGCGAGCGCAGCGCGTACTCGTCCTGCTCACGGCGGGAGATGTCGTACTCGCGGCGCAGGTTCTCGGCGGTCTCCAGCATCCCGCCCGGCACCGGGTAGAGCTCGCCGCCGGCGGTGACCCGGGCCCGGGCCAGCCGGTCGGAGAACACCAACTGGTCGCCGGCGGCGCCCCAGCGGGCGGCCGTCGAGTAGAACTCCACCTGGCTCATGCTCTCGGCACCGCCGGCCAGCACGACGTCCGCGGCACCGGTCTGCACCTGCATCGCGGCCCAGAGCACGGCCTGCAGGCCCGAGCCGCAGCGCCGGTCGACCTGGGCCCCGCCGACCTCGACCGGCAGCCCGGCGTCGAGCGCGGCGACGCGGCCGATCGCCGGCGCCTCCCCGTTGGGGTAGCACTGGCCGAGGACGACGTCGTCCACCGACCCGGCGGGCAGCCCGGTGCGTGTGAGCAGGGCGCGGATCACGGTCGCACCGAGCGTCGCGGCCGGCACGTCCTTCAGCACGCCGCCGTAGCGCCCGACCGGGGTACGCAGCGGCGCGCAGATCACTGCCTCACGGGGGTTCACAGGTAGAACCGTCCCACGGTCTCGGCGACCACCGCGGGTTTCGGCTCGCCTTTGAGCTCGACGGTGACCGACGACACGACCTGGAGAGCGTCGCCGACCTTCGTGACCTCGATCAGGCGCACGACCGCGCGGATCGACGCACCGACCCGCACCGGCGCCGGGAAGCGCAGTCTGTTGAGGCCGTAGTTGACGGCCATCCGCGCCTCGACCCGGTAGATCCCGCGCATCATCGCGGGCAGCAGCGCGGCCGTCAGGTAACCGTGGGCGATCGGCGCGCCGAACGGGCCGGCCTTCGCCCGTTCGGGGTCCACGTGGATCCACTGGTGGTCGTCGGTCGCGTCGGCGAACCGATCGACGCGTTCCTGCGTGATCTCCCACCAGTCGCCGGTACCGAGTTCGGTGCCGACGGCCCGCTCGAGTTCGTCCGGAGTAGTGAAGACACGCATCGGCGGCTCCTAGGTGCGCTGAGATTATATACAATACGCAGCCCCGCCTTGGAGGTGCGCGCGTGACGACGTCGTCGTGGCAGGTCGAGCGCCGGGACCGGATCCTGCGCGCGGCCCGGGAGTCCCTGGAGGAGCAGGAGTACGAGGCCATCCAGATGCGCGACGTCGCCCAGCGCGCCGGGGTCGCCCTCGGCACGCTGTACCGCTGCTTCTCGTCGAAAGAGCACCTGTACGCGGCGGTGGTGACCGATTGGGGCAGCCGGTCGGCGTTCGCGGCCTCCGGCGCGTCGCCGGAGACGCGCGTGCGCGCCCGGGTGCACGGCGTGATCACCGCCTACGAGCGGCAGCCGCAGTTCTACCGGGCCCACGTCACGCTGCAGAGCAGCGCCGACCCCAACGCGCGGGAGCTGCTCACCGAGTTCGCCCGCGACGCCCGGGACGCGCTCGCCGCGGAGGTCGCGGTGCTGGGCCGGGCCCCCGCCGACGACGCCGCGACGATGCTGTGGGCGCTCATCACGTCGCGGCTGACCCACGCGATCTATCGCGGCGGCGACGTCGGCGAGATCCACCGCATCGCCGACAAGTTCGTCGACCTGCTCGTCCCGCGCTTGCGGGACGAGCAGGCCGGGAAGAGCTAGCGGCCTCAGTGCGCCGACGTCCGGCGGCGCGGCCGGACCGGGCGCCCGACCAGCACCGCGGCGACGAAGAGGATCAGCCCGAGCACCACCAGCACGATCGAGGCCCGGCCGCGCAGCCACGGCAGCAGACTCTGCGCCTGCTCGGCCCGCTCGAGCCGGTCGTCGGCGTTGCGGACGCTGTCCATCTTCGCCTCGAACGCGGTCACGGTCTTGCCGTTCGCGGTGTACTGCTGTGTGATCTCCTCGCGGATGCCGATCACGTCACCGGAGTTCGGCTCGATCCAGTACGTCCGGGTGCTGGCGTACCAGGATTCGGCGTCGAGGCCCGGTGCACTGGAGTCGAACAGCGCGCCCGGCAGTTCCCTCGACCCGATCCTCTGCAGCGGGACGGCCTTGCGGAACACGTAGACGTCCAGGCCGTCCTTCGTCGACTCGCCGACGTACTCGGCCGTCGTCGCGCGCTCGAGGTTGACGTCCCAGATCTGGTACGACTTCTTCTGGGTGTCGAGCGGGAACGTGTAGTAGCCCTCGTGGCGGAGTTCCTTGCCGTCGGGCTCCGCCTCGTCGGTGACGACGCGGTCGCCGCAGCAGTTCGTGGACTCGCCGGTACGGGGGTCGATCGAGAGCCGCTCGACCCGGGCCTGCAGCAGCCCGCGCCCGTCGACCTCGATCCGGGTCGCGATGTCCCAGACGTTGTCGTCGCCGTCGTTGTCGACACCGGTCGCCCGGGAGACGAAGTTCCGCGCGGTCACGTCGACGCCGGTGAGCACCGTCGCTCCGGCCGGCGCGTCCATGTCGGGCATCAGCACGGTGGCGTCGCCGCCCTTGAGGATCTGCTCGGTCTGGGGATCGGCCGGGAGGACGGCGACCCGGGGATAGACGTAGAGCGGCAGCAGGATGCCGACCACGAGAAGGAAGATCCCGGCACCGATCAGCGCGAGCCGGAGCAGGCGACGGGAGCGTGGCGGCTCCCCCTGCGCACGCTCGGGAGCGTGGTCCGGGAGGACCGGCGGCGCCACCGGCGCGGTAGGCGCGTCCGAGGGCGCTTGGCGCTCGGACGTCACCGGGTCGGGTGCAGCGGTCATGGGGACACCATCCGATCGCCGTTGATCCAGATACGTAGCTGGCGGGAGGAGCGTCGTGCTGGAGCCGGGCGCTTCGGGCCCACAGTTCGATGTCCGGACGGAGTACACAGGACAACGTGGCGGAAATACTAGAACCGGTTCTACCCACGGTCAACTGGTCCGACGTCTTGATTCGGTTCAGATCTTTAATACTGTATATAATCTGAGCGTGCCTGATGCTCCCCTGCACGGCCTGCGGATCCTCGAGTGCTCGATCCTCGGTCCGGCCGCGGTCACCACCCACCTCGCCGACCTGGGGGCCGAGGTGATCAAGGTCGAGCCACCGGGCGGTGACTACGTGCGCGGCATGGCGTGGCCGATCGTCGACGGGGTCTCGCTGATGCACCTCCACCTCAACCGGGGCAAGCGCAGCGTCGTCCTGGACCTGCGCGAACCGTCCGGGGTGGCCGCGTTCACCGCGCTCGCGGCCCGCTCCGACGTCGTCGTGGAGGCGATGCGGCCCGGCGGCCTCGCGCGGCGCGGGCTCGGGTTCGACGCCCTGCGCGCGGTGAACCCCGCGCTGGTGTTCGCGACCGTGAGCGGGTTCGGCACCACCGGGCCGCTGGCCGGCCTGGCCAGCCACGGGATCGCGTTCGACACCTGGGCCGGCGTGGTCGCGCCGGAGACCGACGCCGACGGGTTCCCCACGATTCCCGACCACGTGTCGATCGGCATCACGGCCGGGCCGCTGTTCGGGGCGCTGGGGATCCTCGCCGCGGTGCTGCGGGCCCGCGCGACCGGCGTCGGGGCCCGGGTGGAGGTCGCGCAGTCGGACGCGGCCGCCGCGTTCGACTGGCTCCGGATCGAGGGGTGGCGCGCGTACCGGCGCCCCGCGGACGAGGTCACCGGCAACCCCGCCGACGGGCTCCGGCGGCGCGCTCCGGGCACCGGCGGCATGCGGGAGAGCGTCCGCTACCAGCTGTACGCGACCGCCGACGGACACGTGCTGCTGATGGCGTCCGAGAACAGGTTCTGGCGCAACTTCTGCCACGCGGCCGGGTGCCCGGAGCTGATCGACGAGACCGACACGCGGGAGATCGCGAACCACGCGGCGGGCGACGTGGCGCTGCGGCGCACGCTGACCGCGCTGTTCGCCCGGCGTACCACGTGGGAGTGGGTGGAGCTGGGGGTCACCGCGGACGTGCCGCTGGCCCCGGTGAACACGCCCCGGACGGTCGGCGACGACCCGCAGTTCGTCGAACGGATGCCCTGGACGGACGCGGCGGCCACCGGCACCGAGATGATGCCGAGCCCGATCCGCTTCCCCGATCTGGACCTACCCGGCCCCACGACCGCCCCGGCACTGGGCGCCGACACCGAGACCGTCCTCCGCGACGTCGCCGGCTACTCCGACGCACAGGTCGCGGCGCTGCTAGGACAGTAGGCCGCGCTGTTCCAGGAGAGAAACGACGCTGTCGGTCTCGGCCCGGAGCAGGTCGACGAAGGCCGCCTCGGCGCCGGTGCCGTCGCCGGCCTTGAGCGCCTTCACGATCGCGCGCATGCCCCGCTTGTGGATACGGATCACGCCCGGCACCTGGGCGAAGAAGTTCCCGGGCACGATGTTCGTGGTGATCACGCGCGCGACCGCGCTGATCCGCCGCGAGGAGGCCAGCACCAGCACCTGGCGCAGGAACGTGGTGTTCAGCGCGGCGAACGCGTCCGCGTCGTTCGTGGCCTGCAGTTCCTTGGCGGTCTCGGCGAGCGCGGCGATGCCCTCCTCGGTGCCGCGCTCCACCGCGCGCCGCGCGGCCAGCCCGTACATCAGCCCGAGCAGCTCGTAGTGGTCGCGGACCGAGTTCTCGTCCAGCCCGTTGACGAACGCCCCGAGGTGCGGGCGGGACGTGACCCACCCCTCCCGGTCCAGCGCGATGACCGCCTCGCGCACCGGGACCCGGCTGACCCGCAGCTCGGCGGCGATCTCGTCCTGCGGGACCCGCTCGCCGGCCCGGAGCCGCTGATCGAAGATCATCCGCCGGATGTGGGCGGCCACCTGCTGCGCACTGGTGGGGCGGGAGAGACCACCGGCCTCGTCGGCGACGAACTCCACGCCGGATGCTCCCACCTCTGCTCGCGTGACGATCACGACCTCCTCGTGCCCCAACTCCGATATACATTATTCCATACGTATTGAGCAGGCTGGAGGCGCGCCCGTGCCCACCGTTCGGACGTCACTGATCCGCGGCGTCGGCCGCCTCACGCTCGCCGATCCCGCCCACCGCAACGCGCTCAGCCGCCGGCTCAGCGACGAACTGGCCGCCGGGGTGCGCGCACTGCTGGCCGAGGGCGCCCGTGTGCTCGTGCTGGACGCCGAACCGCCGGTGTTCTGCGCGGGCGGGTCGCTGGACGGGCTGGCCGACCGCACGTCCCCGCTGGCGGCGTCGTACGCCGGGTTCACCGCGCTCGCGGACGCTCCGGTGCCGACGATCGCCGCGGTCGAGGGCCCGGCCATCGGCGCCGGCGTCAACCTACCGCTGGCCTGCGACGTCGTCCTCGCCGGGGAGAGCGCCCGGTTCGATCCGCGGTTCCTCGACGTGGGCATCCACCCGGGCGGAGGGCACCTGTGGCGGCTGTCGCGGCGGATCGGCGAGCAGGGCGCGGCGGCGCTGGTGCTCTGCGGTGACGTGCTCACCGGCCCCGAGGCCGTGGCCCACGGCCTGGCCTGGCGCTGCGTCCCGGACGCCGCCCTGCCGACGCTCGCCGACACGTTCGCCGAACGGGTGGCCGGCCGCTCCCCCGAGCTGGTCCGCCTGACCAAGGCCACGTTGCGGGCCTCCCGCGGCCTGCGCGACCCGGCCGACGCCGCCGCGGTCGAGCTCGCCGCCCAGGAGTGGTCGGTGGCCCAGCCGCACTTCCGCGAGACCGTCGCGCGTCTGCGCGAACACGTCCGCTCCCGGCCCTGAGTTCTGTATATTTTATTTATGATGCCGCTCTCGGGTATCCGCGTCCTGGCCCTGGAACAGATGCAGGCGGTGCCGTTCGCCACCCAGCTGCTGGCCCGCCTCGGCGCCGACGTCGTGAAGGTCGAACCGCTCACCGGCGAGTCCGGCCGCGCGGCCCAGCCCGCGATGGTCGACGGCTCCGGCCGCCGCGCCGGCGCCACGTTCCTGCGTTACGGCAGCGGCAAGCGCAGCCTCGCGGTCGACCTGAAGGACCCGCGCGGGCGCGACCTCGTGCGCGGGCTGGCCGGGAGCTTCGACGTGGTGGCCGAGAACCTCGGCCCGGGCCGCGCCGACCGCCTCGGGCTGGGGTACGACGCCGTCCGCCACCCGAGGCTCATCTATCTGAGCGTCACCGGGTTCGGGAAGGACTCGCCGTACGAGCGGTGGCCGGCCTACGCGAGCGTCGCCGAGGCGATGTGCGGCGCCTACGAGTACGCGCGCCGGCCGAACCAGCCGCCGGTGCTCAACCCGATGGGTGGCCTCGGCGACACCGGCGCCGGGCTGTTCGGCGTCATCGGGGTGCTCGCCGCGCTCCGCCACCGGGAGCTGACCGGCCGGGGTCAGCTCGTCGACGTCGCCATGCTCGACGCGATGCTCTCGATCTCCGACATCGTGACGAACTTCTGGTCGATGGGGCTGCGCCGCGAGCCCGACGTCGAGACGCGGGTGCCGTACCTGCTCACGTCGTTCCACTGCCACGACGGGTGGTGCGTGCTGCAGGTCAGCCGCCCGCACCAGTTCGAGCGGCTGGCACGGCTGCTGGGGCGGCCGGAGTGGATCGGCGACGAGCGGTTCGCCGACGGGTGGGGCTGGCACGACCGCTGGGCCGACACGATCCGGCCGGCCGTGGAGGACTGGGCGGCCCCGTACGGCATGCGCGACGCCGCCGAGCGCCTCGCCGGGGCCGGGCTGGTCGCCGCCCCGTGCTACCGCCCCGGGGACGTGGTCACCGATCCCCACGTCCGGGCCCGGAACATGCTCGTGGAGATCGCCCGTCCCGACGGCGTCGACCAACCCGTGCTGGTCGCCGGTAACCCGATCAGGATGTCGGGCGTCCAGGCCCCCGAGGAGGCCCGCCCGCCCTACCTGGGCGAGCACACCTCGGAGGTCCTGGGCCTGGACGCCGCGACCCTCGCGTCGCTGCGGGCCGACGGCGTCATCGCCTAGGGCTCCAGCGGGAGCTCGAACAGGCGGATCGCGTTGCCCCGTGCGATCTTGCGGATCTGCTCCGGCGGCAGGTGCCCGAACTGCTCCTCGGCCGCGGTGATCGACGCCGGCCAGGTCCCGTCCTGGTGCGGGTAGTCGGTCTCGAACAGGATGTTGTCGACCCCCACCCGCTCGATCAGGTCGATCCCGACCCGGTCCTTGAAGAAACACGCCGAGACCTGCCGGAAGTAGTACGAGGACGGCAGCTCCGGGCAGTTGAGCTGCGAGTTGCTCCAGCCCTTGTGCGTCTCCCAGACGTCGTCCACCCGCTCGAGCAGGTACGGGACCCAGCCGATCTGGCACTCCGCGTACATCAGGCGCAAGGTGGGGAACCGGTGCAGCACGCCGGAGAACAGGAAGTCGGTGAGGCTCGCGACCGAGTTGCCGAAGATGATCGTCGACGCCACCGCGTCCGGGGCGTCCTTCGACGTGTTCGGCGTCTTCGTGCCCGAACCGATGTGCATGCACACGACCGTCCCGGTCTCGGCGCACGCGGTGAAGAACGGATCCCAGTACCCGCTGTGGATGCTCGGTAGCCCCAGGTAGGCCGGGATCTCGCTGAACGCCACCGCTTTCACCCCGCGGGCCGCGTTGCGCCGCACCTCCTCGGCCGCCAGCTCGGCGTCCCACAGCGGGACCAGGCAGAGTGGGACGAGACGCCCGGCCGACCCGCCGCACCACTCCTCGACCATCCAGTCGTTGTAGGCCCGCACGCACAGCAGCGACAGATCCTTGTCCGCGCCCCGCAGGAAGATCTGCCCCGCGAACCGCGGGTAGTTCGGGAAGCACATCTGCGCCTCGACGCCGTTGGCCGCGTTGTCGGCGATCCGCGCGGCCGGATCCCAGCAGCCGCGACGCATCTGCTCGTACGTGACGCCGTCCATCGTGATCTCGTCGGCCGGGAACCCGGCCGCGGCGATCAGGCGCTTGATCGAGTACTTGTGGTCCTCGTAGAACCACCAGGCCACGTCGGGCCCCTCGGTGCCGGGCTCCTCGACGTACATCCCGCCGTCGAGCTTCGGCTTCCCGCCGGGGAGGTAGACGATGTGCGGCCCCACGTCGCGATACTTCGCCGGCAGGCGCGACGTCCAGAGGTCCGCGGGCTCCACCACGTGGGCGTCGACGTCGACGATGCCCGGGATGGCCGACCCACCGGTTTCGACAACAGTCATGACGACTCCTTCCACTCGCTGCGGCGGTCAGCGCGGGTCGGCTGCCGCCCGGTCCGGAACGGACTCAGCTCGGCGTCGACCAGCAGGAACCGGTGCGCCGATGTCGTGCGCGGGTAGAACGCGCGCCGCCAGCGCCCCAGCGCCGAGTCGGCCCGCTCGGCCTGCTCGGCGGCGGCCCACTGCTCCCAGGTCGGGATGGCCCAGAGCAGGAAGATCTCCGACCCGCCGGTCATCGCGGTCTCCCACGCCCCGGCGAGCACCCAGCCGAACTCCTCCAGCAGGGACGACGACGCCGCCGCGCGCTCCAGCAGCGCCGGCGCACCCCCCGGCGCGCACGTGAACTGCTCGTGCGCGTACGTCTCGCCCCGTACGCCGTCGGCGCACAGTTCGGTGATCGTGCGTGTCCACGGGGCCGGCACCAGCAGCCGGTCGGTGCCGTGCGACCGGAACTTCGCCGCCTCGGCCCACCAGTGCGCCAGTTGCGGATCCTGGAGACCCCCGCCCCGCAACTCGTGCCGGAACGACGAGGCCATCCCGTCGAAGCCGTCCTCCTCCCACAGGTTGAGCACCGACGGCCAGTCCCGGGTCGTCCCGACGATCCCCCAGACGCCGTAACAGAGCTGGTCGCGCTCCTCCTGGGCGATCGGGCTCCAGTTCGCGGTCATGTGGTGCAGGTAGTCCGCGCGGTGGTGGCCGATGATGTCGACGAACTCGTGGATGTAGACCTTCTCATTCACCACGGGCGCGCCTCCGCAGCTCGATCTTCTCGACCTTGCCCATCCGGTTGAGCGGCAGCGCGTCCACGATCCGCAGGTAGCGCGGCACCTTGTAGTTGGCCATCCGGCCCCGGCACCACCCGAGCACGTCGCCGGGGTCGGCCCCCGCGCGCGGCACCACGAACGCGTACCCCACCTCGCCGAGCCGCTCGTCGGGCGTGCCCACGACCGCCGCGGCCGCGATGCCGGGGTGCTCGAGCAGCACGTTCTCGATCTCGGCCGGGTAGGCGTTGAACCCCCCGACGATGAACATGTCCTTGATCCGGTCGGTGATCCGCAGGTTCCCGGCCGCGTCCAGCACCCCGATGTCGCCGGTGCGCAGCCAGCCGTCGGCGTCGATCGCCGCGCTGGTGGCGTCGGCATCGCCGTAGTAGCCGCGCATGACCGCGAAGCCGCGGGCGAGCACCTCCCCCGGTGCCCCCACCGGCACCGGCGCGCCCGCGGTGTCGACGATCCGCACCTCCATGCCCGGGATCGGCCGGCCGCTGGTGTGGGCGACGACCTCGATCGGGTCGTCGTGCCGGCACGCCGTGACCGTGCCGGTGGTCTCGGTCAGCCCGTACGCGGTCACGACCGACGCGAACCCGAGCTCGTCGCGCATCCGGCGCACCAGCTCCACCGGCACGGCGGCCGCCCCCGTCACCGCCAGCCGCAGCGACGAGCGGTCGTAGCCGGACAGGTCCGCGGCGAGCAGCGACTGGTAGAGCGACGGCGGCCCCGGCAGCATCGTGATCCGCTCGTCACGCACCAGGCGCATCACGGTGTCGACGGCGAAGACCGGGCACGGCACGATCGTCGCGCCCCGCAGCACGCACGCGAGCACCGCCGATTTGAGGCCGGCGCAGTGGAAGAACGGATAGACGACCAGGTACCGGTCCCCGTGGCGCAGCCCGACCGCGTCCGACCAGGCCTCGTACGTACGGGTGCTCGACCCGTGGGTCAGCAGCGCGCCCTTCGGGCGCCCGGTGGTCCCCGACGTGAAGATCACGTCGGAGGGGTCGTCCGCGGTCAGGGCCGCTTCGGCCGGAGTGTGGTCGACGCCCGCTCCGCGGCCGAGGAACTGCTCCAACCGCGTGATGACGACGACGTCCAGTGAACCGAGAAGTTCCGGGTCGACCTCCAGCGCCCGGGAATAGTCGGCTCCGAGGAAATCATCGACGGTGAACAGGAACCGGGCTCCGGCGGTCCGTAACACCCGGGCGGCCTCCGCCCCGGTGAAACGGGTGTTGACCGGGGCGAGGATCGCGCCGGCCGCGTAGACGCCCATCGAGATCGCGATCCAGTCGGCCGAGTTCGGGGCCCAGAGCCCGACCCGGTCGCCGGGGCGCACGCCGCTGCCGATCAGCGCGCGGGCGATCGCGGTGGCGCGGTCTCCGAGCTCGGACCAGGTGGTGTGCGCTCCGTTCTCGACGATCGCGGTCTCGCCGGGCCACCGCTCGGCTGCTCGCCGTAACGCGGCCGGGATCGTCATTGATACTTTATACATTATTGTTCACCGCCGGTGGGGCCCAGCGGGCTTCGCGTTTCTCGGCCCACGCGGCCGGCCCCTCGGTCTGGTCGGGGTGACCCCACACGCTCACCAGGTCCTTCGCCCCGCGTCGGCACGCTTCGGTGAGGCCGGTCTCCAGCGCACCCCAGAGCGCCCGCTTGGTGGCGGCCATCGCGACCGGCGAGTTCCGCGCGATCAGCTCGCCGAGCGCCTGCGCCTCGGCCCGGAGCCGGTCCGGTTCGACCAGCTGGCTCACCATGCCCAGCTGGTAGGCCCGCTCGGCCGACATCCGCTCGTGCCGGCCGGTGAGCGCCATCCGCATCACCGGTTCGAACGGCATCTTGCGCAGCAGGCCGATGGCCTCGATCGCCACCACCTGACCGATCGAGACGTGCGGATCGGTGAACTGGGCGTCGGTCGCGGCGATAACCACGTCGGCGTCGGCGAGGAAGTGGAACCCTCCCCCGGCGCAGATGCCGTTGATCGCCGCGATCACCGGCTTCGCGACCCGCTGGTGCCAGGCCGTGAAATGCACGTCGAAGTTCTCCATCGAGGCGCGGTAACGCTCCATGCCGACGCCGTCGGAGGCGATCTCGGCGACGTCGACGCCGGTCTGGAACGCGCGCCCCTCGCCGGTGTTGACGATCACCCGCACCGCGGGGTCCCGGTCGAGCTCGAGCCAGGCCGTCGCGAGCTCGTCACGCATCTGGTTGGTCATCGCGTTCAGCTGGTCCGGCCGGTTGAACAGCAGCCACCCCACCGGTCCCCGCCGCTCGATCCGCAGCGTCGCGAACTCGGTGTAGGTGAACGTCTCCGCGTGCGCGGTCATGGGTCCCTCTCCGTCCTCGGTCGGCCCGCCCCGGCTCGCGGTGCGGCTGACGTCCAGTGCCGACCACAGCGCGCGCTTGGTGGCGCGCAGGGTTTCGGCCGGGTGGGTGGCGACGAGCTCGGCCAGCGACTGGGCGGCGTCGGCCAGTTCGGCGGCGGGGACGACCTGGCTGACGATGCCCAGCGTGTAGGCGCGGGCGGCGTCGAGGCGTTCGTGGCGGCCGGTCAGCCCGAGGCGCGCGACCGGCTCGACCGCGCCCCGGTGGGCGAGCCCGATCAGCTCGTAGACGCTCGCCTGCCCCACCGAGACGTGCGGGTCGAGGAACTGGGCGTCCCCGGCCGCGAGCACGACGTCCGCGTCGGCGACGAAGTGCAGACCGCCCCCGGCGCACAGCCCGTTGACCGCGGCGACGACCGGCTTCGACACCCCGTTGTGCCCGGCCGTGAGCCGCAGCTCGGCCCGCTTCGTCCGGCGCGACTGCTCCCGCAACGCGGCCGGGTCGCGGGCGAGCTGACGCACGTCGAGCCCGGTCTGGAACGCCGGCCCGGCGCCGGTGTTGACGATCACCCGGACGTCCGGATCCGCGTCGAGCTCCCGCCACGCCAGCGGCAGGTCCGCGAGCATCGCGGCGTCCATCGCGTTGCCGACCGACGGCCGGTCGAAGATCAGCCACCCGACCGGTCCGCGCCGCTCGATCCGCAGGCCCCTCATCGGCCGCTGAACTTCGGCGACCGCTTCTCCCGGAACGCACTCAACCCCTCGCGGAAGTCCTCGCTGCGTGACGAGAGCTCCAGCGCGAACGCCTCGTCGCGGAGCTGCGCGTCCAGCCCCGACCCCCTCCCGGTGTGCAGCAACGACTTCGTGAGCCCGAGCGCGACCGTCGGCCCCGCGGCGAGCGCGGCCGCCACCTCCGCGGCCTCGGCGTCGACCCGCGCGGCCGGGACGGCCCGGTCGACGAGGCCCCAGCCGGCCGCGGTCACCCCGTCGATCCGCTCCCCCAGCAGCACCATCCGCCGCGCACGCACCTCGCCGATCCGGCGCGGGAGCAGCCACGTGACGCCACCGTCGGGCGTGAACCCCCGGGCCGCGTACGGGGCCCAGAAGCGGGCGTCCTCGGCCACCACCGCGACGTCGGCGGCGAGCGTGAGAGCCAGCCCGATCCCCGCGGCCCAGCCCCGCACCGCGCCGACGATCGGCGTCTGCGTCTCCAGCAGCACCGGGATCAGCCGGTGCGCCTGGTCCGGCAGACGCCGCTGGATGCTGCCGACGCGCGGCCGGGTGTCCCCGCCGGTGTTGCGCGCGACGATGTCCGCGCCGGAGCAGAAGTGCTCGCCCGCCCCGGTCAGCAGGATCGCGCGCACCGACTCGTCCCGCCCGGCCGCGGCCACCAGCGCGATCAGCCCGGCGACCATGGTGTCGTCGAGCGCGTTCCGCTTCTCCGGCCGGTCCAGCGTGATCCGCAGGACCGCGTCCTCGTGCGCGACCGCGAGCCCCGCGGTCATCGGGCGAACCGGTCGACGATCGCCGCCATCGCGCCCGGCAGGTCCGCACCCGGCGGGTCGGGCAGGACGACCGGGCCGTGTTCGCGGCTGGGCAGCAGGATCGTGGCCGTACCGGCCGTCGTCGCGACGCCGCGCTGGTTCACCGTGCGCAGCGCCACGTCGACGGCCGGGCGGCCGTCGGCCCGGTGGTGCCCGGTCACCTCGCCGCGCACCCACTGGGTGTCCCCGACGTAGTTGAACGCCTCGAACCGGCAGTCGAGCTTCCACAGCCACGCGTCGTCGCCCATCCAGTTCGTGCACGCGTGGATCAGCCAGGTCTCGCGCATCCGCCCGTAGTCGAACGTGGTCGGGTTGCCGGACCGCCGGGCGAACTCCGGGTCCCAGTGCACGCGCTGCATGACGTCGGGCACGTTCAGCTCGTCGCGGTGGTAGAACCGCGGGATCCGGCGCCGGTTGGCCACAGCGAGCTCCAACGGCCGGATGTCGTAGAGCCCCATGCCCATGCCGACGTGCCAGCAGACCAGGTCGGTGACCGTCAGCGGTCCCTTCACCAGCGGGTCGATCGGATCCCCGACGGCCACGTCCTCCCAGTAGCGCGGGGTCGCCCCGCGCCGCCGCGAGGCCAGCACCTGCGCTTCGATGTCGTCGATCTCGGCGTCGGTGTAGACGTACGGTTCGATCGCGGCGTACTTCCGGCGTTCGCGCGCCTTCGCCCGCTCGGTGCGGATCATGAGCTTGTACTGGGCCGAGAGCAGGCGGCCCGCCCGGGTGCCGAAGACCTGGCCGGTCCACTCGTGCACGGCCCGGCCCGCGAACTCGCTCGTCTTGTCGTGGACGCCGACGAGCGCGTCGCGGCGGTACACGTGCGCATACGGCTCGAGCGGTGCCCACCACTCGCGGGCGCTGCTGGCGTAGAACGCGTGGACGCCACGCAGGGGGTCGCCCTTCATCAGCGTGCGGTGTTCGAACGGGACCTCGGTGACCGAGTTCTCGCCGATCAGCGTGTCGCCGCCGACGAGCGGAGGGGGTGCGATCGGGCCGCCCCAGCGCGAGGGGTGCTCGCGGTCGCTCCAGAGCGGGTTGTCGTCGCCGTAGGCCTGAGCCACGGTGCGGAACGCGTCGACGCCCGGCTCGCGGTAGTGCGGGGGCGCCGGGTTGGGCACCGGGACGCCGATCCGGCGGCGCAGGCGCGCGACCGCCTCGTCGGTGATGCGGGGTTCGGTGCGGGTGTCGGTCACGGCTGCGTGCTCCTGTCGTTCCGGCCCTGCGGCCAGGCGATCACCGGCCCGGCGACGTCGGTCATCCGCGCCAGCCAGCGGTCGTCGGTGCGGAGCGGCAGACCGGCGCCCGACTCGCCGTGGACCGCATGACGCAGCCGCCGCGCGTGCCCGTCGGCGTCCGGCGCGGGCCCGTCCGGCGTCCAGACCTCCACCGGCACCGGAACCCCGAGCGAACCGGCCAGCTCGGTGAGCGCCGCCACCTGGCTCCCCGCGTCGCCCCGGCCGTCGCCCACCCCGGGCGGCGCGTCGAGGACGGCCAGGACGGGGCGTGCGGGACTCGCCAGGCGGGCGACCAGCGCGGCGGCGATCGCGAAGCCGGGGGCGACGCGGGTGGCGGGCACGACGACGCTGTCGAGCACGGTGGTGCCCACGGTCCGGGCGACCCAGTACCCGGCCGTGCCCGGGTCGGCGGCGACCAGCCCTCCGCGCGCCGCGATCTCGCCGTAGTTCCTGGTCACGCGCGAGGGCGGCAGCGGCGCGGTGTCGAGGGCCCAGCCCCGTTGCGTCGCCTCGGCGAGCCGGTGACGCAGCGGTGGCATCGGCGCCATCCCGGCCGGGCGACGCCAGCGCTCGGCGAGCGCACCGAGCGTGCCGGGCGCCACCACGACGTGCGGCGCGAGTTGCCAGCGCGCGGCCGCGGCCTCGTCCCGATCGACGCCGACCGCGACGATCAGGTCCGCGTCGGCCAGCCCGGCCAGGCGGAAATCGTCGCGCTGCAGGCCGATCGTCGCCCAGTGGTGTGCGCTCGACCAGCCGAAGATGCCCTTCGCGCCCCACGTGTTGAGCACCCCGACCTGCCCGGCGGTCGCGAACGCGTGCAGGCCGGCCACGGCTCCGGCGGTGACGACCCCGGGCCCGGCGAGCACGACCGGCCGCTCGGCGGCTTCCAGCCGGGCGAGCACCCCGTCCGACCCGTCCGGCGCCACCGCGGCCTCCGCCGGGTCGGGCATGCTCGCCGCCCCGACCGGTCGGCCCAGGTCCAGTTCGACGCGGAGCGCCAGCCCCCTGCCCGCGGCCGCCGCCTCGGCCGCGATCCCCACCAGCTCCGCGACCCGCTCGGCCTCGTCGAGCAGTACGAGCCACCCCGCCGCGGGATCGCCGTCCGTGGGGACACGCGCTCCCGGGGCCGCGGGGGGCCGGCCGCCGGCCCGCCCCGGGGCGGGCGTTCCGATCGTGAGGACTCCGTCCACCCAGGACGCGGCCCGCTCGCGGTGCACCCGCTCGTGCGCGGCGACCAGCGTCGGGGCCAGCCCGGCCGGTGCCCGCGCGGTGACCGGCAGCCCGCGCCCCGCGTCGCCGTAGATCGCCCGGACCCCGGACCGGCGGAGCGCGCGCCACAACCGCTGCGCCACGGTCTCGCGCGGCGTGGTCCCGCGGGCCGCCCGCAGCGCGGGCTCACCCACGGGGCACCTCCCGCCAGGGCCGGCCCTCCCAGGGATCGGGTTCCCGGGGTAGCCCGAGCACGCGCTCGGCGATGATGTTCTTGTTCACCTCGCTGGTGCCGCCCTCGATCGTGTTCGCGCGGCTGCGTAACGCGCCGCGCACCTCCGCCGGCATGCCGACGTGGTAGGCGTCCGCGTCCCACTCCGCGACCGGCCAGGTCGTCCGCCCCGGCCCCAGCAGCGACGCCGCCCGCGCCTGGATCCGCTGGTTGAGCTCGGAGCCGTGCACCTTGCCGATCGAGCTCTCCGGCCCCGGCGGCCGCCCGGCCTTCAGCGTGGCCCGCACCCGCGCGTTGGTCCACGCACGGAGCTGCTCCTCGGCCCAGAGCCGGGTGACGTCGGCGCGCACGAGCGGGTCGGCCCAGCCCCCGCGCTCCTTCGCGATCCGCACCAACCGGCTCGCCCCGGCGCCGCCGACGCGGTCCACCCCGCCGGACCCCGACCCGGACACCATCTGCCGCTCGCCCGACAACGTCGCCCGCGCGACGGCCCAGCCGTCGTCCACCGCGCCGACGCGCTGGTCGTCCGGCACCCACGCCCCGGTGAGGAACACCTCGTTGAAGTCGACCTCGCCGCCGAGGTGACGCAACGGCCGGATCTCGACGCCGGGCTGGTGCAGCTCGATCAGGAAGTAGGTCAGCCCGGCGCGTTTGGGCACACCGGGGTCGGTGCGGGCGAGCAGCACGGCGTAGTCGGCGAGGTGCGCCCAGGTCGTCCACACCTTCTGCCCGCTGATGCGCCAGCCGTCGCCGTCGCGGTCCGCGCGGGTCGCGAGCGAGGCCAGGTCGCTACCGGCGCCCGGTTCGCTGAAGAGCTGGCACCAGACCTCCTCGTTGCGCACGATCGGCGGGAGGAAACGCCGCCGCTGGTCCTCGGTGCCGGAGGCGAACAGCGCGGGCGCGGCGAGGTTCAGGCCGAGCGGGTTGAGGCGGGGCAAGTGGTACGGGCGCAGCGCGCGGTCGGCCGCGGCCGCGAGCTCCGGAGCCCAGTCGAGGCCGCCGTACGCGACCGGCCACGCCGGCACCGCCAGCCCGGATCGGGCGAACGTGGGATACCAGTCGCGGTACTCCGCGGCGGTGCGGACTCCGCGGACCGCGGCCGCGCCACCCTCGTCGGCCGCGCGCACCCAGGCCGGCGGCACGTGCTTCCGGACCCAGGCCAGCGCGGCACCGGCGGCCGCGTCCGGAGTGGTGGCAGCCACGAGTCCCGGCGGCGGAGTCATGGGAGGAGGGTAGTCGGATCGCAGATTTTATACAAAGTACTTGATGTAACTTGGACGTCATGGACTCCGACGTCGGTGCGCTCGCGGCGCGGCTGTTCGCCGACTCCTGCCCGCCGGAGCGGGTACGGGAGCTGATGGCGACCCCGGCCGGGTACGACCGGGACGCGTGGCGACGCTGGGCCCGCGACACCGGGCTCGCGGGACTCGGCGTCCCGGCTCGCTACGGCGGGCTCGGATCGCCGCTGCCGGACCTGGCCGAGGTGTTCGAGGCGGCCGGGCGGACGCTCGTGTGCGCGCCGCTGCTCTCGACCGTCGGGCTTGCGGTCCCGCTGCTGCTGGCCGCCGACGACCAGGGCGCGGCCGAACGCTGGCTCCCGGGCCTGGCCGCCGGCACGACGACCGCGACGGCTGCGATCCCGGCACCGGCCGAGCCCCCCGTGACGGTGCGCGGCGGCCGGCTGTCCGGACGGGTCGAGCGCGTGATCGACGGCGCGACGGCCGACCTCGTCCTGGTCGTCGCCGGAGCCGAGGGGTTGTTCGCCGTGGACACCACCGGCCTGACCCGCCGGCCGCTGATGAGCCTCGACCTCACCCGGCGCCAGGCCTCGATCGAGTTCGACGGCACACCGGCCACCCGGATCGGCACCGCGGGCGCCCGGATCGAGCAGGCTCTCGACGTCACCCGCGTCCTGCTCGCGGCCGAGCTCGTCGGCGTCGCCCAGCAGTGTCTGGACAGCACGGTCGCGTACGCGAAGCAGCGGGTCCAGTTCGGCCGCCCGATCGGCTCGTTCCAGGCGGTCAAGCAGCGCGCCGCCGACATGCTCGTCCGGGTCGAGCTCGCCCGCTCCGCCGCGCACCACGCGGCCGCGCACCCCGGCGAGCCCCCGGTCGCCGCGCTGGCCAAGGCCTACTGCGCCGAGGCCGCCACGTCGGTCGCCGCCGACACGATCCAGCTCCACGGGGGCATCGGCTTCACCTGGGAGCACCCGGCGCATCTCTACTACAAACGCGCCCTCACCGACGACGAGATTCTCGGCGCGGCGGCCACGCAGTGGGCCCGGGTGAGCGACCATCTCGATCGTGTCCTCTGAACGCGGCCCCCTCGCGGGCGTCACCGTCGTCGCACTGGAGCAGGCCGTGGCCGCTCCGATGGCCACCCGCACCCTCGGCGACCTCGGCGCCCGCGTCGTGAAGATCGAGAACCCGCGCGGTGGCGACTTCACCCGCACCTACGACCAGGTCGTGAACGGGCAGGCCGCGCACTTCGTCTGGCTCAACCGGGGCAAGGAGTCGGTGGCGCTGAACGTCCGGCACCCGGACGGCCGCGCGGTGCTCGACCGGCTGCTCGCCCGCGCCGACGTGCTGGTCTCCAACCTCGCTCCCGGCGCGACGGCCCGCCTCGGTCTCGCGCCCGACGAGCTCGAACGCGACCATCCGCACCTGACCAGCGTCGAGATGAGCGGGTACGGAACCGGTGGGCCGCTCTCCGGGAAGCGGGCCTACGACCTGCTGGTGCAGGCGGAGACCGGGGTCTGCTCGCTGACCGGGACGCCGGACGCGCCGGCGAAGCCGGGGCCTCCGTTCGCCGACGGCATCACCGGGCTGTACGCCGCGATCTCGGTGCTGGGCGCGCTGGCCGAACGCCGGGTCACCGGGCGCGGGGCCCGCATCGCGGTGAGCATGTTCGACGCGATGGCCGAGTTCATGGGCTACCCGCTGACCTGGACCGCGGCGACCGGCGTCGAGCAGGAGCCGGTCGGGATGGGCTCCCCCGCGGTCGCGCCGTACGGGGCGTTCCCGACCGCGGACGGCCGGACGGTCGTGCTCGGCACCACGAACGACGCCGAGTGGACGCGCCTGGCGGCCCTGCTCGGTGAGCCCGGGCTGGCCGAGCGGTACCCCGACAACCCGTCCCGGGTGGCGCACCGCGCCGACCTCGACGCGATCGTCGGAGCCTGGTGCGCGGCCCGTCCGCTGGCCGAGATCCAGGCGGCGGCCGACGCGGCCGGCATCGGCAACGCGGTGTACCGGACGACGAGCGAGGTGCTCGCCCATCCGCAGCTGGCGTCGCGTGACCGCTGGCGCGCGGTCGACACCCCGGGCGGGCCGGTCGACGCGCTGCTGCCGCCGCCGATCGTCGCGGGGCGCACCGCGCCGATGGGACCGGTGCCCGCTCTCGGCGAACATACCGATGCGGTTCTCGCCGAACTCGGATACACCTCGGAGGACGTCGCCGAGCTGCGCGCCGCGCAGGTGCTGGGACCACTGGAGGACTGATGGACAACGCTGACCTGGCCGAGATCGTCGCCGCGGTGCGGACGTTCGTGCACAACGAGGTGGTTCCGCGCGAGGAGGAGATCGACGCCACGGACGCGGTGCCCGAGTCGCTCGTCGCCGCGTGCAAGGACATGGGGTTGTACGGCTTCACGATCCCCGCGCAGTACGGAGGGCTCGGCCTGACCGTGACCCAGGAGATCGAGCTGGTCTTCGAGCTGGGCTGGACGACGCCGGCGCTGCGCTCGCTGTTCGGGACGAACAACGGCATCGCGGGGCACGTGCTGCTCGAGGGCGCCACCGACGAGCAGAAGAAGGAGTGGCTGCCGCGGCTGGCGTCCGGTGAGGTGACCGCGTCGTTCGCGCTGACCGAGGCCGACGCGGGGTCCGACCCGTCGTCGCTGACGACGAGCGCGCGCCGGGACGGCAACCGGTGGGTGCTGAACGGAGCCAAGCGTTACATCACGAACGCGCCGGTGGCCGACGTCTTCATGGTGTTCGCGCGGACCGACCCGGACGCGCCGGGCAACCGGGGCATCACCGCGTTCCTGGTGCCGTCGGACACGCCCGGGGTGAGCGTGGCGCCGGCCGACCGCAAGATGGGCCAGTTCGGCGCCCACACCGCCGACGTCCACTTCGACGACGTCGTGCTCCCGCGGGACGCCGTGGTGGGCGGCGAGGAGGGCGTCAACGTCGGCTTCCGGACCGCGGCCCAGTGCCTGGCGCACGGGCGCGTCCAGATCGCGGCGCTGTGCGTGGGGATGGCGGGCCGCCTGGTGGCCGAGTCGGTGGAGTTCGCCCGGTCCCGCCGCTCCGGTGGCGCGCCGATCGCACGCTTCCAGCTCGTCCAGGGCCTGGTGGCCGACTCCGTGACCGACCACTACGCGGGCCGCGCGCTGGTGCGCGAGGTCGCGGCCGCGTACGACGCAGGCACCGACAAGATCACCGGCCCGTCGGCGGCCAAGTACTTCTGCTCCGAGATGGTGAACCGGGTGGCCGACCGGGCGGTCCAGATCCACGGCGGAGCGGGTTACATGCGGGGGGTGGCGGTCGAACGGTTCTACCGGGACGCCCGGCTGTTCCGGATCTACGAGGGCACGAGCCAGATCCAGCAGGTGATCATCGCCCGCCAGACCCTGGGCCCCGCCGCCCGCGGCTGACCGGGCGAGACCGCCGCCCTCGACCGCGCCGTTCGGTGGCGAACACCCGGGCTCAGCCCGGCGTCGTGCGTGCCCGGAGCGTCAACTCGGCGCGGCGGAGTTTGCCGACCTCGGTGCGCGGCAGGGCGTCGACCCGATGGAAGGCGACCGGCACCTTGTAGGCGACCAGGTGCTCGCGGCACCAGGCGACCAGGGCCTCGTCGGCGACCTCGTCGCCGACCACGAACGCCACCGGCACCTCGCCGAGGCGCGGGTCCGGAGCACCGACCACGGCGGCGTCGGTCACCGCCGGGTGGAGCCGGAGCACCTCCTCGACCTGCTCCGGGAACACCTTGTGGCCGCCCCGGTTGATCAGGTCACCGGCGCGGCCGGAGATCCAGACGAAGCCCTCGGGGTCGAGAACCGCCAGGTCTCCGGTGTCGACGTACCCGTCGGCGTCGACGCGGTCGTCGAGACGTTCGCCGGTCGCGTACCCCGACGCCCGGCGCGGCGGCTTCACCCAGAGCCGCCCCGCGGGGTCGAGACGCACGGACACGCCCGGCAGCGGACGGCCGGCCGCGCCGACCTTCTCCGGGTGCTCCCGGGCGTCGGCGGCCGTCCAGCCGATCACCTCACCGAGTTCGGCCTGCCCGTAGCTGTTGAGCACGAACGCCCCGAACCGTTCGGTGAAGCGCCGGGCGTGCAGCGGGGAGAGCGGCGCGGTGATGCTGCGGACGTACTTCAGCGGGGACAGGGCCGGGACCTCGGACTCGGTGAGCATCGCGATCGCGGCCGGTGGGAGAACCGTGGACCGGATCCGGAACCGGGCCACCAGCGCCGCGAACTCCGCCGGCCGGAAGCGATCCATGATCACCAGCGCGGCGCCGGCCCGGAGCCCGAACAGTGCGTTGTAGATGCCGCTGTTGAGCGCGAGCGACACCGGGATCAGGTTCGGCGAAGGCGGCCGGCCCGGCGAACCCGGCCCGCGCAGCGGACCCAGCACCCGGTCGAGCAACTCCAGGTAGCCCTCGTGCGTGTGCAGGATCGCCTTCGGGGTGCCGGTGGTGCCCGAGGTCCAGGTCACGAACGCCGTCCCGTCGTCGTAGCGACGTCCGCCGCCGAGCCGGGTGATCCCGGACGCCTCGACCAGGACCTCGGGTCGCGCCGCGGCCAGCGCGTGCTCGACCTCCGCGGCCGGAGCGGCCGCGTTCACCGGTACGAACACCGCGCCCGCCGTCCAGATCGCGGTCATCGCCACCACGGACTCCGGGCTGTTCGGTACGCGGACCGCCACCGCCGTGCCCGGCCGTACGCCCTCCGCACGCAGCCGGTCCGCGAGCTCATGCGCCGCCGTGCGGGCCGCGCCCGCGGTCATCGTGCGGTCCGCGGTGTGCAGCAACGCCTCGTCGTCGGCGAACGGATGCCGGAGCAGCAGGTCGGCGAGCGTCATCACACCGGTCGGTCGCCGAACAGCGTGACCCGGTGCAGCACGCGCTCGGCGCCCCCGGTGTCGCCGACGACCGCGTGCTGCGTGCACCGGTTGTCCCAGATCACCAGGTCACCGACCTGCCACTTGTGCCGGTAGACGTACTCGGCCCGGCCGACCCGCGCGTACAGGTATTCCAGCAGCGGCGCGCTCTCCTCCGGCGACCAGCCGTCGATGTGCGAGGTGTAGTCACCGTTGACGAACAGCGCCTTCCGGCCGGTCACCGGGTGGGTGCGCACCACCGGGTGGGTCTGGGTGACCGCGCGGCGGTCCAGCCCGGCCGACTGCGCGAGCGTCGTGCCCTGGTGGACGGCGCGCAGTGTGCCGAGCGTCGCCCGCAGCCCCGGCGACAGATCGTCGTACGCCTGGGCGGCGTTCGACCACATCGTGTCGCCGCCGACCTCGGGGATCACCCGCGCGAGCAGCATGCTCAACGCCGGGGGCTGCTCGGCGTGGGTGGTGTCGGCGTGCCAGCGCTGGGTCAGCGGCGTCGGCTCGTGGATCTTCATCACGCCGGGGTGGCCCTCGATGCTGGGCACGTACGGGTGCACCGAGACCTCGCCCCAGCGGGCGGCGAACGCCAGCTGGTCGTCGGGCGTCATCGCCTGCTGACCACGGATGCAGATGACCTGATAGGTCAGGAACGCGTCCTGGATCGCGTCGAACGTCTCGTCGTCGACGCCGGCGGCCAGGTCGACGCCGGTGAGGATCGCGCCGAGCGCCGCGGAACACCTGTCGATCCTCATGCCGCCGCCCGCTCGAGAATGTGGACGCCGCACGCGGACCCGAGACCGATCACGTGGGCCAGCCCCACGCGCGCGCCCTCGATCTGCCGCGGGCCGGCCTCGCCACGCAGGTGCGTCGCGACCTCCCAGACGTTCGCGATCCCGGTCGCGGCGATCGGGTGCCCCTTCGACTGCAGGCCGCCGGACACGTTCACCGGCGTCGCCCCGTCACGCCACGGAGCGCCGGAGCGGAAGAAGTCGACCGCGCCGCCTTCCGCGCAGAGCATCAGGTTGTCGTAGTGCACGAGCTCGGCCGTCGCGAAGCAGTCGTGCAGCTCGACCAGGTCCAGATCCTCCGGGCCGACACCGGCCGCCTCGTACGCCTGGCGGGCCGCGGCCCGGGTCAGCGTGTTCACGTCCGGGAGGACCTGGCAGGACTCCTGCCACGGGTCGCTGGTGAGCACCGACGCGCCGATCTTCACCGCGCGGCGCCGCTGCTCCAGCGACAGCGTCTTGAGCTTCGCGCCGCTGACCACGACCGCCGCCGCGGCCCCGTCGGTGTTGGCCGAGCACATCGGGCGCGTGTTGGGGTACGCGATCATGACGTCGTTCATGATCTGCTCGAGGCTCATCTTCTTCTGGTAGGCCGCCAGCGGGTTGAGCGTCGAGTGCGCGTGGTTCTTCTCGCTGATCCGCGCGAACAGCTCGAAGTCGGCGCCGCCGTACTTGTGGCCGTACTCCATGCCGACCTGCGCGAACACCCCCGCCATCGTCTCGGTGCCGATCCGGCCGTCGACCGTCCCGACCGCGCCGAACCGGCCGGTGCGCTCCCACGTGCCGGTGGTCTCCGTCCGCGGGCGTGCGCCCAGCAGCCCGGCGCCGGACAGTTTCTCGACGCCGACCGCGAGCCCGTAGTCGGCCTCGCCGGCCTTGATCGCCATGCACACCGTGCGCAGCGCGGTCGCCCCGGTCGCGCACGCGTTCTGCACGTTGTAGACCGGGATGCCGGTCTGCCCGATCTGTTTCTGCAGCAGCTGGCCGATGCCGCCCACCCCGCCGAGCAGGTTGCCGGCCGCGAGCACCCCGACGTCCGTCATCGTCACCCCGCCGTCGGCGAGCGCACCCAGCGCCGCCTCCGACGCGAGGTCGACGAGGTCCTCGTCGGGGTGCTTGCCGAACTTCGTCATGTGGATCCCGAGGATCCAGAGGTCGTCGGTCACTGCTCGGCCCTCCCGAGAGGCGTGAACGCGTAGTTGACCGCCTCGACGCCCTCGGCGTCGGTGCCGGCCACGTAGGTGGTGAGCGCCACCTTCATTCCCAGGTGGACGGCGTCCGGTGAGGCGTCGACGCCGACCAGGTTGGTGCGGACGCTGGTGCCCTCGCAGTCGACGACCGCGGCCACGAACGGCACCGGCACGCCCGGCGCGGCGAACGTCACGATCGTGAACGAGCGGACCTCGCCGGTCGTCGCGACCGGAGCCGGGTGGAAGTCCCGGCCGCCGCAGTTCGCGCAGGCGTTGCGGCGGTCGAAGTACCGGGCCGCGCAGGACGTGCACTCGGACGCGACGAGGCGCGGTGGCGGGCCGAGTTCCAGGTAGTCCACGAACGGGATCTGTCGGGTCGTCATCCGGATCCTTCCGGTCGGGGGTCGAGGAGCGCGGCCGCGATCGCCGCGCGGTGGGAGCGGGGGGCGCCGAGGACCGGCTCGGCGGCCTTGACCCGGCGGTACCAGAGGTGCAGCGGCTGGTCGGCGTGGATTCCCTCGCCGCCGCCGAGCTGATGGGCCGACGCGGTGACGCGACGGCACCGCTCGGACGCGACGGCCTTGGCCACCGCGGCCGCGCGCCGGATCTCGCCGTCCGGAGCGCCGTCGTCGACCAGCCGGACCGCCCGCTCGACGACGCCGGCGGTCAGCGTGGTGTCGAGCAGCATGTCGGCGCAGCGGTGTCGGACGGCCTGGCGCCGGGCGAGCGGCGGGCGCGCGGTCACCCTCTCGACCGCGTGACGCAACGCCGCCTCGGCCGCCCCCAGCGCATCGGCCGCGAGCGCGATCACCCCACGCGCGAGCGCGGTCTCGAGCGGAGCCGTCCCGAGCGACGTCGCCGGTGCTCCGTCGAGGTGGACCGCGCACGAACGGTCGAGCCCGATCGTGGGGATCGGCTCGAGGCGCACCCCCGGCGCGGCCCGTTCGACCGCGAAGACGCCGGTGCGGGCGACCACCAGCAGGACGTCGGCGCTCGCGGCGTAGGGGACGAAGCACTTCGTGCCGTACAGCCGCCCGCCCTCGGCCCGGGTGGACACGTCGTCGGTGCCGTCGGGCCCGGTGCGGGCGAACGCGTACCGGCGCGCACCGGAGCGCAGCGCGGCCACCTCCTCGTGGGCCCCGAGGGCGGCCAGCACCGCACCGCTCTGCACGAACCCGTTGTGCACCGGTGACGGCACCGCGGCCCCGGCCAACCGGCGGACCGCGTCCACGGTGGCGCCGAACGACCCGGCGAACAGCCCGCCGCGCACCGCGCCCCGCCACCAGCCGGCGTCGTACCCGGGCTCGTCGGCGGCCAGCGCGAGCACCGCCGCCGGATCGAGCGCCGGGATGCCCGGCGTCATCGGGGCAGCCCCAGCGCGGTCCCGGCGATCAAGTCACGCAGCACCTCGTTGGCGCCGGCGCCGATCGTGCCGTGGACGCGTTCGAGGTACTCCCACGCGAACCGGCCGCCCGCGGCCGCGTACGGCGGGGCGGGCGCGTACGGCGGAGCCCAGACCGTGCCGGCGTGACCGGTGATCTCGGTCGCCGCCTGCGCGAGGCGCTGCAGCAGCTCGGTGCCGGCGATCTTGGCCAGCGGCCCCAGCCCGGGCTCGGCCACCGCCCGGGCCGCCAGCACGGTCGCGGCCTCGACCTCGATCTCCAGCCCACCGATCGCGTCACGCACGAGCGCGTCGCCGGTGAGCCCGGGCGTCGCGCGGACGTGCGCCACCAGCAGATCGAGCACGTGCCGGGCGAACCCCAGGTAGAACAGGCCCGACCGCTCGGCCCGCACCGACGCCACGAGCTGCCGCCACGCCCCGCCCGGCGCGCCGAGGACCGCGGACGCCTCCAACCGGACCCGGTCGAACTCCACCTCGTCGAGCGTCCACCCGTTCATCGTCGGACGCCGCCGCACCCGCACCCCCGGCGTTCCCATCTCGACCAGGAACATCGTCATCGTGGTCTCGCCGGTGCGCGCGATCGTCACGCACCAGTCGGCCTTGTGCGCGCCGGTGACGAGCGTCTTCGTGCCGGTGAGCCGGTAGCCGCCGCCGTCGGGCACCGCGGTCGTCGTGATCGCGCGCAGGTCCGTGCCCGCGCCGGCCTCGGTGTAGGCGACGCACATCAGCAGCTCGCCGCTCAGCATCCGGGGCAGGAGCAGGGCCAGCTGGGCCGGGCTGCCGTACTGCAGCACGGGATGGCCCGCGAGGGTCAGCGCGGTGTCGACGAGCGGCGCGTCCGAGGCCGCCGCCACGTAGTCGAACGCGGCCTGGTGGCGCACGCCGCGCCCCGGCCCGCCGTGCTCGGGCCCCACCGCCGACCCCAGCAGCCCCGCCGCACCGGCCCGCCGGGAGAGCGACCGCTCGAACTCCTCGCCGAGCCCGGTGAGGTCCGCCGGGTCCGCGTGCTCGGCGGCCGCGCCGAGCTCACGCTCGAGAAAGGCACGCACCTCGACGCCGAACGCGGCCGCGTCCTCCCCCAGCGCGGTGGGCGGCATCACGCGTCACCCCGGCGGTCCCAGCCGCGCTCCTCGGCGACCAGGGCACGCAGTTCGTCCTTGCGGACGCGCCCGGTGGTGCTGTTGCGCGGGAACTCGTCGAGGACACGCACGTACCGCGGCACCATGAAGGCCGGCAGCCGCCCGTCCAGGAACTCCACGAGCGACGCCGGTGCGAACGCCGGGTCGTTCACCAGCACGGCGGCCAGCAGTTCGTCGTCGCCCAGACCGGACGGGACCCCGACGGCGACGCACTCGACGACGGCGGGGTGTTCCGCGACGGCGCGCTCGACCTCGAACGAGGAGATGTTCTCGCCGCGGCGGCGGATCGCGTCCTTCCGCCGGTCGAAGAACGTGTACCAGCCCTCGGGATCCCGCCGGAACAGGTCACCGGTGTGGAACCAGCCGTTGCGCCAGGCCCGCACGGTCTCGGCCGGGTCGTTGTGGTAGCCGAGGTTCAGCGCCCACGGCTCCGCGCTCCGCACGATCAGCTCACCGACGGCACCGTCGGGCACGGGGTGATCGTGCGCGTCGACGAGCCGGATCTCCGGCCACGGGTACGACGTCCGGTCGCGTCCGGTCGCCTCCCACGGCCCGTGGTCCCAGCCGGACGTGATCGGCGCGCCGACCTCGGTCTGGCCGTAACACGTCGCCACCCGGACCCCGAAGCGCTTCTCGAACGCCTCCATCTCCGGGATCATCGGGCCGAGGATCACGCTGCGCAGCGGGTTGTCGGCGTCGCGCGGGGTCGCGTCCGCGCCCCACAGCAGCGCGGTCATCGGGCCGACCAGTGCCGCCACCCGCGCGTCGGTCGCCCGCACGTCGTCCCAGAACGACGTCGCGCTGAACTTGTCGCGGAACACGAACCGGCCGCCGCGCCGCATCGCGTAGGCGAACCCGGAGCGCCCCGAGTTGTGGAACATCGGCAGCGGGTTGAACAGGCCCTCGCCCGGCGCGAGCGTGTCGTCGGGCACCCAGGACCACATCTGGACCGCCAGTCCCCAGGGTGTGATCACGGCCTTCGACGGGCCCGTCGTCCCCGAGGTGAACAGCAGGCTCGCGACGTCCCACACGTCGGGCCCGGCGAACTCCCCCGGCCCGGCCGCGGCCGCGAACTCGTCCGCCGGGACCAGCCGCAGCTCACCCAACGGCCGCACCTCCTCGCCGGCGAGGTCACCACCGGGCCAGCTCGTCCCGGGGGCACGGCTCGCGTCGGAGTCGTCGACGAAGACGACCGTGCGCAGAGCGGGGAGGCCGGGGACGAGCGGGCTGACCCGCTCCCAGAACGCATGGGTCGTGAGCAGGTGGGACGCGTCGGAGAGCGTGAGCGCGTGACGCAGCATCGCGCCGACGTACGCGGTGTTCAGCGGCACCTCGACCGCGCGCAGCCAGCCCAGCGCGAGCAGCGCCCGGTGCCCGGAGAACCCCGGCGGCAGCAGCGTCGCCACGTGCGTGCCCGCGGTCACGCCGAAACGGCTCAACGCCCCGGCCCAGGCCGTCGCCTCCGCGTGCAGTGCCGCGTACGTCAGCGACCGGCCGTCCACGTGCGCCGACGCCACCGCGTCGGGCGTCAGCGCGGCCCAGCGCGCGACGGCGTGCGGCGGTAACCCGTTCCGGTCGAGCATCGACTCTCCTAGGTCGCGGGACGGCTTCGGGGCAGCCCCAGCCGACCCGCGGCGACGATCTCGCGCATGATCTCGCTGGTGCCGCCGTAGATCGTGTCGACGAGGCTGTTGCGGAACGCGAACTCGACCTCACCGGCCACCGGCGCGTCCGGCGCGCGCTGGTCGAGCACCCCCTCGGGCCCGAGCAGGTCGAGCAGCGCGGAGTGCTGCCGCTGGGCCGCCTCGCTGGTGTAGAGCTTGGCCATCGAACCCTCGACGCCGGGCAGGCCGCCGTTCCGGGTGATCCACTCGGCCCGCGCGGTCAGCAGCCGCGCGACCTCCTCGTCGATCCGGAGCCGCGCGAGCGTCCCGGCGGCGCCCGGGTCGCTCAGCAGGTCCGGGCGGTCGGCGACGACGCGGTCGAGCAGGCCCGGCCGGTGGTTGCCGTTGCGCGTCCCGCGCTCGAAGACCATCGCGATCCGGACGACGTCCCAGCCGCCGTCGACGTCGCCGACGCGGGCGCCGTCCGGCACCCGGACCCCGGAGTAGAACGTCGCGTTCGTGCGCTGGCCGCCGACCGTGTGCACGGGCTGGATCTCCACGCCCGGCGCGTCCAGCGGCACCAGGAAGAACGTCAGCCCGCGGTGCTTGGGCGCGGACGTGCGGGTGAGCAGGAAGACGTGGGTGGCGCGGTCGGCGGTGCTGGTGAACATCTTCGCGCCGTCGATCAGCCAGCCGTCGCCCGCCCGGACGGCGCGGGTGCGTGCGGCGGCCAGGTCCGAGCCGCAGCCCGGCTCGGTGTAGCCGAGCGCGATGATCACCTCGCCACGCAGCGCGGCCGGGATCACCGCACGTTTCTGCTCCTCGGTGCCGACCCGCTGGAGGGTCTTGAGCACCATCCAAGTGGTGATCCAGCCGTCGGACGCGAGGCCGTAGTCGTGGATCTCGTCGAAGACGGCGTCGGCGAAGCGCTCGTCGACGGCCGAACCGCCGTGTTCGGGCGGCCAGCCCGCGGCCAGCAGGCCCTGGTCGGCGAGGAGCCGGTGCAGCTCGGCGTGGTGGTGGTCGCCGCGGAGACGTTCGTCGGCGACCCACTCCGGGCGGAGGTGCTCCGCGCCCCAGCGACGGGCGGCGTCCCGGTGCGCGGCGAGGTCGTCGTGCGGGGTGAAGTCCATCAGAAGACCTCCCGGGCCAGCGCGCGGTAGAGGTCGCGGGGCGCACCGAGGGCCAGCGGCCAGGCGGTGGCGCGGCGCCGGTACAGCTGGATGTCGTACTCGAGCGTGTAGCCGTACCCGCCGTGGAACTGGAGCCCGGCCCCGGCGGTCTCCGCGGCGACGTCCGCCGCGTGCAGAAAGGCCATCAGCGCGAGCGCGTGCCCGTTCCCGGGCGCCGCGTGCTCGCGGTCGAGGGCCCAGGCGGCCTCGTGGACGAGGAGTTCCGCGCCGTCGCCGGCGGTGGCGGCGTCGGCCAGGCGGTGGGCCACGGTCTGGAACCAGCCGATCGGGACGCCGAAAGCCTGCCGTGACGTCACGTACTCCACGCTGATCCGCAGGGCCTCGGCGCGCAGTCCGTCCAGGAGCGCGGCGGTGAGCAGGGTCCACTCGGTCACCGCGGTGCGGTACGCGTCCCGGGCGCCGGTCGCGAGCACGGTGGCTCCGGCCAGTGGCACGTCCGCGAGCGGCTGGCACCCCAGGTTCGGCGGTGCTCCGCCGGGCGGTGCGTCCCGCCGGACGACGCACAGGTCCTCTCCCACCAGCACGAGCACCCGCTCCGCCACCGCACCCGCCGGCACCAACCGCGCCAGCGGTGACCCCGCCGGCAGGGGGCGCAGGGCCAACGTCGGAACGGAGGAGCCGGTGGTGAGCGCGGATCCGGTGCCCGGGTAGCGGGCCAGCAGGCGGGTCGCGGCCCACACCTCGGCCAGCGGCACCGGCGCGAGCCGCCGCCCGGCCTCGCGCGCCACCACGACCAGGTCGGCGAGCGACGCGCCGCTCACCCCCATCAACGGCACCTCGGCCGCGACGAGCGTGCGCCACAGCTCGGCGTCGAACCCGAGCGGCTCGGCCGCACGCACCCGCGCGGAGGGCGACTCCTTCGCGAACAGGTCGGCGAAGACCTCGCGCAGCGTCTCCTGGTCCGCGGTGAGCGTCAGGTCCATCTCCTCACGCCCCGAACGACGGCGGACGCTTGTCGAGGAACGCCCGGACCGCCTCCCGGTGGTCGGCGGTCGCGAACGTCAGCGCCTCCATCGCCAGCGACGCGTCGAGCACGCGGTTGACGCGGTCCACCAGCTCGGCGTTGGCGAGCCGCTTGTTGAACTGGATCGCGACCGCGGGCCCGGCCGCGATCCGCTCCGCGAGCTTCGTCGCCTCGGCCGTCAGTTCCGGCGCCGGGTACACGTGGTTGACCAGCCCGAACGTCAACGCCTCCTCCGAGGAGAGCAGGTCGCCGGTGAACAGGTACTCCTTGCCCCGGTTGAGCCCCAGCAGCAGCGGCCAGAGCACCGTGCCACCGTCGCCGGCGACCAGCCCGGCCTTCACGTGCGGGTCCCCGATCCGCGCGCCGTCGGCCATCAGCGTGATGTCGCAGAACAACGCCATCGTGGCGCCGAGTCCCAGCGCGTCGCCGTTGACGACGGCGATCATCGGCTGCGGGACGCCGAGCTGCCCGCGCACGACGGCGGCGGAGCCGTGCAGCAGCTCGGGATGGCCGTCGGCGTAGCCGGCGCCGTCCAGGTTCGCCTGCATCCCGCTGAAGTCCGCGCCCACGCAGAACGCCTTGTCGCCGGCCCCGGTGAGCACCACGACCCGGACCTCGCGGTCGGCGGCGATCCGGGCGAAGAGCGGCGCGATCTCGTCGTGCATCTCCGGGGTGATCGCGTTGCGCCGCTCGGGCCGGTCGAACGTCACCCAGAGGACGCCGGGCGGCCGTAGCTCGGTCCGGAAGAACTGGAACGCGTAACGGTCGGACATGAGGACCCCTCAGACGGAAGCGGCCAGGCCGGGGACGCCGACCTCGGAGGCGTAGCGGTCGAGTTCGGCGACGAGAGCGTCCGGCAGCGGTATGCCGTCCCGGCGCCGTTGCGCGGCCCGCGCGTGCTCGAGCTCGCCGGGCACCAGTACGCGTGGCACCCCGGCGGCGGGCCTCGACGCGTGCACGTCACGGATCAACGCGTCGACCCGGTTGCGGAAGTCGGGCAGGAACCGTCCCGGGTCGATCGCCACGAACACGAAGCCCTTGGCGACGCGCTCCGCGCCGTGCGCCGGCGAGCGGGTCCGTTCGGTGCGGCCGAAACTGCTCCCGGTGAGGACGCCCGCGAGCACCTCGACGAGCATCGCCAGCCCGTATCCCTTGTGCCCGCCGAACCACTGCAGGTGTCGCACCGAGGCCGCCGCGGTGTCGGTGGTCGGGACCCCGTCCGCGTCGGTCGCCCAGCCCTCCGGGATCGACGGGTCGCCGCGCTTCTGGGCCAGCAGCAGCTTGTTGCCGGCGACGGTCGTCGTCGCGACGTCGAACACGATCGTCGGCTCTTCGTCCGTGGGGACCGCATAGGAGAGCGGGTTGGTGGAGAACAGCTGGTCGATCCCGCCGAACGGCGGCACGAACGCGGGGCCGTTCTGGAAGCACAGGCAGATGCGGCCGGCGCGGGCGACGCGTTCGGTGTAGGCGGCGAGCGCGCCGAGGTGCGTCCCCTCGCGCACCCCGACGACCGCGACGCCGTGTTCGGCCGACAGCTCGATCGCGTGGTGGACGGCGGCCAGCCCGGCGATCTGCCCGAAGCCGAGGCCGGCGTCGAGCAGCAGCGTCGAGCCGTCCTCGTGCACGATCCGCGGTTTCGCCGCCGGGTCGATGTGTCCGCTGCGGACCCGCTGGGCGTAGAGGGAGATCAGGTGCGCGCCGTGCGAGTCGACGCCACGCAGGTCGGCCTCGACCAGCAGGTCCGCGACCGTGTCGGCGTACTCGCGGTTCGCTCCCAGCCCTTCCAGGACGTCGGAGAGCAGCGTGTGGAGCCGTTCGGCGGTGACGATCATCGGAGCTCCAGCGGCAGGTAGACGTTCTTCGTACGCACGAACTCGGCCAGCCCGTCGCGGCCGCCCTCCTTGCCGTAACCGCTGCGCCCGAAGCCGCCGAACGGGGCTCCGGCGGGCAGCGCGGCGAACCCGTTGAGCGAGACGTACCCGGCGTCGAGAGCGGCCGCGACCCGGTGCGCGCGGCTCAGGTCGGTCGTGTGGACGTACCCGGCCAGCCCGTAGCGCACCGAGTTGGCCAGCGCGACCGCCTCGTCCTCGTCGTCGAAGGTGAGGACCGTGAGCACCGGGCCGAACACCTCCTCCTGCGCCAGCGGCGCATCGGGCGGGATCCGGTCGACGACGGTCGGCGCGACGTAGGAGCCGGGAGCGTCGAGCCGGTGACCGCCGGTCAGGAGCTCGCCGGGGGTGCCGGTGAGCATCCCGAGGATCCTCTCGGCGTGCCGTTCGGACACCACCGGGCCGAACGCGGTCGCCGGGTCGAGCGGGTCGCCGATCGGCATCGCCGCGATCGCGTCGAGGGCCTTGCCGACGATCACGTCGTGGATCGACGAGTGCACGATCAGCCGGGTCGGCATCACGCAGCCCTGGCCGGAGTTGCGCATGCAGGCCACGCCCGCGAACGCGCCGGCGGCGTCCAGGTCGGCGTCGGGGAACACGATGTTCCCGGACTTGCCGCCGAGCTCGCACACCACCGGCGTGATGTGCTGCGCGGCCGCGACCAGGATCTGCCGGGCGGCGTCGAGCCCGCCGGTGAAACTGATCTTGTCGACGCCCGCGTGCGCGACGAGGGCCCGCCCGGCGTCCACCCCGCCCGGCAGGACGTTGAGCACGCCCGGCGGGAGGCCGGCCTCGAGCGCCAGCTCGCCGAAGAGCACGGCGCTGAACGGCGCGAGCTCCATGGCCTTGACGACGACCGTGTTGCCCGCCGCGAGCGCCGCCCCGGCCTTCCTGGCGAGCGCGGAGATGCCGCCGTTCCAGGTCGCGACGACCGCGACGACCCCGTACGGCTCGGGCAGCGTGTAGTCGAACGCCTGCTCCGGGAAGATCGGGACGACCCGGCCCTCGATCTTGTCGGCGAGCCCGGCGTAGTACTCGAGGTAGTCGGCGGCCCGGGACGGCAACGCGGTGGCCCCGAGGATCGGCGAGCCGCACTCGAGCGTGAGCACCTGGCCGATGAGCTCGGCCCGGCCCCGGATCAGCGCCGCGAACCGGAGGAGGAGGTCGCGCCGCTGGTCGGGGCGGGTGGCGCGCCAGGACTTCCGGGCGGCCCGCGCGGTGGCGACGGCCGCGTCGACCTCGGCCGCACCGGCCAGCGGGACCACCGCCTGCGTACGCCCGGTGGCCGCGTCGACGTGGGCGAACTCGCCGCCGGTGCCGTGGCCGAGCCGCTCGTCGCCGATCAGCAGCCGCACCGGTGGCAGGACGGTGCGCGCCACCCGCTCGTGCCGGTCGGCGTCGACGAACATCAGCGCTCCCTTCGGGTGCGGATCAGAACGGGGAGGGCAGCCGGTCCATCGGCACCGCGATGACCGTGGAGTTCGGGGTGGCCAGCGCCTCGGTGAGCGCGCCGGGCAGCTTGGCGACGTCGTCGACGACCATGCCGTCGGCGCCGAACGCCCGGGCCAGCGCGACCCAGTCGGGGTTGCGCAGCACGGTGCCGTACTCACGGCCGCCGAAGCGGTCACGCTGGTCGCGGTTGGAGTTGCCGTAGGCGGAGTCGTCGAACACGACGGTCACCGTGTGAATCCCGTGCTGCACGGCCGTCGCCAGCTCGTTCGACGCGAACAGGAAGCCGCCGTCGCCGGTGACCGTGACGACCGGGGTGTCCGGCGCCGCGACCTTCGCCCCGAGGCCGGCCGGGTAGCCGAAGCCGAGCGTGCCCATGTAGGACGTGGACAGGTAGGTGCGTGGCGCGTACACCGGGTAGCCCATGTGGCACATGTAGGCCACGCTCGTCGTGTCGCAGACGAGAATCCCGTTCTCGGGGACACCCGCACGCAGCGCCCGCACCATCTCCCACTGCGGGCCGACGGCGGCCAGCGCCTTCTCCGCGGCCGCGCGCATCGCCCTGGCCTCGGCGGTGCGGCCGGGACGTTGCGGGAGGTGCTCGGCGAGCGCTTCGAGGGTGCGGGCCGCGTCACCGGCGAGCGCGACCGTCGCCGGGTGGTGCCGGCCGATCTGCTCGGCGTCGATGTCGAGGTGGAGCAGTCGCTGGTCGTCGCGCAGGCCGAGGCCGGCGCCGCGGGTGCCGACCGCGAGCACGACGTCGGCGGCGGCGAGGACCGGGCGCATGCGCGGGTTGACCCAGGCGGTGCCGACGGAGAGGGCGTGCCGGTCGTCGATCGCGCCTTTGCCCTCCCGGGTGGTGACGACCGGGGCCTGGAGCAGCTCGGCGACGCGGGTGAGGGCGGCGGAGGCGTCGCCCAGCACGGCGCCGCCGCCCGCGACGACGAGCGGGTTCGCCGCCGCGCGCAGGAGCGCGGCGGCCTCGGCGACGGGCGGCGGTGTCTTTTCGGCGCCGACCGGCGGGATGACGTGGGTGAGGGCCTTCTCGGCCAGAGTCTCGGGTGGGATCTCGATCTCGACCGGGCGGGGGCGGCCGGTCGTCATCCGCGCGAACGCCTCCCGGACGGCGCCGGTGACGTCCTGCGGTTCCAGCACCCGCCGGGCCCACTTCGTGATCGGGCGGACGATCTCGAGCTGGTCGTGCACGTCGTGCAGGAGCCCGAGGTCCTTGCCGATCCCGGCGCGGTTGACCTGACCGGCCAGCAGCAGCACCGGCGAGGAGCACGCATACGCGGTGGCGAGACCGGTGGCGGCGTTGTACACGCCCACCCCCGGGACCACCATCGCGACGCCGGGACGCCCGGACGTGCGGGCGTACCCGTCGGCCAGGTAGGTCGTAGCCTGCTCGTGCCGGGTGACGACGTAGCGCAGCTCGGGGGTTCGGGAGAAGGCGTCGAGCGCGGTCATGAGCTGGTCGCCGGGTAAGCCGAAAACGACCTCGACCCCTTCGGCGACGAGCTGCCGCGCCAGCGCTTGTCCACCGGTGAGCTGCTCGCGTTGCATAGAATATACATTACATCATAGACGGTGAGCGGGGTCGGGGTTCGGTGCCGTCGCGGTGGTGTCGGGTGTCGTGGCGGGTGTCGTGGCGGGTGTCGCTTCGGCGCCGTCGGTGTGTGGTGTCGCGGCGCCGCGGGGCGTTGTGGCAGCTACGTCGGTGTGCGTTGTCGCGGCGCCGTCGGGCGCCGCCGCTACGCCGGTGGGCGTCGCCCCGGCGAGGGTGGTGCGCACCGCCGCAGCGAAGGTGGTGCGCGCCGCCTCGGCGAAGGTCGTTAGTTCGTCGGGGATGTCGGGGCCGGCCGCGGTGAAGATGACCTCGCCGATCCCGGCCGCGGCCGTGTCCCGGAGGCGGGCGCGGATCGCGTCGGCGTCCCCGGTCCAGCCGCCGGTCAGGACACCCTCCCCGGCAGCGGCGACGGCCGCGCGGTCCCGCTCGGTGAGCACCATGCCGTGGCCTTCGTGCACGGCCAGGTGCCGCTCGGCCTCGGGCCGGGCGGCGAGCATCGCGTCCCGCCAGGCCGCGCCGCCGGGCACGCCGTCGAGCGCGTCCGGGAAGAGCTCCCAGATGCCGTGGTAGACGGTCGCGTACCAGGGCCCGGCGGCCTCGATCAGGCGCGGGCTCGTGTGGTCCTCGCCGGGCCGCACGACGGTCCCGCTGACCAGCAGCGCGACCTCCGGAAACCCGCTGACGTCCTCCCCCGGCGGCATCATCAGCACGACCCCGTCGACGCCGAGCTCCCGCGCGACGGCGAACCCTTTCGGGCCGCCGGGCGCCACCCAGAGCGGTGTCCGGATCGGACGCCCGGGCGCCCAGCCGGGCGGCTGGAGCAGCTGGGCGGCGCGCCCGTCGATCTCGGCGACGCCGCCGTCGAGCAGGGTGCGCACCTGGCCGACGTAGGTCGCGAGATCGGCCCACCGCATCGCCTTCTGCCCGAGCGTCCGGCGCGCGGTGAAACCCGTACCGAACGCGACCGCCAGCCGGCCCGGCGCCAATTCCTCGACGGTCGCGACAGCCGCCGCGGTCACCATCGGGTGCCGCAGGCTCGGCACCGCGACGCCCGCCGCGACCCCGATTCTCTCGGTCCCCTCGGCGATCCGGGCGAGCGCGATCCAGAGGTCGCCGTAGAGCGCCGGCGAGTCGAACACCCAGACCCGGTGGTAGCCCAGCCGCTCAGCGGTGCGGGCGTACTCGACGATGTTCGCGCTCGGGGGCAGCCCCACCGAGATCCGCGGTTCGGCCATGGCCCACCTCTGTCGTGGCTACGTCGCCGTCGCGGCGAGCGTAGCCACGTAGTTCGGGCGGTGTCCGCCAAAGAAAGAAGAATCCGGTACCAGTTTTCGCTGCGCCCGATGGCATCGGCGTGATCACCGCGCACCGGGCCGGTGTGATCGCCGCGCGCGTCGGGGCGCCGATGCGGTCGCCGCGCATCGCAGCCGGTTGGTCGCCACGCGCATCGACGGGGTTTCGCCGCCAAGAGCACCCGAGCCGACCTGGCCACCGCGAGCACCCGAGCCGACCTGGCCACCGCCAGTTTGGGGGCCGGCCATATCGCCGCGCGCCGATGCCGGTTGGTGATCACCGCGCGTCGCGGCCAGTGTGGTTGCCGCGTAAATCATGGCCAGTTGATCGACGCACATTGACGCGGCTCTGTCGCCGCGAGTGTCCAAGCCCTCTTATCGCCGCAAGTCTCCGCGGCCGGTCTCATTGCCACGCGCGCCGGGACCGACCTTGTCGCCACACGTATCGGAGCCGGTTCTACCGCCACGCGTATCGGGGCGGTCTTACCGCCGCGCGTGCCAGGACCGGCATTGTCGCGGCGCCCACCGGGGGCCGGTCTGTCGCGGCGCGTGTCGGGACCGACCTTGTCGCGGCGCGTGTCGGGACCAACCTTGTCGCGGCGCGTGTCGGGACCAACCTTGTCGCGGCGCGTGTCGGGACCAACCTTGTCGCGGCACCCGCCGGGGGCCGGTCTTGTCGCGGCGCCCGCCGGGGGCCGGTCTTGTCAGGGCGCCCGCCGGGGCCGGTCTTGTTACGGCGAGTCTCCGGGGCGGGACTTGTCGCGGCGAGCCTCCGGGGCGGGTCTGTGGCGGCGCGTGTCGGGGCCGGTGTCTGTCGCCGCGGGTGCTGGGACCGCTTTGGTTGCCGGGTGTGTCGGGGCGGGTGTGCGGTCCGGAGTGGCGGTGTGGCTGCCGCCCCCCTCCGCGCGGCAGCCACACCAGGCCCGTGCGTTTGTCATACCGGGACGAACGGCCACGATTTCCCGGCGGCGGTCTATTGCGCTCGGCGGCGGTTTATTCGGACGCTGGTGTGATGGCCCGGTCCGAGCGCACGGTCGATCCCGCCAACGGACCGCTGCATGTCTTCGCGGCGGAACTACGCAAGCTTCGCGACGACGCCGGGAAGCCCACATTCGCCGCGATGGCCCGAGCGACGGGCCGGTCGAGCACCGCGTTGTCGGAAGCATCCGGCGGCGACAAGCTACCCCAATGGGACACGGTCGACGCGTACGTACGCGCCTGCCGCGGCGAGCCGAACAAATGGCGCGTGCGCTGGGAACAGGTCGCCGACGCAGTGGGCGCCGCGCGGGCAAGCGCCACCGGAGCCCAGGCGACACCTTTCACTCCAGAATCGCCGGCCACGACCAGGGTCGCAAAACCGCCGGACACAAACAGGGCCGCAGACTCGCTCACTGCAGCTGGGGCTGCGGAAGCCCCCGACACAGCCAGGTCTGCGCATACCCCCGATGCAGCTGGGGCTGCGGAGCCCTTTGATGCATCGGGAACTGCAGGTGCCCCTGGTACAGGTAGGAGTGCGCACACTCCCCCTACCGCCCGGGCTGCGCATACCTCCGATGCAGCCGGGACTGCGAGTACCACTGATACAGCCGGAGCTGCGGATACTCCCGATACCGCCGGGACTGCGGATACCGCTGATACAACCGGGACCGCGGACACCGCTGATACAACCGGGACCGCGGACACCGCTGATACAACCGGGACCGCGGACACCGCTGATACAACCGGGACCGCGGACACCGCTGATACAACCGGGACCGCGGACACCGCTGATACAACCGGGACCGCGGACACCGCTGATACAACCGGGACCGCGAGCACCGCTGATACAACCGGGACCGCGGACACCGCTGATACACCTGGGACTCCGGATACTCCCGATACGGCCGGGGCTGTAGATGCTCCGGAGACAGCTCGGGCCGCGCAGGAGCCCGACGCCACTGGGGCCGCGGGGTTGCGGACCATGGGCGGGGCCCCGGAGGCTCCGGACACGGCCGCGGGGTCGGCGGAGTCGGACCGGATCGCAGCGCCACCGGGCGCGCCCAGCTCGATAGGGCTGACGAGCTCGATAGGACTGACGAGCTCGACCGGCACGGTAGTGCCCGCCGGCGCGGATGGCACCGGCGGCACCGACGGGCCGGACGATGCGGCTGTCGCTGGGAGACCGCACGCGGCTACTGCGACAGGCCCGCCCGCCACGGCCAACACGATGACATCACGCGACACAGCCAAAGCCGTGGCACCACCCGACACAGCCAGCGCCATGGCACCACCCGACACAGCCAACGTCACGGCACCACCCGACACAGCCAACGTCACGGCACCACCCGGAACAACCAACTTCGTGGCACCCAACTCAGCCAACTCCGTGGCACCACCTGATTCAGCCAATGCGATGGCACCCCGCGACGCGGGTAGCTCGGTGAGGTCGCCCGACACGACCAGCGCGGTGGGGACGGCGAATACGGTCGGCGCGATAGCACCACGCGAGACAACCAGTGCGGTGACATCACTCGACACGGCTAGCGCTGTGACGCCACCCGACACGGCTAGCGCTGTGACACCACCCGACACGGCTAGCGCTGTGACACCACCCGACACGGCTAGCGCTGGGGGACCGGCCGACACGGTTAGCGCTGTGCGACCGGCTGACACTGCCAGCGCGATGGGGACGGCGGTTGCGGGGGCGGGTGCTTCGCCGTCGGGGTCGGCCCGGAGCGCCGAGGCTCCAGGGGTAGCCGACACCCCGGAGACATCAGGGGCGGCCGGAGCCAGAAGAGCGTCAGGCTCGGACGGGTTTCCAAGCGTGCCCAGCGCGAGCGGAGCCGCAGGCGCACCGAGTGTGAACGGGCTTTCGGAGGCGCCGAGCGCGGACGGGGCCGCCAACGCATCCAGCACAGACGAGCCCACAAGCGCGTCCAGCCCGGGCAGCGCCGTAGACGCATCCAGCGCAGCGGGGGCCACGGGCGCATCCGGCCCAGACGGAGCCTCGGCCTGGCCGGCCACGACCGGCCTCCCGCCCACAACCGGCCTCCCGCCCACAACCGGCCTCCCGCCCACAACCCACCTCCCGCCCACAACCGGCCTCCTGCCCACAACCGGCCTCCTGCCCACAACCGGCCTCCCGCCCGCTACCGGGATCGCTTCGGGGCCGGGAACATCCAGGACCACAGAAACGCCCGCGGCTACCGGAGCCGCGCGGGTGGCGGGCCGTGTATCCCGGCCGGATTCGGCCGACACCCAGCGCCCGGATGACCCCGCACCCCGGAAACCTCGCGGGAGACACCCCTGGCGCTGGGTCGTCGCCGGGATCGCGATCGTCGTGCTCGTCCTCGCCGTGGTCTGGCGCTGGCCCGAACACGAGAAACCCGGCATCCCCACCCTCGCCGGCGAACCGGGCAGCGTCACCACGGTGAGCTTCGCCCGGCTCGTTCCCGACATGCTCCTCGCCGCCGGTCCGCACACCGTGCGGATCTGGGACACGACCGCGCGGCGGGTGCTGCGCGCGTTCCCCTTCGACCACACCACGGTGACGGCCGCGGCGCTCGATCCGCTCAACCGGAACGTCGTCGCGGTGGGGCAGAGTGACGGCCGGGTGTCGATCCGCGACGTGGAGACCGGCCGGTCGACGATGAACGTCGGCGACCCCTCGCACGGGCGCGTCACCGCGCTCGCGTTCGATCCGCACACGCGTTATCTGCTGGCCGTCGCCGACTCGACGGGCGGCGTCACGCTGTGGAACACCGGGACCGGCGCGCGGGTCCGCTCGATCGCGCCGCGCCCGGCGTCGACGACCGCGGTGGCTTTTGACGGGTCGACCCGGAACACGCTCGCGACGAGCAGCGGAACCGGTCAGGTGACGCTCTGGGACACCAGCAACGGACAGCGGGTGCGGACGCTGGCCGGTCCGGACGTCCGCGTGGTGGCGTTCGGATTCGACCCGCTCACCCCGAAGACGCTCGTCACCGGTCATCCCGGCGGCGCGATGCGGGTCTGGGACTCCAGCAACGGCACGCTGGTGCGCGAGTTCGGCGGCGACAGCCTGACCGCGCTGGCGTTCAACCACCTCATCCGCAACAGCATCGCGTCCGGCGACGACGCCGGCGACGTCACGATCCGCGACACCAGCACGGGGCGGGCGGTGCACGTCGTCGCGGGGACGTCGCCGGTGACCTCGCTGTCGTACTCGCTCGACGGGCGGGTGCTGGCGGTCGCGTCGGAAGACGGGAACATTCTGCTCCAACCGGTCTCCGACTGGCAGTAGCCTGGTTGGATCGGAGGATGCCGCGCGTGCTGATCCGACCTCCGAAGGCCCGACCGGGCGACCGCATCGCGGTGCTCTCCCCCTCGTTCGCGGCCGCGGGTGCGTACCCCGCCGTGCACGAGCAGGCGATGCGCAGGCTCGCCGGGCTCACCGGGCTGGTGCCAGTCGAGTTCCCGACGACCCGGCAGGTCGGCGCGACCGCGGAGGCGCGCGCGGCCGACGTCAACGCGGCGTTCGCGGATCCGGGCATCCGGGCGATCCTCACCGTGCTCGGCGGGGACGACCAGATCACGGTCGTGCCGCACCTCGACGCGGACCTCGCGCGGGCCGACCCGAAGCCGTTCCTCGGCACCAGCGACAACACCAACCTCCACCACTGGCTCTGGGGCGCGGGGATCGCAAGCTTCTACGGCGGCTCGTCCCAGGTGCACCTGGGCCCTGGCCCCCGGGTCGACGACGTGCACGCGCGGTCGTTGTGCGCAGCGCTGGTGGGCGGGGAGCAGCTGGAGATCACCGACCCGGGTGAGTCGGAGGACGTCGGAGTCGACTGGGGTGATCCGCGCGCGCTGGAGAGCTTCGGCGAGCGCGAGCCGACCGAGCCGTGGAGCTGGTACGGGCCGGGCCGGTCGGTGACCGGGCCGACCTGGGGTGGGTGTCTCGAGGTGATCGAGTGGATCCTGACCGCGGGTCGGGGCCCCACGTCGCCGGACGCGCTGGCCGGTGGGGTGCTGCTGCTGGAGACGTCGGAGGAGCTGCTGCCGGCACGCAACGTCGGGTGGATCGTGCGGGCGCTGGGAGAGCGCGGGATCCTGGGCGCCGTCGACGCGGTGCTGGTCGGGCGTCCACCGGTCTCCGACCACGGACGGCGGCCCCCGGCCGAGGAGCGGCGCCGGCGACGCACCGAGCAGCGTGACGTCGTCGCCGGCCTGATCGAGCGGTACAACCCGGACGCCGTGGTGTGCGTGGGGGTGCCGTTCGGCCACACGAAGCCGCAGTGGATCCTGCCTCACGGCGGCATCGTCACGGTCGACGGCGCCGGCCACCGCGTCCGCGCCGACTACACGTGACACGATCCGGGATAATTGGAACGTGTTCGTCATCTTCGGCTTTCGCACCACAGTGTTTCCGCTCGGCTGGGTCACGATGGCCTGCCACGTCTGCGGGCAGGGCCGCATGGCGCTGCTCCGCGAGGTCACCAAGTTCAGCCTGTTCTTCGTGCCGCTGTTCCCGGTGCGCACCAAGTACGTCGCCGAGTGCGGCAACCCGATGTGCCGCACCCGCCGCCCCGCGAGCAAGAGCGACTCACGGCTGATCACGCACTAGAACGGAGTTCCAGAACCCCGCGTACCGTCCGCCGCGTTCGACCAGGCTCGCGTGGCTGCCTTCCTCCACGACGCAGCCGTTCTCCAGGAACACGATGTGGTCGGCGGTGCGCGCGGTCTCCAGGTGGTGCGTCACCACGACGACGGTGCGCCCGGCCATGAGCCGCTCGACGCCCTCGTGCACGGCCGCCGCGTTGGCCGGGTCCAGCGCGGAGGTCACCTCGTCGAGCAGGACGACCGGCGCGTCCTTGAGCAGCGCCCGCGCGATCGACACCCGCTGGCGCTCCCCGCCCGACAGCAGCGCGCCGCCCTCCCCCACCGGGCTCGCCCAGCCCTCGGGGAGCCGCGCGATCACCTCGTCGAGCTGCGCCGCGGTCGCCGCCGCGCGGAGGTCCGCGTCGGTGGCGCCGGGGCGGCCGAGCCGCACGTTCTCCTCGATCGTGCCGTCGAACAGGTAGACGTCCTGGAAGACGATCGCGATCCGGTCCAGGAGCGCGTCCGTGCCGATCGCGCGGACGTCCACCCCACCGATCCGGACCGCGCCGGCGTCCACGTCGTGGAAGCGGGCGAGCAGCTGCAGCACCGTGGTCTTGCCGGCGCCGGACGGGCCGACGATCGCCAGCCGCTGCCCCGGCGCGGCGGTGAACGACACCCGCGCGTGCCGGAAGACGACGCCGTCGAACTCCAGGCCGTACCCCCGCGGTTCCTCGGGGTGGGCCGGTTCGGGCAGCGGCGCCGTCTGCAGCAGGGCGTCCAGGCGGTCCAGCTCGGACCGGGCGGCGCGCAGCGCGCCGGACAGGTCCGACAGCGCGAGCAACGGGTCCGCGCACCGCGCCGCGAGCACCAGGGCCGCGAGCAGCTCGGCCGCGCCGACGTCCCCGTTCAGCGCCAGGTACGCGCCGAGCACGAGGAGCGCGGTGAACGTCGCCTGCACGCTGAGCGCGGCGCCGACGATGCCGGGCAGCGCGGCCCGGGTGGAGCGGCGGGAGGCACGCTCGATCCCGGTCAGCGCGTCGTCGAGCCGGGCGAAGCGTTCGGCGGTCCGCCCTCCGGTACGCAGCACCGGCTGGGCCTGCAGGTACTCGACCACCTGGTCGGTCGCGTCCCGGTCGCGCTCCGCGCGGTCGGCGTCGGTGCCCGCCGCGGCCCGTGCGGCCCAGACCTGTGCCGACGCCACGAGCGGCGCCGCGAGCAGCGCGGCCGACCCCAACCGCCAGTCGAAGGCCAGCAGGACGACGACGATCGTCAGCGGCGTGACGCAGGCCGACAGGAACGGGCCGAGGAGGTGCGCGATCACGCTCATCGCGCGGAACACACCCCGGCCGGCCATCGTGGACACCTCGCCGACGCGCCCGGCGCCGTACCAGCCGAGGGGCAGCCGCGCGAGGTGGTCACCGAGCCGGTGGTAGACACCCCGGAGCAGCGTGGTGCCGACACGGAAGCCGGCCCGGTCACTGCGGTAGCGCAGGATCGCGTAGGCGCCGACGGCGGCACCGAACGCGACGAGCGCGGGCCGGGCGGTGGCGGGCTCGGGGCCGAGCAGGGCGCGCAGGACCGGCACGAGGAGGGCGTAGGAGAGGCCCTCGGCGACAGCGGTCACGGTCATCAGCGCGATCGTGCGGCGTACCGGCCGTGCGTACACCGGCCCCAGCACCCGCAGCAGGGTCGCGATCACCGGGCCTCCCCCGCTCGGACGGTGCCGTTCTCCAGGACGACGACGGTGTCTGCGGCGGCGACGGTCTCCGGGCGGTGGGCGATGACGAGCGTCGTGCGATCGGGGCGCGCTACCCGCAACGCGCGGCGGACCGCCAGCTCGGACTCCGGGTCGGCGAACGCGGTCGCCTCGTCGAGCACCAGCACCGCGGGGTCGGCCAGCAGCGCGCGGGCGATCGCGATCCGCTGGGCCTCACCCCCCGACAGCGTCACCTCGGCCCCGACCACGGTGTCGTACCCCCTCGGCAGGGTCAGGATCCGGTCGTGCACGTTCGCCGACCGCGCGGCGCGCTCGACGTCGTCGGCCGAAGCATGCGGAACCGCCAGCGCGATGTTCTCCGCGACCGACGCGCGCAGCAGCCGGACGTCCTGGAAGACGAACGCGACGGTCCGGTGGAGCACCGCGCTGTCGATGTCGCGCAGGTCGACCCCGCCCAGCGTGACCGCGCCGCGCCCCGGGTCGAAGAAGCGCGGCAGCAGCCGCACCAACGTGGACTTCCCGCTCCCGGACGCCCCGACGACCGCGGTCACGGTGCCCGGCTCGAGCACCAGATCGACTCCCCGCAGCACCTCCGGCCCGGCGTCGTAGGCGAACCGCACGCCGCGGAACTCGACCCGGTGACCGTCCGGCGCCACCGGTCGCGCCGGTGCGGGCAGCGGTGGCACGGCGAGCACGTCCTGGATCCGCCCCACCGCCCGGCGGGCCGCCAGCAGGTCGTCGAACCCGTGGCCGAGAGCCGCGACCGGGGCGGTCAGCCCGAGCCCGAGCAGCAGGAACGGCAGCAGGTCGGCCGGAGCGAGCGTGCCGGCGGTGATCGTCACCGCGCCACCGACGAGCACGACGAGCAGCACGAACGGCGGCGACAACGCCAGCTGCATCCCGGCGGCGATCCCGGAGAGCCCTCGCGCCCACGCCGCGAACGTGCCGGCGAACTCGTCCGCGGCGGCCAGGAACGCCCGGTGGGCCCGCGCGCCGCCGCCGAATGCCTTGACCACCGCGATGCCCTGCACGAACTCGACCGCGGTGGACGCGATGCGGCCCATCGCGGCGTCGAACTCGTGCTGTTCGCGGGTGCGGCGCGGGGTCATCATCAGCGGCACCAGCGCGACGGCGAGCAGGACCGGGATCACCGTGATCAGCGTGAGCCGCCAATCGACCGCGAACAGATATATCAATGTGACGAGCGGTACGACGAACGCCGCGGTCAGTTCGCCCGGCGCGTGGGCGATCAACGGGTGCACGGCGCTGACGTCCTCGCCGACGACCTTCGCCAGCTCTCCGGTGCGGCGGCGGGAGAACCAGCCGATCGGCACCCGGCCGAGCCCGGCGGCCAGCTGCCGCCGCAACGCCAGCTGTACCCGCCCGTCGACGACGTGTCCGAGGCCGGCCGACGCGGCGGTGAAGACCAGGCGCACGAACAGCCCGGCCACCCCCACCGCCACCGCGACACGCACGGACCCGGAATCCACCGGCCCTGGCGCGAGCAGCACCCGGCCCAGCTCGACGACCGCCAGCAGCGGCGCCAGCCCGGCCACCGCCCCGACCACCTGCAGCCCCACCACCAGCCCGAAGCTCACCGCATGCGCCCGCACCACCCCGGTGGCGCCGCTCATCGCAGTGCTCCACGCAGGAACGTCAGCACCTCGTCGCGGGCGGGGCGGGCCGACGGGATCAGACCCGGCATGCTCAGGAACCCGTGAATCGCCCGGGGGAAGCGCGCGACGCGGGCGTTGACCCCCTCGGCACGCAGCCGCTCGGCGTAGGCCGACCCGTGGTCACCGGCGGGGTCGAGCGTGCCGGTGACGACGAGCGTCGGCGGCGAGGCGGACACGTCCGGCGCCTTCACCGGCGAGACGTCACGCGGATCCAGCGCGCGCGGCACCGCGAGCCGGCGGGCGGCGAGCCACTCGGACACCGACAGCCCGGGCTGCCCGGTGTTCGCCGCGACCGACGGGTAGTCGGCCATCTTCTCGGTCCAGTCGACGCTCGGATAGGCCAGCACCTGCGCCCGCAGCGCCGGCCGGCCCGCACGCAACGCGACGAGCGCGGCCAGCGTGCCCCCGGCGCTCTCGCCGAACGTCGCGACCGCGCCCGGATCGATCCCCCACCGGTCGGCGTCCGCCACGAGACCGACGAGCGTGTCGTACCCGTCGTCCACCGCGGCCGGGAGCGGGTGCTCGGGGGCGAGCCGGTACGCGACCGACACCACCACCGCCGGGAGACGGGCCGCGAGGTAGCTGTTCAGCCAGTCGTTCTGGGCCGGGGTCCCGAGGATGAACCCGCCACCGTGGAACGACAGGACCAGCGGCAGACGCCCGCCGGAGCCGCGGTGCAGCGGCAGGCGCCCGCCGGAGCTGCGGTGCAGCGGCAGACGCCCGCCGGAGCCGCGGTGCACCCGCAGCCGCAGCCGGCGTCCCGGTAAGTCGATCGTCTCGTCCGCCGTCCATGCCCCGCGGTCGGGCCGCCCGGTGACCACCCGCGCCACCCGGGACGCCCGCAGCCGGTTGATCTTCCCGCGGGCCGCGATCACCTGCGCGTCGGTGAGCGCGTCCCACTCGACGGTGTCCCGCAGGACCAATCGGGCACGCAGCGGAGCCTTGTCACTCATGACGTCCTCCCGGCCTCAATTACGCTACTGGCGGTAGCGTAAGTGCGGACGGTAGCGTTGTCGAGTGACGATCTCCGCCGGGCGCCCCCGCGCCGAGCTGCACGCCACCGTCTTCGCCGCGACGCTGCGGACGGTGCACGAGCTGGGCTACGCGGGCGCGACGATGGACCGCATCGCGGTGGCGTCGTCCACCGCCAAGACCACGCTCTACCGGCGCTGGCCGTCCAAGGGCGCGCTCGTCGTCGACTGCCTGCTCGACGCGTTCGGCCCGGTACCCCTCCCGGACACGACCGGAGACAAAACAAGCCAGGCCCCCCGGCCCGACGCGACCCGCGACAAGACCGACCCGCTCCAAGGCCCCACCCCCGCCAAAGCCGACCCGCTCCAGGGCGTCGCCCGCGACGAGGTCGTGGCGTCGGCGATCCGCTGGATCGCCGGCAAGATCGGCGAACCCGGCGTCGGCGCGGCGTTCGCGGGTGTGTTCAGTGACGCGATCACCGACCCCGCCCTGCGCGAGATCCTGTCGACCCGCTTCCAGGACCCGTACCGGATCGCCCTGCAGGACGCGCTCGGCGAGCCCGAGCACCGCGTGCTGCTGCTCATCGACGTCGTCACCGGCACCCTGCTGCACCGCATGGGGATGACCGGCCGGCCGATGGCCGGCGACGACGTCGAAGCCCTGGTCGCAATGGTGCTGCGCACCGTCGGCTGACCCACCCGGCGGCTGACCCACCCAGCGGCTGACCCACCCGGCGGCTGACCCACCCAGCGGTTAACCCACCAGGCGGCGGACCCACCAGGCGGTTGACCCACCCGGCGGCGGACCCACCAAGCGGCTAACCGAGGCGGCTGACCCACGAGGCGGCTAACCCACCAGGCGGCTAACCCACCAGGCGGCGGACCTCGTCGAGATCGCCGACCACCTCTTCGGCCCGCTCGGGCGCCCGGGCCAGCGCCAGGAACCGCGACGCGACGGCGTCCGGATCGCCCACCGGGTGGCCGGCCGCGAGCAGCGTCGCGATCGTGACGGTCGCGACGTGCACGCCCCGCCCGGCGACGGCCGCGCGCAGGCCCAGCGCCCAGTTGCGCAGCCCCGCCATCGCGATACCGACGTCGCCCAGCACGGGGACCGGCACCACCGACGACGCCCCGGTCGTGATCAGCACCGTGCCCGCACCCCGGGCCAGCATGCCCGGCAGGACGTGACCCACCGCCGTCACCGCGCCCCCCACGTGCAGCGCGACCTGCGCGAACGCCCGCTCGGACGTGACTTCGCCTGCGGGTGTGATCGGCGCCGAACCCGGCCCGATCGCCCAGATCAGCACGCCGACCGGCCCGGCGGTGTCCAGCGCCGCACGCAGCCCGGCCTCGTCGCGGACGTCGGCCGGGCAGGCGGTGGCACGTATCCCCGCTGCCCGCAGCGTCGCCGCGTCCGACTCCAGACGCGCGCCGTCGCGGGCGATCAGCCCGACCGGGTGCCCCTCCGCACCGAACCGCCGCGCCAACGCCAGCCCGAGCCCGGGCCCGGCTCCTACGACCACCACTGTGTTCGTCACCCTTCGCACAATGGTGGTCGGGAAGCGACGCCTCAAGTACGCACTTTTTTGTACCTAGGGCAATCGAAAGAAGACCGAGAGAAGACCTAGAGAGGACCGATGCTCAGCGAAACGCCGGACGAGGACGCCTGTGCGCAGGTTCTCGGGGTGATCTCCCGGATCGGTAACAAGTGGACGATGCTGGTGCTCGGCCGGCTCCGCACCGGGCCACGACATTTCGGCGAGCTCCGGCGGTCGGTCACCGGCATCTCGCACCGCATGCTCACCCTGACCCTCCGCGACCTGGAAGCCGACGGGTTCGTCACGCGGAGAGCCGACCCGCCGCACGTCAAGTACGCGCTCACCGAGCGGGGCGTCCGGATGCTCGACTCCGTGCTCGCGCTCGCCGCGATCGCCATTGACAAAAAATAGTTTTACGTAAAAACTCGTCCTCGCCATGAGAGACGTCCTGTACCTCGACCGCGTGACGCAGGCCGAGACCCTGCTCAAGCCGCAGCGCATCGAGGTGCTGCGGCGCCTCGCCGAACCCCGCTCGTGCACCGAGGTCGCCGCCGAGCTCGACCAGACGCCGCAGCGCGTCTACTACCACGTCAAACGGATGCTCGACGCCGACCTCGTGCGCCAGGTCGCCGAGCGCCGGGTGCGCGGCATCTCCGAGGGCATCTACCAGGCGGCGGCCCGCTCGTACTGGTTGTCGCCCGGCCTGGTGGGGCGGATCGGGCCGGGCCGCACCCGCGACCGGCTCAGCCTGGGCCACCTGATCGACCTGATGGAGGACGTCCAGCGGGACGTCGCCGCGCTCGACCTCACCCGGCCCGACCTGCCGTCGATCGGCGTCTCCGGAGAGATCCGGGTCCGTCCGGAGGACCGCGCGGCCTTCCTCGGCGAGCTGCAGCGGACCCTGCAGGACCTCTTCACCCGGTACGGCGGCGCCGAGGGGGACGCGTTCCGCCTTGCCGTCGCCTGCTACCCCACGGGAGACCCCGATGACCGAGTTTGACCTGCGCCTGACCGCGATCGTGGCGGCCCCGCCGGACGCCGTCCACCGCGCGCTCACCGATCCGGCCGCGCTGCGCGTCTGGCTGGCCGAGCACGCCGAGGTCGACCTGCCCGGCCGCTACGCGTTCTGGGGCCGCTTCACCCCCGACGGCGCCGAGCCGCACCAGCGCCTGCTCCACGCCGACGAGCGCACCCTGCGCTTCGCCTGGACCGTCGACGGGGTCGAGACCACCACCCAGTTCGAGCTGGCCGAGGACCCCGAGGGCACGCTCGTGACGCTGAGCCAGAGCGATCTGCCGAGCTTCGAGGACGTGATCGCCGACCGGGCCGGGCCCCGCGGCGCCCTGCAGACGTTCTGGACGCTCTCGATCGCGAACCTCGCCGACCACCTCTCCGGCCGTGAGCTGACCCCCAAGTGCGACTTCACCTCGACCGAGTTCCGCGCCGAGATGCTCATCGACGCGCCGCCGGACGAGGTGTTCGCCTCGATGACCGAGCCGGAGCAGTTCAGCCGGTGGTCCGGCGCCACCGTGGGCATCGAGCCCCACGTCGGCGGCCGCTTCGCGATGGGCGGGTTCGACACCGACCCGGGTGGGGCGAGGTTCGTCGAGTTCGAGCCGGGCCGCAAGGTCACGCTGCGCTTCGCCGACGGCATGCTCGACTCCTGGGAGCTGGCCGGCTCGGACGGCAAGACGCGGCTCACCGTGGTGCAGAGCGGCTTCGACCCCACGAACCCGCCGCACCCGGGCTGGGCCGGCTGGCTGGGTGGCCTCGCCGCTCTGCGTCGCTACCACGAACTGCCCGACCGGCGTCCGATCTGGCGCGGGATGGAGATCGCCGGGCTGCCCGAGGGTCTGCTCGCTACGGAGCAGTAGGGGGCGGGCCCGCGACACGCAGGTGGAAGGCCTCCGCCGCGGCGACGATCGACCCGATGTCGAACGGCGCGGGAACGTCGTCGCCGGCCAGCACCGGGGAGCTGTTGCCGGAGAACCACTTCTCCAGCCCCGCGGGCGCGAAGCTGACGGCGAGGCGCGCGACCGGCGAACGGACCAGGTAGGAGTGCGGCACGCCCTTGGGCCCGAGCGCCACCTCCCCCGGCGTGAGGGTGAAACGCTCGTCGCCGACGAACACCGTGATCTCGCCGTCCAGCACCGTCCACACCTCGTCCTCGTGGTCGTGGACGTGGATCGGCGGGGCGTGCTTCTCCGTGTCGGTGAACTCCATCACGCTGATCGCCCCGCCGGTGGATTCGCCGGGGATCAGGATCCTGGCCTTGCCGCCGAGGAACCAGAACTGGTCGGTCATTCCAACCTCCTACACACTCGTGGTCAGACCGCCGTCGATGACGAAGTCGGCGCCGGTGACGTTCTCGGCCCGGTCGCCGGCCAGCAGCAGCACCAGCGCGGCGACCTCGGCCGGGGTGCTGAACCGGCCGGTGACCGCGTCGGCCGCGGCGGCCGCGGCGATCTCCTCCGGTGACCGGGAGTTGGCCCGGCTCACCGTGGCGGCGACCCCGTTGTCGCCCAGCCAGAGCTCGGTGCTCACCGGGCCCGGGCTGACCGTGTTGACCCGGATCCCGCGCGGGCCGACCTCCTTGGACAGTGCCTTGGAGAAGTTGACGAGCGCGCCCTTGGCCGCGCTGTAGTCGATCACCAGCGGATCGGGCAGCGACGCGTTCACCGACGCGATCGTCACGATCGAACCCGCGCCGCGCTCGAGCATCGACGGCAGCGCGGCCCGCACGGTGCGCACCGCGACCAGGAGGTTCACGGTCAGCGTCGCGGTCCAGTCGGCGTCGCTCACCGACAGGAACCCGCCGGTGCGCGGGTGCACCGCGCCGACGTTGTTGACCAGCACGTCCACGCCGCCGTACGTCTCGACCGCCGCCTCGATCAACGTCCGCGGCCCGTCCGGATCGGTGAGGTCCACCGCGACCGGGTGCACCGACGCGTGCGCGGCCAGGTCCTTGAGCTCGGGTGTGATCTGACGCGACCCGGTGACGACGCCGGCCCCCTCGCCGACCAGCGCCTGCGCGATCGCCAGCCCGATGCCTTTGCTCGCGCCGGTCACCACCGCGGTCTTGCCGTACAGGTGCAGGTTCACAGCCCCTGCTTCGTCAGCCATTCGAGACACGCGTCGGCGACCTCGCGCCAGCCGTGGTCGATGGTCAGGGAGTGACCGCGGTCGGGCCAGTCGAGCAGGTCGGTGACCGCGTCCGAGTGCCGGTACTGCTTCAGCGTGGCCCGGGTGACCGACTCGGGCACGGTGTGGTCCTTGCCGCCGGTCATCAGCAGCAGCGGGCCGCGCAGCTCGTTGTGGGTGTCCACGGCCGCCGGGGAGTGCGGGTTGAAGTTCGCGGTCGCCGCCTCGAACAGCGGCTTGCCCGGCGCGGGGATCGTCCACTTGTCGAACAGCTCCTGCGACTCCTCCGCCGGGATCGCGTTGCCGAACGCGAAGCGGAACTGCTCGGCGGTGAGCGACACCGCCCGGTGGAGGTTCGCGGGGTTCTTGAACACCGGCAGCGTGGCCCGCAGCGCGGAGAGCGGCACCGGGAGCACGCCCTTGATCTGGGCGGCGTCGATCGCGATCGCCGCCACCGCGAGGTCCTGGCCCAGCAGCTTCTGGGCGATCATGCCGCCGAACGAGTGCCCGATCAGGATCGGCTTCTCCGGCAGCGTGCCGATGAGCGCGGCGAAGTGCGCCACCACGTCGTCGATGCCGTGGTCGGCGATCGCGTCGGGGTTCGCCCGCGCCTGCGCCACCGTGTCCGGGTCGCCGGGCCAGCCGGGCGCCGAGGCGTCGTAGCCGGCCGATCGGAACCGGTCGATCCAGGGAGCCCACGACTCGGCGTGCAGCCACAGTCCGTGGAGGAAGAGTACGGGTGCCATGGCGACCAGCCCACCACCGGTGACCCCGGGCTCGCGCCGGGGAAACACCCCAGTCCCTACGGGTCGAGCACCCCAGCCAGCTGCCGCCGGGAGGTGATGTTCAGCTTCCGGAACGTCTTGTTCAGGTGGTACTCGACCGTGGACGCGGTCACGAACAACCGGGTCGCGATCTCCGCGTTCGTGGCTCCCCGGCTCGCGAGGCGCGCCACCTGCAGCTCCTGCGCGGTCAGGCTGACGTCGGCCGCGGGCGTGCGTTTGCGTACCGACGCTCCGGTCGCGCGCAGTTCGTGCTCGGCGCGGGTCGCGAACGCGGCCGCGCCCATCGCGGTGAACCGCTCGTGGGCGACGCGCAGCTGGTCGCGGGCGTCGGCCCGGCGGCCCTGTCGGCGCAGCCACTCGCCGTAGAGCAGGTGCGTGCGGGCGAGATCGGTCCGCACCGACGTGCGGTCCAGCTGCTCGATCGACTCCTTGTAGAGCGCCTCGGCGTCACCGGGATCGGCCAGCAGCGCCCGGCACCGGGCCAGCAGGCCGAGCGCCCACGGCGTCCCGCTCACCGGTGCCCGCGAGGCCAGCCGGTCGAACGCGAACCGCGCCGCCGCCCGGTCACCGGCCCGGACGGCCGCCTCCACCGCGTCGGCCAGAACGCGGTTGCCCTCACCGGGCGGATCGTCGGCGAGCAGACGCTCGGCGGCGTCCAGCGCCTCGCGGTAGCGCCCGAGCCCGAGCTCCAGGACGACGAGCGCGTACCGGGCGTGCGCCTCCAGCACCCCGTAGCGCAGCTGGGCTCCCCACACCCGCAGGGCCAGGTCGGCCGCGGCCCGCGTCTGGTCCTCCCGGCCCTGCCAGGCGAACAGTTCGACGCGGTGCGCGTCGCCGCGCGGCGGCAGCCCCATCGCCGCGCACAGCTCGGTGGCCTCGTCGTGGTGCGCCTCGGCCTCGGCGAACCGGCCGATCGCGACCTTCCACAGCGCCACCGTGGACAACGTGCTGTTCAGACCCTGCAGCGCGCCCTGCGCCCGCTGGAACTCCTCCATCCGGGTGAGGACGGCACCGAGCCCGTCGTCGTCCCAGAGGTCGATCGCGGCCCACGAACCTACCGACGCCTCCGCGCCCGCGCCGTCCGCGAAGTCCTCGGTACGCATCGTCGCGACCGCGGTACGCAGCAGCGGCGCGGCCCGCGCGTAGTCGCCGGCGATCCGGGCCGCGAACGCGTCGAGCGCGCGGTCGGCCACGGTCGGCCGGTCGCTCGGGGGCAGGCGCGCCGCGGCCCGGGCGACGTCGAGCAGCGTGACCCCCTCGGTGTAGCGCCCGGCGAGCAGACCGGCGGTCATCGCCTCCCACAGCATCGCCCGGGCCGTGGGGCCGTCCAGCGGACCGAACGTGCTCAGCGCGTCGAGCAGGATCGCCGGGGCCCGCGCCGCGACGCCGCTGCCGTACCACTCCACGCTCGCCCGCACGCGCTGGGCCGCGGCCCGCGCGGCCGGCCGGGTGAGCCACGGCGTCGCCCGGTCGAGCCGGCTCGCGGCCGCGGCCGTGTCGCCGATGACGACGAACGTGCGTGCCGCCGCGAGGAAGCGCTCCGCGCGCCGCGGGGCGTCCGACGTCAGCTCGGCGGCGCGGGACCAGAACGCCGCCCGCGCCGCGCCGCCCCGGGCGCCCGACGCGGCGTTCTCCAGTTCGTCGGCGACCGTGTCGTCCAGCCCGGCCACCGACTCGGCGCGGTGCCAGGCGCGGCGGTCGGCGCGCACGGTGACGTGGCCGAGCGCCGCGTGCACCGCGCGCCGGTCCGCCGGGGAGGCGTCCGCGTAGACCGCGGAGCGGATGAGCGGGTGCCGGATCGTGTGCCCGCGGACGACCCCGGCCGAGATCGCCGGGTCGAGCGCCGCGGGCTCCACGCCGAGCCGGGCGGCGGCCCGCCAGAGCAGCGCCTCGTCGTCGCCGGGGGCAGCGGCGAGCAGGAGCACCAGCCGCCGCGTGTCCGGCGGCAACACCCGTACCCGGCGGACGAAGTGCGCCTCCAGCCGTTCGCCGATCGGCAGGTGCTCCGGCAGCACCGAAGCGCCGGCGAGCTGTTCGGTGGTGAGCGCGCCGGTCACCTCCAGCAGCGCGAGCGGGTTGCCGCCGGTCTCGGCGACGATGCGGTCCGCGACGTGCGGATCGAGCCGGCTCGGGGCGGTGTCCGCGACCAGCCGCCGGGCGTCGTCGGCGGTGAGCCCGGCCACCGGGTGGGACGGCAGGCCGCGCAGCACGGCGAGCGCGGCCGGGTCGTCGCGGACACCGATCAGCAGGCCGATGCCGTCGGCGTCCAGCCGCCGCCCGACGAACGCCAGCACGGCCAGCGACTCCGGGTCCAGCCACTGCGCGTCGTCGACCAGGCAGACCACCGGTGCGTCGGCGGCGACGTCGGCCAGCAGCGTCAGCGTCGCCAGCCCGACCAGGAACAGGTCGGGAGCGGGCCCGCCGACGCGGCCGAACACGGTGGCCAGCGCGGTGCGCTGGGGATCGGGAAGGTGATCGGAGCGGTCCAGGAACGGGCGGAGCAGCCGGTGGAGCCCGGCGTAGCCCAGATGCGTCTCCGCCTCCGCGCCGCCGGTGCGCGCGCACCGCACCCCGTCGGCGGCCCCGGCGACGCCGTCGAGCAGGCGGGTCTTGCCGATACCCGCCTCGCCGACGAGGACGAGCGTCGCGCTCGACCCGCCCCGGACCCGTTCGACGAACGAATCCAGGAGCTGACGCTCCTCCAGCCGCCCCTGCATGGCTCCGAGCGTAAGGACGGGCCGGTCTCCCTCGCGTACGTCACCTGACGGTGCCGTCCAGGGCGGCGGAGAGCGCTCCCCGGGAGGTGACGCCGAGCTTGGGGTAGATCCGGTGCAGATGCGTGCTGATCGTCCGGTGCGAGAGGTACAGCTTCTGTCCGATCTCGCGGTTGGTGAGGCCCTCCGCCGCCATCTGCGCGATCTGCAGCTCCTGCGGGGTGAGCAGCTCGCTCGCCCTGGCCACCCGCCCACGGCTCGTCTCCCCCGAGGCGCGCAGCTCCGAGCGCGCCCGGTCACCCCAGGCGACCACGCCCAGCGCGTCGAACGCCTCCCGGGCCGCGCGCAGGTGGGCCCGTGCCTCGGCCGGGCGGCGCTGGCGGCGCAGCCACTCGCCGTAGGCCAGCAGCAGGCGGGCCCGGGCGAACGGCCAGCGCGCGAGGTCGGCGCGCAGCGCGATGAGGAACGGTTCCTCCTCGGCCGCCATCAACGCCCGGGCGTAGCGCAGGTTGATGTGCAGCGCCGGTGACGGGGTGCGCGACCCGACCTGCTCCAGGTCGACGAGCAGCGCGCGGGCCTCGTCGTTGCGTCCGCTGCGCACCGCGGCCTCGACGACGTCGCCGACCGAGAAGCAGCGGGTGAGGTGGTGGTAGGCGGGGTCGGCCGGGTCGTGGACGCGGCGCAGGTGCTCGAACGCGTCCGAGTACCGTCCGACGCCGAGGGCCGACGCGCCCCGGGCCAGCTGCACCATCGTCAGCACCGGGCGGACACCGGCCGGCAGGGCACGGCGTTCGACCTCCCCGGCGATCTGCTCGCACTCGTCGTGGTCACCGCGCATCGCGGCGATGAGCGATTCGCGCGAGCGGGCCAGCAGCGCGATGGTCGGCTGCGCGGTCTCGGTGGAGAGCCGGACGGCCTCCTGAGCGCTGGTGATCGCCACCCCCAGGTCCATCACCTGCAGCGCGCACCAGGCCTGAATGCTCGTCGCGCGGGCCAGCAGGGCCAGCCGTCCCTGCGCCCGCAGCCCGGCGATCGCCGTCGTCTGCATCGCCAGCCCGACGTCGAACGCGCCGAGCGCGATCGCGGCGTTCCCGACCAGGCGGGCCACGGCCGGGTCGCCGGCCGCGCGGTCGGCCGCCCGGGCCAGGTGGTCGTGGATCGCCCGGCCGCGCTCGATCGGGGCGACGTGGCCGAGGATCGCCAGCAGCCGCCCGTCGGCGGGGTCGGGGCTGAGGCTCTCGGCGGTCGCGGCGAGGCGCTCGCGGACGGCGTCGCCGGGTTCGGCGAAGAAGCACCGGATCGCGGCCCGGTAGAGGATCTTCATCGCCAGGTCGACGTTCCCGGCGGCGGCGACGCGTTCGGCGAAGTCGGCCTGTCTGCGCACGTCGGCGACCAGGTCGTGGATGCCGTCGTCGTCGGCGTCGGAGATCCAGGCGGCCAGCGTGCGCTGGGCGTCGGAGAGTTCGAGCGACTCGGCCTGACCGAGCAGGCGGGCGACGTCCTCGCGCCGGCCCAGTTCGGTCGCCAGGTCGGCGGCGCGCAGCAGCCGGTCCGCGCGCCGGGCCGGGGTGGCGCTCAGCCGGGCGGCGCGCTCGTAGGCCTGCACCGCGGTCTCGACCCCGCCGCGGCGCAGCGCCCGCTCGCCGGCGGCGTCCAGCTCGGCGGCGACGTCCTCGTCCGGGCCGACGACCGACGCGCCGCGGTGCCAGGCGCGCCGCTCGATGTCGTCGTCGAGTACCCGGGCCAGCGCCGCGTGGGCCTCGTGGCGTTGCCCGGCGGTGGCGCGCTGCACGACCGCGGAGCGGACGAGCGGGTGCCGGAAGCGCAGCCGGCCGTCGCCGAACTCGATGAGTCCGACCCGGACGGCCGGCAGCAGATCGTCGACGGTGCGCCCGGGGCCGCCGGCGGCGAGCACCTCGGCGAGCGAGTCGCTGGCGTTGAGCGCGGCCAGCAGCAGCAGGTTCAGCGTGTCCGGCGCCAGCCCCGCGGTGCGGGCGCCGAAGGCCCGCTCGAGCCGCTCGGGCAGCCGCAACCAGTTGGTCGCGTCCATCGCCGCCGGTCCCGCCGCGACCGGCCCCGACCCGACCGGCCCCGACCCGACCGGCCCCGACCCGACCGGCCCGGCCGGAGCCACCGCGGGCGGGCCGGACGTGGGAGGGCCGGACGTGGGCGGGCGAAAGCGGAGGCGGGCCGGGCCGACCGGGAGCTGGGTCAGGGCGACCGGCAGCTCGACGAGCGCCAGCGGGTTACCGGCCGCCTCGTCCAGCACGCGCCGGCGCGCCACCGGCGACAGCGCCGGGAACCGCGCGTCCAGCAGCACGGCCGCGTCCGCGCCGGAGAGCGGCGGGAGCTCCAGCGCACGCACGTCGTCGAACGGCCCCGGATACCCGTCGCGGACCGCGGCCAGCAGCACTATCGATTCGAGCTCCACCCGCCGGGCGAGGAACGCGAGCACGTCCGCGCTCTCCGAGTCCAGCCACTGCGCGTCCTCGACGATCACGACCGCCGGGGCGGCGTCCGCCACCAGGTTCAGCGTCGCCAGCGCGACCAGGAACAACTCGGGCACCGGCGCGTCGATCCGCCCGAGCGCGGAGTGCACCGCCGACCGCTCCGGCGGGGCCAGCGCGTCGATCCGGTCGCGCAGCGGGCGCAGCAGCTGCTCCAGCCCGCCGAACGCCACCGGCGCCGCCGACTCGACGCCGGTCGTCCGCAGCACCCGGGCGCCCGCGGCCCCGGCCAGCCGCACCGCCTCGGCCAGCAACGTCGATTTGCCCAGCCCCGGCTCACCCCGGACCACGAGCGCGCCGCCCTCGCCCGGGAGCCGGTCGACCAGCTCGGCGACGACCCGCCGCTCCGTGCCCCGCCCGACCAGCTCCGGATCGTGCGGTGCCCCCATGCGGTGGAATCTACTCGGCGCCGTCACGCCCCGAAGGCGGCGGCGAGGATCTCGCGGAACTCCGGGGCCGGGAGACCCTCGCGGTCACGCAGGTAGGCGGTCATCAGGCTCGACGCCACCTCGGCGAGCGCCGCCGGATCGCCCGGCCGCACCTCCCCCGCGGCCTGCCCGTCGCGGAGGATGTCGGCGAACAACGCCATCGCGCCGGAGAAGCCCTCACCGGACGGGCTGAGCTCGCGCGGGGTGTCCTCCCCCGGCGAGGCCAGCCGGATCGTGAGCCGCCCGTAGGAGGGGTAGCGATCGAAGAACGCACCGATCGCGTCGACCACCGCGACCAGACCACCGACGCCGGGTGCGACGGCGGCGCGCATGTCGGCGAACAGCGCCGGACCGCGGCGGTACATGACCGCCTGCAGCAGCTCCTCCTTGCTGCGGAAGAACTGGTACAGCGCGCCGACCGAGAACTCGCAGCGCTCGGCCACGCGCTGCAGGCTCGTCGCCCGGTACCCGTGGTCGCCGAACAGCTCCTCGGCGGTGTCCAGGATCTGCTCCCGGCTGGTCGCCACCCGGCGGCGGCGCCGCAGCTCCCGCGGACCGGTCATGCCGCGAACGCCCGGGCGACGATCTGCCGGAAGTCCGCCTCGGCGAGCGTCGGGCCCGCGCCGGCCAGCGCCGGGTCGACGCGGTGGTAGGCGCTCACCATGCTCGACAGCAGCCGGGCCAGCGCCTGCGGGTTGCCGGCGCGGACGGTGCCGGCCCGCTGCCCCGCGGTGATGACGGCCGCGTAGAGGTCCATCGCGACCCGGTAGTTCGCCTCGAACACGTGGTACCCGGCCGGGGCGTCGGAACCGGCGGAGTAGACGCGCGCCGACAACCGGCCGAAAGCCGGGTACCGGCGGTGGAACGCCACGATCGTGTCGACGAGCCCCAGCAGGTCACCGGCGGCGCGCATCTCGGCGAGCTGCACCAGCCCGCGCCGCTCCATCACCGCGCGCAGCAGCTCCTCCTTGTTGCGGAAGAACTGGTACAGCGCCCCCACCGAGAACTCGCAGCGCTCGGCCACCTGCTGGAGGCTCGTCGCGCGGTACCCCTGGTCGCCGAACAGCTCCTCGGCGGTGTCCAGGATCTGCTCCCGGCTCGTCGCCACGCGGTGCTGCCGCCGGAGTTCTCGTGGGCTGAGAGGCACGGTTTCAGTCTGCCACTACCGATATCGCCCGCTCGGGGCACGCCGCGGCGCCCTCCTCGGCGTCGCGTTGCCGGGCGGCCGGGATCGGCCCCGGCGGCACCACGTGGCCCAGCTCGTCGAGGTCGTAGACGTCCGGCGCGACGAAGTGGCACAGCGCGTGGCCCATGCACGCCCGCGCGTCGACCGCGGCGCGCATCAGACGTGCCAGTCGTAGAGCTTGAGGTACGCCCCGGCGTCGACACGCATCTGCATGCCGGTGACGTAACGCGACTCGTCGGACGCGAGGAACACGACCATCGCCGAGATGTCGCCCGGCTCGACGTAGGGCACGGCGAAGCCCTGCATCGTCGGGAAGATCTCCTCGGCCTGCTCCCGGGTGGGGTTCTCCAGGTCGGGACGGAACGCCCGGTACATCGGACGGCTGTGCAGCATGTCCGTGTTGCAGTTGGTCGGGTGCACCGCGTTGACCCGGATGTTGCGCGGGATCACGGTGCGGCCGAGTTCGTGGACGTAGCTCGCGAGCGTCCGCTTGGCCCACATGTAGCCGGTGCCACCGGGATCACCGCCGGGGTTGCCGGACGTCTCGTTCGAGATCATCGCGGCGATCGAGCCGGTCGCGATGATCGAGGCGCCCGCGCCGAGGTGCGGCAACGCGGCCTGCATCGTGTTGATCGACCCGATCAGGTTCACGTCGATCACGTCCGACCAGGCCTGCAGCTTCGGCCGGCCGGACATCGGTGCGATCCCGGCGTTGGCGACGACGACGTCCAGGTGGCCCAGCTCGGCGACGCCCTCGGCCAGCACCGCGCGTAACGCGGCCGGATCCCGGGTGTCGGCCGCGCGCGCCACGATCCGGCGGTCGAGGGCCTCGACCTGACGCACGGTCTCGGCGAGGTCCTCGGGGGTGGCGAGCGGGTAGTCGACCGTGCCGATGTCCCGGCAGAGGTCCACCGCGACGATGTCCGCGCCCTCCTCGGCCAGCCGCACCGCATGGCTGCGGCCCTGCCCCCGGGCCGCCCCGGTCACGAACGCGACCTTGCCGTCCAGACGTCCCATCATCGACCTCCCGGACGAGCGATCGTCTTGATCTCGAGGAAGTCCTCGAGGCCCTCGGTGCCCCACTCGCGGCCGACGCCGCTCTGCTTGTAGCCGCCGAACGGCGACTCCGGGTCGAACCACTGCGCGCCGTTGACGCCGACCGTGCCGGTACGCAGCCGGCGGGCCACCGCCATCGCGCGCTCCTCGTCGGCGCCGAACACCCCGGCGGACAGGCCGTACGGGGTGCCGTCGGCGATCGCGACGGCCTCGTCGACCGACGAATACGGAATGATCGCGACGACCGGCCCGAACACCTCCTCCTGCGCCAGCCGGGAGTTCGGGTCCACGTCGCTGAAGAGCGTCGGCTCGACGAAGTAGCCGGGCCGGTCCGGGGCGCCTCCCCCGGCGAGCAGCCGGGAGTCCTCGCGCCCGAGCGCGTAGTAGGAGAGCACCCGTTCCTTCTGACGCGCGCTGATCAGCGGCCCCATGATGTTCGACGGGTCCTGCGGGTCGCCCCACGGGATCCCGGCGAGCGTCGCGACCGCGATCTCCTCCGCCTCGGCCAGACGGGAGCGCGGCACCAGCAGCCGGGTCAGCAGCACGCAGCCCTGACCGGCGTGCACGCACACCCCGAAGACGACGCTTCCGACGGCCGCGGCCAGGTCGGCGTCGGGCAGCACGACCGCGGCGGACTTGCCGCCCAGCTCGAGCGTCACCCGCTTCACCGTCGGGGCCGCGTTCGCCATCACCCGCCGCCCGGTCACGGTCGATCCGGTGAACGTCACGTGGTCCACGGCGGGATGGGTGGTGAGCAGCGTGGCCACGTCCACCGACGCCGTCGTCAGCACGTTGAACACGCCCGGCGGGACGTCGGTCCGCTCGGCGACGATCCGGCCCAGCTCGGTCGCGCTCCACGGCGTCTCGGGCGCGGGCTTGAGCACCACCGTGCAGCCGGCCGCGAGCGCGGCGGAGGCCTTCGCGAGGTTCAGGTACACCGGGAAGTTCCACGGGGTGATCGCCGCGACCACGCCGGCCGCCTCACGCCGGACCGTCCGCCGGGTGGGGCTGCCGAAGATGTCCTTGACCGGGAGTTCCCGCTCGAACGGGTAGTCGCCGAGCAGTCCGATGTAGTGCGACAGGTAGTCGATCGGGCCGTCGAGCTGCGTGATGTGCGTGGTGAAGCGCGGCGTCCCGGACTCCGCGATCACGGTCTCGCGCAGGGCGTCGGCTTCGGTGCGCAGTGCGTCCTGCAGCTGGATCAGGCACCGGCGCCGGAAGGCGGGATCGGTGGCCCAGGTGGTGGTGTCGAAGGCCCTCCGCGCCGCCGAGATCGCGTTCTCGGCGTCGGTGGGCGTGGCGTCGGGGGCGACCCCGATGACCTCTTCGGTCGCCGGGTTCACGTTCTCGAACTCGGCGCCGTCGGAGGCGCCGACGAGCGCGCCGTCGATCAACAGGCTCACGACACACGCTCCCCGGGGGTGAACCGCACCGGCAGCTCCTTCACCGCGTACACCGCGGACGCGTCGCCGAAGCGGACCGCTTCCCCGGCCGGCGCGAAGTCGGGCAGCCGGGTCAGGATCTGCTCGATCATCACGCGGAACATCACCCGCGCGTGGTTGGACCCGAGGCACCGGTGCTGGCCGACGCCGAACGCCATGTGCCGGTTGGGCCAGCGCTCCAGGTCGATCTCGGCCGGCTCCGCGAATGCCTTCGGGTCACGGTTGGCCGCGGCCCAGAGCAGCAGCGCCCGGTCGCCCTCGGCCAGCCGGACGCCGTGCCAGTCCGCGTCGCGGCTCACCGTGCGGGCCAGGCCCTGGGTGGGGCTGCCGTGGCGCAGGAACTCCTCGGTGGCCAGACGCATGGTCTCGGGGTGCTCGATCAGCCGCTGCTTGAGCTCGGGGCGCTCGATCAGGCGCAGCAGCGAGTTGCCGGTGAGACCGCTCGTGGTGTCCATGCCGCCGAACAACAGCAGCAGCAGATACCCGAACTGCTCCTCGACGCCGAGCGGGCGCCCGTCCACGGTGCCGTTCAGGATGCTGCCGACGAGATCGTCGGTCACGGCCTCGTCGCGCCGCCCGAGCTCGGCGAAGATCAGGTTCGTGACCTGTTCGGTCGCCTCGTCGCGCGTCATCCCGTACTCGTCGCCGTGGATGAACGTGTGGATCACCCGCACCCAGTCGGGCCAGGGCTTCTCGTCCCAGCCCAGCAGGCGCAGGATCACCCGGGCCGGCAGCGGCGTGGTGAGCTGCGCGACGAGGTCGGCCTCACCGGACTCGACGAACTCGTCGATCAGCTCGTCGGCGATCGCGCGGATCTCGGGGATCATCGCCTCGGCCCGGGCCGGCGACAGGAACCGCGCGGTGAGCGACCGCATCGCGCCGGTCAGCGGCGGGTCGGTGTGGATCGGCGGCAGGATCGCGGCCAGGCCCGCGCCGCTCTCCCCGGCGTGGAACGGGATGTTGACGCCCGGCGTCGAGGTGAACAGGTCGTCGTCGCGGGTGGCGTCGAACACCGACTCGTAGTCGGTCAGGGCCCAGAACCCGCCGTTCTCGGTCGACCAGGCGACCGGGCACCGGCCGCGCAGCTCGTCGTAGGTCGTGTAGACCGTGTCCCGGAACTCGACGCCGTGGACGTCGAGCGTGATCTCCGGACGCGGATCGGTCGTCGTCATCGAAGCGGTTCCTTCCCCGATTCCCGGATGCCGACCAGTGGGACAGCAGTACTCTGAATCTGCGTTCACCATACTGACGCAGCATTCAGAGTGAGACCGTTCGGAGGAATTCATGTCGCCGTCGGCCGTGGTCGTCGACCGTCGGGAGTTCACCGTCCACGTCGGAGACGTGCCGCTGTCCGGCCTGATGGCGATCGCACCGGAGGCCCGTTCGACGATCGTGGCCGTGCACGGTGCGGTAGCACGCGGCACCTACTTCGACGGACGCGCTCCCGGTCAGTCCCTGGTCGAGACGGCCGTGGCCCTGGGGCACACCGTGCTCGCGCTGGACCGCCCGGGGTACGGGGCTTCCGGTGAGTTCGTCCGCGGCTCGTCGCGTTCCGAACGCGCGGCCCTGTACTGCGCCGCGGTCCGGGAAGCGCTGGCCCGGCACGGCGCGACGGGTCCGCGGCTGGTCGTCTCGCACTCGGCCGGCGCCGCGCAGGCCGCCGTGCTGGTGACCGGAGGGCTCGAGGGCGTCGTCGGCTGGGAGCTGTGCGGGAGCGGGTTGCGTCACGCTCCGGTGGACTTCTCCTCCGGGCCGGCACCACGGCACGCGCACACCGGAGACTCCATCCGGGACCTGATCTGGGGTGCGGAGGAGCTGTACCCGCCCGGTGGAATGAACACCGGATTCCGGCGCGGCGACTCGATCCGCGCGGAGCCGGGCGACGCCGAGGCGTGGCAACGGGAGCTCCCGTCGGTGGCCGCCCGGGTCCGCGTCCCGGTCCGGCTGACCTTCGGGGAGCTCGACCGGATCTGGGATCACACGCCGGAGGCGACGACGGAGCTCGCCGCCACGTTCACCCGCGCGCCCCGGGTGGTGACGAACCTGCAGCCGGGCGCGCCCCACAACATGAGCCTGGCCCACGCCGCGCGGGCGTACCACCTGGGCGTGCTGGCGTTCGCCGAGCAGTGCCTCCTCGGGGCCGAAAGCCGCGATCGCCTGGGCTAACATTCGCGGACCCCCGCTCCCGGAGGCCGGATGACCGACTGGCTCACCACCACGATCGACCGACAGCTCGCGGACGAACAGGTGCTGCGCGACCCGCGCCGTCTGCGCAAACTCCTTCGCGCGGCGCGCGCCGACGCCACTCGCCCGGGCGGAGGCGACCCCACCCACCGCTGGTCGAACCGGTGGAAGGCGTGCTGGGCCTACTGGGATCTGACGTCGGACGCCGGACCGCTCCGGAAGTGCCTCGAAGCCACCGACGCCGCCGTCGACCGTGCGCGCACGCCGGAGGGCGCCGGCGCCCTGCGTCAGGTTCTCGCGCACAATCTGCTCCGGCACCACGAGACGCTCGGCGACGACACGGCGCTGGACGAGGCGCTCGAGATCCTCGTCGCGCTCACACCGCACTCCGGGAACACCGCGACGGCCGGTTACCTCATGCTGGCGGACCGGGCCCTGGTGAGCTCGGCGGCCCGTCCTTCGTCCCGCCGCGACGTGATCGCCGAACGCTTCGTGGACCTGCTGACCGACGTCGCGAGCGGTCTCGCCGAGGCGTACTTCGCTTTTCAAGCCACTCACCACGACCTGGACGCCGTGACGCGAGCGCTCGGCCTGCTCGACCGGTTCGCCCCGCGGCCCGGGCCGGGCGAGGCGGTGACCGGGCCGGCTGACGCGCGGAGCCGCTGCGGCCATGCGCTCGCCGGAGGGCTCGGGCTCGTCGCCCGGGCCGAAGCGGCCAGCCTCGCCGCGGATCTGGACGAGGGCATCCGTCGGCTGGAACTGGCGCTCTCGCTGGGCACCTCCCCGGACTGCCGGCCGGCGCGCATCCGCCGCTATCTGGCGGGCGCTCACGCCCTTCGTTTCCAGCGCGACGGCCGTCCCGCCGACCTCACCGCGGCGATCGAGACGCTGACCCACGACACGATGACCGCCGACGGGACGAGCGCTGACCGGCTTCTCCTGATGCGACTGTGGTGGCATCGCTACGAGGCGACCGCCGAACTCGACGACCTCGATCGAACCATCGCCGCCGGACAGGATCTGCGGCGCGCGCAAGACCTGGAACCGGAGACCCGCACGAGCCTGCTGGGCGAGCTGCGTCGCATTCTTTTCGCTCGTCGCCTGTACCGGGACACCCCGGAGATCAGGGCGGCGATCGACGAACTGGCCTCGGAGAGTCAGCTCTTCGATCCGCCGCCGGAGTGGGTCGACCGGCTCGCGTGGATACGGACGTACGACGACGAACCTGATGCGGGAGGTCCACTTCCGACGGCGCCCGGCGCTCGTCGCGTGCTGTATCTGCGCACGTTCCGTGACACCGCCGCGGACGTTCACGTCCTCCGTCATCTCGCGGCGGCGCTGAAGCCGGAAGACCGGATCATCATCGTCGGGAACGAGCACGAGGACGAGATCATGTCGGCCGCCGCCGACCGCATCCGGCGGGCCCCGTCGACCGAGTCCGACTGGATCCGAAAGGTCCATCAGCACATGGCGACGGCCGACGCTGTCGTCGTTCACCTCGCGCCGAAAGCGGAGCTCTTGCCCCGGGTGCCCCGTCCCCGGCCGGTAGCCCGCCGCCCGGAGACCGCGGAGGCGTTTCTCGCCGCGATCCAGCGGCACGAGGCGTCGCCCGCCGGTGCCATTCCGACCGGCGCTGGCCTGCTCCGCGAACTCGGATACCTCGAACGGCTCGGCCGGCTCGACCGGACGACGGTCGTCGCGGACAACCGGCACTACCCTCTGCTCGGCGAGCGGGTGATGAACGCCTACCTGAACAGCGGCGGCCATCTCTACCGCCGGAGCGACGGACTGCCCAGCGCCCCGCGGGTCTCGGGGTTGGAACGGCAACTCGCACCGCTGCTGCAGAACGCACGCGGCGTGACGTTCACCCCGGGGGCGGACGGGCCGCTGTCGCCGGCCTTCGTTCGCGCGCTGGCCCGCAGCGTGGTCGACAGCATCGGTGCTCGACGGCCGACGACGAGGGCGACCCGGCGAGCCGCGCTCGGCGAACTGCCGCTGGGGGTCTCGCCCCGCCCCCGGCGCCTCCACCCCGACCACGAGCCGAAGACGATTCGGTACACACCGATCGAGAAGCTGCTCTTCATCCCGGCGGGGGCGCTGGTCGAGGTAGACCCGGCCGTGGTGCGCCGGTACTGCGACGACGACGTCGTCGCCGACGGGTGCCCACGCTGCGGCGGGCCGTTCGAGGACATCTTCTTCTTCACGCGCCATCTCCACGATCCACGCGCCACCGATCCCGCTTCGCGCTACGTGAAAGGCCGATGCCAGCACTGCAACCGAACCAGCGACTTACGCGCCCCGGACAACTTCGACTGACCTCACCCCGGGAACCGGTAGAGCGTGCGCGCGTTGGTCTCGACGATCTTGCGGGCCTCGTCGTCGGGTACGTCGGCGAGCGCGTCCTCCAGCAGTTTGCGGGTGTGCGGCCAGTTGCTGTCGGAGTGCGGGTAGTCGCTCTCGAACATGATGTTGTCGACGCCGATCGAGTGGCGCAGTGCGAGCCCGGCCTCGTCGGCGATGAAGCAGCCATAGATGTGCTCGCGGAACAGTTCCGACGGCCGCTTGTCGGGGTTCACGCCGGTCCAGTACTTGTGCCGGCCCCACGAGTAGTCGGTGCGCTCCAGGATGTACGGGATCCAGCCGATGCCGCCCTCGGAGAGCGCCACCTTGAGGCCCGGGAACTTGTAGAACACCTCGGAGATCAGCAGGTCGACCGTCGCCATCATCGAGTTGATGCCGAACAGCGCGATGCCGATGAAGAAGTCGCCGTCCTTGGCCAGGCCCTTCGGCATGCCGCCCGAGCCGAAGTGCAGCGACAGCGGGAGGGACGCCTCCTCGCAGACGGCGAAGATCCGGTCCCAGTGGTCGGTGTGGTAGCTCGGCAGCCCCACCTTGTGCGGTGCCTCCAGGAACGTCACCGACCGGGCGCCCTTCGCCGCGGTGCGCTCGATCTCCCGCACCGAGGCCTCGACGTCCCAGAACGGCACCATCACCAGCGGGATCTGCCGGTCGGGCGCGTAGGCGCACCACTCGTCGAGGATGAAGTCGTTGTAGGCGACGATGCAGGCCTCGGCCAGCTCCTTGTCCTTGGCGATCTGGAACGTGCTGCCGGCGAACCCGCCGAAGTTCGGGAAGCACAGCTGCGCCCAGACACCCTCGACGTCCATGTCCTTGATGCGCTGCGCGATGTCGTAACAGCCCGGCAACATGTCGTCGTAGCTGCGCGGGTCCATCCCGAACTCGCGCGGGTGCTTGCCGGCCACCGCGTTGAGCGCGAAGTTGCCCGACTGCCTGCCCTCGTAGATCCAGGTGTCGTTGCCGTCGGGCAGCTTCACGATGCGCGGGGCCTCGTCCTGCCACTTCGCCGGCAGCCGGTCGAGGAACACCCGCGGGTGCTCGATGACGTGGTCGTCGACCGAGATGATCTTCGCGTCCTTGGGAAGCATCGGAACTCTCCTAGTCCGAGGCGGGTAATGGCTTGGCGTCCTGGCGGGTCACCGGGCGGCCGTCGACCTCGACCGGGCCCGGACCGCCGCGCGTGCAGAGCAGTTGCAGACCGCTCTCGGCGTCGGTGTAGCGCTTGCCGAGCAGCAGCGGGTCGGCCCCGGGAGCGGCGCCCTCGGTGGCGACCGACCCGGCCGGCACCATCGGTGCCCCGCCGCAGAACACCGCCACCGCCTGCTTCGGCGGGCGGACCACCAGCACCTCGGTCGAACCGGTCACGCTGGTCCATCGGCTTCCGGCCTTCATGAGCGCTCCTTCACCAACAACAGGCAGCTGGACGGCGTGAGCCCGCCGCTGGAGACCACGGCGACCTCCGCGCCGGGCACCTGCCGGTCGCCGCCGTGCCCGCGCAGCTGGGTGACGGCCTCGTGCAGCAGGCCGAACCCGTGGGTACGCCCGTGGGAGAGCTGGCCGCCGTGGGTGTTGAGCGGCAGCTCGCCGTCGAGCGCGATCCGCTTGCCGCCCTCGAGGAAACCGGCGGCCTCACCGATGCCGCAGAAGCCGAGCCCCTCCAGCCAGGACAGGCAGTTGAACGTGAACCCGTCGTAGAGCTCGGCCACGTCGACGTCGGCCGGCGTGAGGTCGGTGCGGCTCCACAGGTGCGCCGCGGAGCCCAGCACCTGCGGCTCGTGGGTCAGCGTGCTCTGGTCCCAGCTCACCCGCTCGGTGATCTGGGTGCCGGCCGCGGCGAAGCGCACCGGCGGCTGACGCAGGTCCTTCGCGACGTCGGCCCGGGAGATCACAAGCGCGACCGACGCGTCGCACGGCACGTCGCAGTCGTAGAGCCCGAACGGCGTCGTGATCGTGCGGGCCGAGAGGTAGTCGTCCATCGTCAGCGGCGTGCGGTAGATCGCGGTGGGGTTGCGTGCGGCGTTGGCGCGGGCGTTGAGCGCGATCCAGCCGAGCGTCTCCCGCTCCACGCCGTAGCGGTGCAGGTAGTGCGACGCGGTGATCGCGAGGGGGTGCGCGGCCGACGGCGCGCCGACCGGCAGGTGGAAGTCCATCGGCGGCCCGACGCGGCCCCCTCCGCTGTAGCGCAGGCGCCCGGAACGCAGCAACTCGGTGTGGGTGGCCTGCCAGACCGTACGGTAGACGAGCACGTGCCGGCAGAGCCCGGCGGCGACCGCGAGCATCGCCGCGACCACCGAGCCGCCCGGCCCGGGCACCTCGGCGCCGCCGTTGTACCAGACCGGCCGGAGCCGCAGCGTCTCCTCGAGCAGCGTGAGCCCGCCCTCGGAGAACCCGCCCGGCACCGCTCCGCCCGGGTAGGTGGCCAGCCCGTCGATGTCGTCGAACGTCAGCCCGGCGTCGTCGACGGCGGCGCGGCAGGCCTCGACGGTCAGCGCGAGCGGGTCGGCCATCAGGCGCCGCCCGATCCGGCTGGTGCCGATGCCGGTGACCGCGGACCTCTCCTCGTAGCGGTCCGCCGACACCGGTGGCCGGGCCGTCCGGCGCACCACCGCGGGGTCGTCCTCCAGCGGCGGCAACGGCCGCGGCGCGCCGTCGACCCGGAACTCCGGGATCCACACGTCCTTGGCCCGGACGAACTCCACCGCGACCGGTGCACCGATCACCGCGCCGTCGCCGACGACGTTCTCCGCTCCGCGGACGCGGCCGGTGACGCGCACCCGGTGGTCCTCGTCCAACGCCACCGCGGCGAGCGTGTACGGCTCGGTCGGCTCCGGACCCCACTGCTGATGGTTGACGGTGACGCCGACGATCTGGCCGCGGCCGGAGAGCTCCACGACGTCGAGGTCGGTGCTCCGGCAGCGGTGGCAGGCCGGCCGCGGCGGATGGATCACCGCGTCGCAGGCGGTGCAGTGCCGCATCCGGAGCACACCGTCCGCACCGGCCGTCCAGTAGAACTCGTTCTCGGGGGTGACGAGGGGCAGCGGCACGTCACACCGCCCCGCGCTCGGCGAGGCCGGCGATCTCGTCCCAGGAGTACCCGAGTTCGAGCAGGACCTCCTCGGTGTGCTGCCCGACCTCGGGCGCCGGGGTCAGCGGCGGGGCCGCGCCGTCGAACTGCACCGGGTTGCTGATCAGCGGGAACTCCAGGTCACCCTTGCGGACGGTCTGCGCGTACGCGTTGGCGGCCGCCTGCGGGTCCTCGGCGACCTCGTACGGCGTCTGGACGACGGCCCAGGCGCCCTCCAGCCCGGCCAGCACCGACCGCCACTCGGCCAGGTCGCGGGCCGCGAACTCGTCGTCGAGCAACCCGACCAGCTCGCGGCGCCGCAGGTAGCGGGCGGTCGCGTCGGGGAAGTCGGCCACCCACTCCGGCCGGCCGACCGTGTGGCAGAAGTCCGGCCAGTACCGGTCGGACTGCAGCATCATCAGCTGCACGAACCGCCCGTCGCGGGTGCGGTAGTTGGCCACCAGGGGGTTCGGCGTCTTGCCCCGGGCGTTGCGCGGCACCGGCGTCGTGATGCCGTAGGAGCGCGCGCTGATGATCTCCGCCGACATCAGCCACATGCCCAGGCCCAGCAGCGACACGTCCACGACCGACGTCTCGCCGGTGCGCTCGCGGCGCAGCAGCGCCGCGGCGATGCCCCCCGCGATGGTCTGCCCACCGGCCAGGTCGTTGTAGGCCGCGGGCTGGACGACCGGGTACTCGCCGGGCGGCGTGATCACGCTGGCCACCCCCGACCGCGACCACACCGCGGCGCTGTCGAACGAGCCGCGGTGGCTGTCGGGGCCGGCCGGGCCGTGCGAGGAGCCGCGCACGTACACGATCGACGGGTTGACCGCCCGGATGTCCTCGACGTCGATGCCGACCTTGCGCCGCGCCGGCTCCAGCCAGTTGGTCAGGAACACGTCGGACCCGGCCGCGAGCTTGAGCAGGACCTCGCGCCCGCCGGGCGATTTCAGGTCGATCGTGACGCTGCGCTTGTTCCGGTTGGGCTGCTCGATCAGGTAGTTGACGTTGTCCGCGTCGCCGCCCATCAGCGCGGACGCGACCAGCCCGCGCTGCGGGTCACCGGACCCCGGCTGCTCGACCTTGACGACGTCGGCACCCCAGTCGGCGAGGACCGCTCCGGCGGCGGGGACGAACGTCCACGCGGCGACTTCCAGGACCCGGATGCCCGTCATGACTCCTGTCATGCGGCCCACCGTACGCCGGTCCGTGAATCCTCGTTCAGTGTTCTGAAGATCCGATTTCAAGAACACGTTCTACCGACTTGTTGGCCTTGTCACACCGTGAAAGATGTGTAAACTCCGGTTCACCAATCCGGGGGTTCCACCCCGTTCTACGAGACGACGTCAGCCCGCGCACTCTCTCTCGTACGAGGCGATCAATGTCGACATCGTTGTTGCATGCCCCGCCCCTGATGCCGGAATTACTGGCCACCGCGCTCAACCGCTACGACGACCGGCCCGCGGTCCTCGTCGACGGGCAGACCGTCACCTACCGCGGCTACCGGGAGGCGGTCAGCCGCTGGTCGCAGGCCTACCGGTCGATCGGCATCGGGCCCGGCGACGGCATCTCGATCCTCGCGCGCAACCGTCCGGAGGTGCTGTTCGCCACCGGCGCGTCCACGATGGTCGGTGCGCGTGGCACACCGCTGCACCCGCTGGGCTCGCTCGACGACCACGCCTACGTGCTGGAGAACGCCGACATCCACACGCTGGTCTTCGACCCGGCGCTGGAAGAGCACGTCGCGGCGCTGAAGGACAGAGCGCCCGGGCTCAAGCGCCTGCTCGCGCTCGGCCCGTCGTCGATCGCCGAGAACATCGCCGACCTCGCGGCCGGGTTCACCCCGGAGGAACGGCTGGTCGCCCCGGTCGTCGACGCCGAGGACGTCTCGTCGATGTCGTTCACCGGCGGCACCACCGGGCGTCCCAAGGGCGTGCTCATCTCCTACCGCGGCGGCGCGGAACTGACCCGCATCCAGATGGCCGAGTGGCAGTTCCCGGCCGAGATGCGGTTCCTGATCGCCGCTCCCCTCTCGCACGCGGCGGGCGCGTTCACGCTCCCGGTGCTGCTGGCCGGCGGCTCGTTCGTCGTGCTGCCCGGCTTCACCCCCGGTGGGTGGATCAAGGCGGTCGAGGAACACCGCATCACCGCGACGATGATCGTGCCGGCGATGCTCTACGCGATCCTCGACCACCCCGACCTGGCCGGCGCCGACGTGTCCAGCCTGGAGACCGTGTTCTACGGCGCCTCGGCCGCGTCCCCGGCCCGGCTGGCGCAGGCCATCGAGCGGTTCGGCCCGGTGTTCTTCCAGTTCTACGGGCAGAACGAGGCGCCAATGACGATCACCGTGCTCCGCAAGGAGGAGCACACCCCCGACAAGCTGGCCACCTGCGGGCGCCCGGTGCCCTGGGTCCGCGCCGCGCTGCTCGACGAGAACTGCGAGCCGGTCGCGCCGGGTGAGCCCGGCGAGATCTGCGTCCAGGGCGCGCTGGTGATGAACGGCTACAACAAGCTGCCCGAGGAGACCGCCGAGGCGTTCCGGGGCGGCTGGCTGCACACCGGTGACGTGGCCCGCGAGGACGCCGACGGCTACTGGACGATCGTCGACCGCACGAAGGACATGATCGTCTCCGGCGGCTTCAACGTCTTCCCCCGCGAGGTCGAGGACGTGCTCACGACGCATCCCGACGTGTCCGCGGCCGCCGTGATCGGCGTTCCCGACGAGAAGTGGGGCGAGGCGGTGAAGGCAGTGGTGGTGCCCCGCCCGGGCGCGACGATCGACGAAGCCGCCCTGATCGCGCTGGTCCGCGACGCCAAGGGCCCGATCCACGCGCCGAAGTCCATCGACCTCGCCGAGTCGATCCCCCTCACGCCCGTCGGCAAGGCCGACAAGAAGGCACTCCGCGAAAAGTACTGGGCCGGCTCCGCGCGTCGCGTCGGCTGACGTCTCCCCCTCCGAGAAGGAGCAACGATGCTCACGTACGACACGTTCTACATCGGGGGCGAGTGGGTCGCCCCCGCCGGGAACTCGGTGTTCGACGTCATCTCCCCCGCGTCCGAGGAACTCGTCGGACGCGTGCCGGAGGCGTCGAACGCCGATGTGGACGCGGCCGTCGCCGCGGCCAGGAAGGCGTTCGACGAGGGCCCGTGGCCGCGCACGTCCGGGGCCGAGCGCGCCGACGCGATGGCGCGCCTGTCGGGGATCATCAACGAGCGCCTCGAGGACTTCGCGCGCACGATCAGCACCGAGATGGGCTCGCCGCTGCAGTTCTCGCGGATGGGTCAGGTGCTGGCGGCCACGATGGCGCTCGACTTCTTCACCGGGCTGGCCCGCGAGACGCAGTGGGAGGAGACCCGCGCCGGGCTGCTCGGCCCCACCGTCGTGCGGCGCGCCCCGGTCGGTGTCGTCGCGGCGATCGTGCCGTGGAACGTGCCGATCTACGTCAGCATGCTGAAGCTGGCCCCGGCGCTGGCGGCCGGCTGCACGGTCGTGCTCAAGCCGGCCCCGGCCAGCCCGCTCTCGGCGCAGCTGCTGGCCGAGGCGATCGAGGCCGCCGGTATCCCGGCCGGTGTGGTCAACGTGGTGCCGGCCGACCGGGCCGTCGGGGAGTACCTGGTCACGCACCCGGGGATCGACAAGGTCAGCTTCACCGGCAGCACCGCGGCCGGGCGTCGCATCGCGAGCCTGTGCGGCGAGAACCTGCGCCGGGTGACGCTCGAGCTCGGCGGCAAGTCCGCGGCCGTCCTGCTGCCCGACGTCGACCTCGCGTCGGCGCTGCCGCAGGTCGTCAACGTCGGGCTAATGAACAACGGCCAGGCGTGCGTCGCCCAGACCCGCATCCTGGCTCCGCGCGACCGGTACTCGGAGATCGTCGAGGCCGTCGTCGCGCAGGTGGCCGCGCAGGTCGTCGGCGACCCGCTGGCCGAGGAGACGCACATCGGCCCGCTGGTCAGCGCCGGTCAGCGGGAACGGGTCGAGGGGTACCTCGCGGCCGGCCGGAAGGAGGGCGCCACGGTGGCGCTCGGCGGTGGCCGGCCGAAGGGCTTCGACCGCGGCTGGTACGTCGAGCCGACCGTCTTCTCCGACGTCGACAACAGCATGACGATCGCTCAGGAGGAGATCTTCGGGCCGGTCCTGTCGGTGATCCCCTACGGCGACGTCGACGACGCGGTGAAGATCGCGAACGACTCGCGCTACGGGCTGTCCGGTTCGGTGTGGACCGCGGATCCGGAGGCCGGGCTGGACATCGCGCGCCGGGTGCGTACCGGCACGTTCAACGTCAACACGTTCATGTTGGAGAACTGCGCGCCGTTCGGTGGCTTCAAGGAGTCCGGCCTCGGCCGGGAGCTCGGCCCCGAGGGTCTCGCCGCCTACATCGAGTACCAGTCCGTGAACCTCCCCGCGTAGGAGCGTGCGTCAATGAAGACGAAGGCCGCTGTTCTCTGGGACCGCAACCAGCCGTGGAGCATCGAGGAGGTCGACCTCGACCCGCCGAAGGCCGGCGAGGTGCTCGTCAAGCTGATCCACACCGGCATGTGCCACTCCGACGACCACGTCGTCACCGGGGACATGCCGGCGATCACGCCGATCGTCGGCGGCCACGAGGGGGCCGGCATCGTCGAGGAGGTCGGCGAGGGCGTCACGGCGCTGAAGCCGGGTGACCACGTCGTCCCGATGTTCATCCCGGCGTGCGGGCAGTGCCGGTGGTGCGCGCAGGGCCGGTCGAACCTGTGCGACGTCGGCGGCACGCTGATGATGGGCATCGGGCTGGACGGCACCACGCGTCTGCACGCCCGCGGGCAGGACGTCTACACGATGTGCTTCCTGTCGACGTTCAGCCAGTACGCGGTGATGAACGCGCACTCGCTGGTGAAGATCCCGGACGACATCCCGCTGGACGCCGCGGCCCTCGTCGGGTGCGGCGTGACGACCGGCTACGGCTCGTCGGTGCACACCGCGAAGGTGCAGCCGGGCGAGACCGTCGTGGTCGTCGGCATCGGCGGGGTGGGCGCGGCGGCCGTGCAGGGCGCCCGGATCGCCGGTGCGGAGCAGATCGTCGCGGTCGACCCGGTCGAGTTCAAGCGGGAGCAGGCGAAGATCTTCGGCGCCACGCACACCGCCGCCAGCGTCGAGGAGGCCATCGAGCTGGTCCGCTCGATCACCCCCGACGGGATGATGGCCGACGCGGCGATCTACACCGTCGGCGTGGCCCGGGGCCCGGAGATCGCCGGGCTCATGACGCTGGTCTCCAAGGGCGGCCGGGTCGTGGTCACCGCGGTGTCGCCGATGGAGGACACCCAGGTCACGATGTCACTGTTCGAGCTGACGATCTGGCAGAAGGAGCTGCGCGGCACGCTGTTCGGCGCCGCGAACGGCCGCAAGGACATCCCGCAGCTGCTCCGCCTCTACCAGTCCGGCCAACTGCTGCTCGACGAGATGATCACCAACCGGTACACGCTCGAGACGATCAACGAGGGCTACAAGGACATGCACGCCGGGGTGAACATCCGCGGGGTGATCGACATTGAGCACGGTTGAGACGCCGCAGCTGACGGTCGGCGCCTTCTGGGGCGCCGACCCGCACGCCGGGTTGACGTGGCTGCGCGCGAACGACCCGGTCCACTGGGACGAACACGGCCAGGTGTGGGGGCTCACCCGCTACGCCGACGTCAAAGAGGCGTCGCTGCACCCGGAGTTGTTCTCCAACGCCGGCGGCATCCGGCCCGACCAGGACGCCACCCCGATGCTCATCGACCTCGACGACCCGGCGCACCTCCGCCGCCGCAAGCTGATCAGCAAGGGGTTCACGCCGCGGCGGGTCGCCGACCAGCGGGCCCGCATCGACCAGGTGACGCACGCGCTCATCGACAAGGTGTGCGAGCGCGGCTCCTGCGACTTCGTCTGGGACCTGGCCGCCTGGCTGCCGCTGATCGTCATCGGTGACCAGCTCGGGGTGCGCGGCGACCAGTACGAGAACCTGCTGCGGTGGTCGGACGACATGATGCGCGGCCAGGGCACGCAGGACCCGGGGCTGCTGGAGAAGATGATGGTCGCCGCCGCGGAGTACGGCGAGTACATCTATCCGATCCTGGCCGACCGGCGGGAGAACGGCGGCGACGACCTGATCGGCGTGCTGGTGCGGGCCGAGGTCGACGGGCAGCGGCTCGACGACGACACGCTCTACTTCGACTCGCTGCTGCTGCTCATCGGCGGTGACGAGACCACCCGCCACGTCATCACCGGTGGGCTCTACCAGCTGCTGCGCGACCGCGAGCAGTGGGAGCGGCTGCGTGCCGACCGGTCGCTGCTGCCCGGCGCGATCGAGGAGATGCTGCGCTGGGTCAGCCCGATCCGGAACATGAACCGCACGGTCACTCGCGATCTGGAGTTCCGCGGCAAAAAGTTCCGCGAGGGCCAGAACGTCCTGCTGCTCTACCCGTCGGCGAACCGCGACGAGGCCGTGTTCGAGGATCCGTTCCGGTTCGACATCACGCGGAGCCCGAACAACCACCTGGCGTTCGGCGTCGGGGCGCACTTCTGCCTGGGCAGTTCGCTGGCCCGGCTGGAGCTGGAGTCGATCTTCACCGCGCTGCTCGACCGGCTGCCCGACCTCGCGCTGGCCGTCGACGCCGAGCCCGAGCTGCGGCCGGCGACGTTCGTCAGCGGCTACGAAGGCCTGAAGGTCACGTTCTCGCCGACCGCACCGCATGGTGTATCCCTCTGAGGGCGCGCGGCGCGCGCCCTGGTCGGGGCGCGCGCCGTCCACCGACGCGCACGACAAGATCGTCGACGCGACGGTCGACTGCATCCGGCAGTACGGCCTGGAGCGGACGTCGATCAGCTCGATCGCGGTGGCCGCGGGGGTCTCGCGGCCCACGGTCTACGCGTACTTCCCGTCGCGGGACGCGCTGGTCGCCGCGGCCATGGAGCGCTCGGCCGCGGCCGTGGCCGGCCGGGTCGTGGCGTCGGCGCGCCGCCGGGCCCGCACGCCGGCGGAGTTCGCGGTGGAGGCCCTCGTCGTCGCGCGCCGGGAGTTCCGCAAGGAGCCGGCGTTCTACCCGATCAGCCACGCCCGTACCGACCCGTGGGCGACCGACCAGCAGCTCACCGAGGAGTCGCTGGCGCTGACCCGCACGATCCTGGCGCCGATCGCGTCGTACGACGCGCGGCTCGAACCGCATCTGGACGAGATCACCGAGCTTCTCGTGCGCTGGCTGCTGTCGGTGCTGATGTACGACACGAAGCGGACGTCGTCCGAGGCGAAGCTGCGGGCGTACCTGCACCGGGTGGTCGCCCCGGTGATCGACACCTACGTGGCGTGAAGGTCGTCGGCCAGCAGGTCGAGGAAACCGTCGGCGATGCGGTAGACCTCGCTCATGCCGACGCCGTGGTAGATGGCCTGGGTGAGCATCGAGTGGATGATCGCCCACATCATCGTCGCGGAGTCCTCGGCGCGGCCAGGCCCGAGCACCGCGAAGTCCTCCACGAGGCTCGCCTGCGCCGCCTCGGCGAAGTCGGTGAGCAGCGCCTTCGCGTTCGGGTCGGTGCTGCTCTGCAGCAGTACGTGCACCTTGTAGAACTGGGGCTGCCGCTCGAACGCGGTGATCACGCCCCGGATGCGCGAGCGCAGGTGCTGCTCGGGGTTCTTCCGGCGGGTCCGGCGCTGCCCGGCCCGGCCCAGCGCCGACCACTCGAGCAGCACCGCCGCGTAGAGGTGCTCCTTGGAGGAGAAGTAGCGGTAGAGCGTGCCCAGCGCGACACCGGCCTCCTGAGCGACGTCGCGGATCTGGATGCGGTCGTACTCGTGCTTCTCGAGGAGCTGGAGCCCGGCGACGACGATCCGCTCCCGGCGCGCGAGTTGCCAGGCGGGCAGGCCCTCCACCGAGAGGCCACCTGCCGTCCCCTGCGCTTGCTCGGCCATCGTCCGCCCTCTGCTCGTCACTACCTCCGAAGCACGGTACTGGACAGGACGGGATCAACCACGTGGCAGGCGCAGGACACGTTCGGCGATGACGTTCAGCTGGATTTCGACCGTGCCACCCCCGATGAGCTGAGCGGGGACGTTGAGCGCGCGCCCGGCCACGTCCACGGCGCCGCCGCGCACCGCGGCCTCCGGCCCGATCAGCCCGAACGTCAGGTCGGCCGCGTCGCGGTGGAGCTGGGCCGAGGCGACCTTGGCGACGCTGGCCCCGGGGCCGGGCTGCTGGCCGGCGAGCCGCCGGAGCGTTTCGCGGACGGTGAGCGCGGACACCGCGGCCCCGTAGGCGTTCACGTGCGCGAGGGCCCGGATCGCGTCCGGACGGTGAGCGGCGCTCTTGTCGACGATCGTGCGCAGCGGCTCCTCGTCGGTGCTGCCGAGCGTCGCGCTTATCGACGTGCGTTCGTTGCCGAGCGTCGTCATCGTCAGGCGCCACCCCTCGCCGGGCGCGCCGACCAGGCAGTCGTCGGGAACGTCGACGTCGGTGAGGAACACCTCGTTGAACTCGGCGTTGCCGGTGGCCTGCCGCAGCGGCCGGACCTCGACACCCGGCGTGCGCAGGTCCACCAGGAAGTAGCTGATGCCGGTGTGCTTCGGGGCGTCCGGATCGGTGCGGGCCAGGCAGATGCCCCAGTCGGCGACGTGGGCGGCGGACGTCCAGACCTTCTGGCCGTTCAGCCGCCAGCCGCCGTCGACCTTGACCGCCCTGGTGGCCAGGCCGGCCAGGTCCGAGCCGGCGCCGGGCTCGCTGAACAGCTGGCACCAGACCAGCTCGCCGCGCAGGGTCGGACCGGCGAAGCGTTCGACCTGCTCGGGTGTGCCGTGGGCGAGGATCGTGGGCATCGCCCAGTCACCGATCACGATCGAGGGCGGGGTGACGCCGCGGCGGGCGAACTCCTCGGCGATGACGAGTTGCTGGATCGGCGTGGCTCCGAGGCCGTACGGCGCGGGCCAGTGCGGCGCGATCAGCCCGGCGTCGGCGAGGTGGGTTCGGCGGGGACCGGTGCGGTGGCCCGGCCGGTCGACGACGTCCTCGGGGAGCGCGGCCGCCGCGTCGATCGCGGCACCGACCCGCTGCCGGAGCTCGGGCTCCTCGTCGTCGAGCGCGACGCTGGTGCGGCGGCGGGAGGTGAGCGCGGCCTCCCCGAGCTCGGCGAGCCAGCCGCCGGTCGGGCCGGTGACCGACGCCAGGCTCATCGCGCGCCGCCAGTAGAGGTGGACGTCATGCTCCCAGGTGAACCCGATGCCGCCGAAGAGCGTCACGGCCTCCAGAACCGCGTCGGACGCCCGGCCGAGCGCGACGACGGCCGCGCCGCCGGCCGCCAGGCGCTGCTGGTCGAGATCCTGGTCGAGGCTGCGGACGGCGTCCCAGGCGGCGGCCGCGGCCAGTTCCGCGGCGACGAAGAGGCGGGCCGCCTTGTGCTTGACCGCCTGGAACGACCCGATCGCGCGCCCGAACTGCTCGCGGACCCGCGCGTAGTCCACGGTGGCCGCCACGGCCCAGGCCAGCACCCCGGCGGCCTCGGCCGCGCTGAGCGCGGTCACCAGGTAGCGCACCGCGTCGGCGTCGAGCGCGCCGAGCTCCGGCCCCGCGGTCACGCCGGTCAGGTCGAGCCGCCCCACGCCGCGGGTGAGGTCGACCCCCTCCTCCACCAGGACGTCGGTGCCGGCCGGATCGAGGCGCACCCAGACCGTGCGCGGCTCGGCCTGCGGGTCGACGCGGGCGGCGCCCTCGTCGGTGAGCACGACGCCGGTGACCGCGGCGTCGGCGACGGTGGCGCCCACGATCACGACGTCGGCGCCCGGCAGGCCGAGCACCGGGGCGCTGCGTCCGGTGAGGACCCAGCCGTCGTCGGAGGCGGTCGCGGTGATCCCCGCGTCGGGGTGCACCAGCGCGGCGGTGGCGCCGGCCGCCAGCGCGTCCAGCAGCCCGGCGCGGACGTCGCTCGCGGGCGCTCGGGAGACGACGGCGGACGCGAGCACGGTGGGGCCGAACGGACCGGGCAGCAGCCCGCGACCGGCCTCTTCGAGCACGACCGCGAGCTCGGCCAGGCCGCCTCCCTGCCCGCCGTGCTCCTCGGGCAGGTGCACGGCGTGCAGGCCCTGCGCGGTCAACGCGGCCCAGTGCGCGGGCTTCTCCCCCGCCGCCAGGGCCGCGGCCGAGGCCCGGGTTCCCGCGATCGGCGCGTGCCGCGCGACGAAGCCGCTCACCGCGGCACCGAGCTCGAGCTGATCTTCCGTCACCGCGATGGACATACGACCACCGTAAGTGAATTGGATTCTACTTGTACAGCAGAGACCATCTCAGATATACAAAATACGACGGCGCCGACGCTGCTCGCCGGGGGTTCGCATGCTGACCAACGACCTCGACCGCTTACCACCGGAGACCCGCGCCGCGCTCGTCGGTCCCGGCTCCCCGTTCGAACTCGTCCGCGCCGACGTCCGCGGCGTCCCGATGACGGTCTTCGCGAACCGTCCACCGCACCTGCCCGCCCTGCTGCGCGACGTCGCCGCCCAGCACCCGGGCCGCCCCTACCTGGTCTTCCCGGAGCGCAGGCTCACCTACGCCGAGACCGTCGACCGGGTCGGCGCGCTGGCGTCGGTGCTGCGTGACGCGCACGGCGTCGGGCGGGGCGACCGGGTCGCGCTCGTCGGCGCGAACAGCCTCGAGTACGCGCTGACGCTCTGGGCGCTGGCCTGGCTCGGCGCCGTCAGCGTCAGCCTCAACGGCTGGTGGACCGGCTCCGAACTCGACCACGGGCTCGCGCTCGCCCAGCCGAAGCTGCTGATCGGCGACGAGAAGCAGCTGGCCCGCACGAGCGCGCAGGCCCTCACCTTCGCCGACCTGCGCCCGGGCTCGTCGGGCATCCCCGTCGACCCCGGTCTCCACGAGGACGACCCGGTCTCGATCCTGTTCACCAGCGGCACCACCGGGCGTCCCAAGGGTGCGGTGATCACCCATCGCGGGCTCGTCAACTTCGCGCAGGACGCCCAGCTGCGCGGGTACGCCGAGTCGATCCTCTCCGGCGCGACCGCCCCGCCGCCCGGTCCGCCGGTCGCGCTCGTCGTCAGCCCGTTCTTCCACATCTCCGGCCTCGGGCCCCTGCTCGGCGGCGGGCCGTACAACGGGATGACGATGGTGTTCCCGCCCCGGGGCCGCTGGGATCCGCTGGTGCACCTGGAGCTGACCGAGCGCTACGGCGTCACCCAGTGGTCCGGGGTGCCGACCCAGCTCGTCCGCTTGCTGCGCCATCCCGACCTGCCCCGCTTCGACGTCAGCAGCGTCCGGACGCTGGGCATGGGCGGCGCGCCGATCACCGCCGAGCTGGCCACGCTGTTCGGCGCGGTGCTGCCGGGCGCGCGGCCCGCGCAGGGCTTCGGGATGAGCGAGACGTGCGGCCAGGGCACGACGATCGCCGGGGCGCGGATGGTCGCGAACCCGCAGTCGATCGGGCTGGCCACGCCGACCTCGGAGGTGACGATCCGCGACCCGCTCGGCACGGACGTCGCCGACGGGGAGATCGGCGAGATCGCGATCCGCTCCCCCAGCGGGTTCCTCGGCTACTGGAACGACCCGGACGCCACCGCGGCCGTGCTCGACGAGGACGGCTGGTACCGCACCGGCGACTACGGCCGCGTCGTCGACGGCATGCTGCAGCTGGAGAGCCGGTTGCGCGACATGATCATCCGCGGCGGGGAGAACATCTACCCGATCGAGATCGAGAACCGGCTCTCCGAACATCCCGGTCTGCTCGACGCCGCGGTGATCGGCGTGCCCCACGACGAGCTGGGCCAGGAGGTGATGGCGGTCGTCGTCGGCGACGGTCTGACCGCGGCCGACGTCCGGGAGTGGGTGGGGCGGACGCTCGCGCCGTACAAGGTGCCCGCGCACGTCCGGTTCGTCGACGCGCTCCCCTACAGCGCGACCGGCAAGCTGCTCAAGCGCGAACTCGAGAAGCGGGTTCTCGACTAAATGGACGAGTTGCACGGGTGGGGCCCGGCGCTGGAGGAGATCCGGCAGCGGCAGGCGTCGTCGCTGGGGATGGGTGGGGAGGCCCGGCTGACCCGCCAGCGCGAGCGCGGCCGGCTGAACGCGCGCGAACGACTCGCCGCGCTCTTCGACCGGGGCTCGTTCACCGAGCTCGGTCAGCTGATGGGCGCGACCGGGGAACCACCGGTGAACGCGGACGGGTTCGTGGCCGGCTGGGGCCGCGTGGACGGGCGGCCGGTGCTGGCCGGGGCCGAGGACGTGACCGTCCTGGGTGGTTCGATCGGCGCGAGCTCGTCGGACAAGCGCTACCGCCTGACCCAGCTCGCCGCGCAGGAGCGCGTCCCCCTGGTGGTTCTGCTCGAAGGCGCGGGGCACCGCGTGGCGGACGCCGGTAAGCCGGGCCGCCGCCCCGGCGACCTGGGCGGGCTGGCCGACCTGTCCGGGGTGGTGCCGCTGGTGTGCCTGGTGCTCGGCGCGTCGGCCGGGCACGGCGCGCTGTTCGCGCCGCTGTCGGACTACGCCGTGATGACCGCGACCGCCTCGATCTTCGCCGCCGGGCCGCCGCTGGTGCGGTCGGCGACCGGCGAGGTGATCTCCAAGGAGGACCTCGGCGGCCCGGACGTGGCGGTGGCCTCCGGCGTCGTGCACGACGTGGTGCCCGACGACGGCGCGGCGATCGCCCGCGGACGGCGGTACCTGGGGCACTTCCCCGCCCACGCCGGGCAGCCCCCGCCGGTGCGGCCCGGACGCGACACCGGGCGCCGTCGCGTCGACGTGCTGCGGTTGATCCCGCCGGATCCCCGCCGGCCCTACCCGATCACGCCGGTGCTGGCGGAGGTCGTCGACGACGGTTCGCTGCTCGTGCTGCAGTCGTGCTTCGGAGCGTCGATCGTCACCGCGCTGGCGTTCCTCGGCGGGCGGAGCGTGGCGATCGTCGCCAACGACCCGAGCGTGCGGGCAGGCACGATCGACGCCGACGCGGCCGACAAGGCCGCGCGGTTCCTGCAGGTCGCCGGCGCGTTCGGGCTGCCGTGCGTGTTCCTCGCCGACAACCCGGGGGTGGCCGCCGGGAGCGCGGCCGAACGCAGCGGGATCCTCCGTCACGCGGCCCGGCTCTACGCGGTGCAGCGCCGGCTGCGCGTCCCGAAACTGCACGTGACGCTGCGCAAGGCGTTCGGGTTCGGGTCGTCGGTGATGGCGATGAACGCGTTCGACGGTCAGACCGTGACGCTCGCGTTCCCGTCGATCACGCTGGGGGCGTTGCCCGCCACCTCCGACGCCAGCGCGATCGCCGACCCGGAGGAGCGCGCGGCGATCGCCCGCGAACAGGCGGCGGCGTCGGTGAACGGCGCCGCGAGCCTGGCCTACGACGCGGTCATCGACCCCCGGGACCTTCGTGACGCGCTGCTCTCCGGCCTGGAGTTGTCGGAAGGCGGCCGCCCGTGAAGCTCGGACTACGACTGAACCTGTACCGGGCCGCGACGCTCGAGATGCCGCTCGAGCTCGTGCGCCGGGCCGAACAGCTGGGCTACCACTCGGTGTGGACGGCCGAGGCGTACGGGGCCGACGCGCTGACGCCGCTGGCGTTCCTCGCCGCGCACACGTCCCGGATCAAGCTCGGCACCGCGGTGGTGCAACTGGCCGCGCGACCCCCCGCGACCCTCGCGATGCAGGCGATGACGATCGACGCGCTCGCCGGGGGCAACCGGCTGATCCTGGGCATCGGGCTGTCGGGGCCGCAGATCGTCGAGGGCTGGTACGGCCAGCCGTGGGGACGCCCGCACCAGCGGCTGCGTGACTACGTGACGATCGTGCGCCGGGTGCTGGACCGGTCCGCGCCGGTCACCTACTCCGGGCCGGAGATCTCGCTGCCCTACACGGGGCCGGGTGCGCTGGGGCAGGGCAAGGCGCTGCGCTCGATCCTGCACCCGGTCGCGCCGATCCCGCTGTGGCTGGCCACCGGCGGTCCCCGCAACACCGCGCTGACCGCGGAGATCGCCGACGGCTGGCTCCCGATGGGGCTCGGCCCCGCCGGTGTCCCGCCGGAGCTGCGCGGGCTCGACGTGTTCACCGGCGTCACCGTGCAGCTCACCGAGGACGTCGGCGGCACGCTCGACGCGATGCGCCCGCTGACCGCGATGTACGTCGGCGGCATGGGCAGCGCGTCGCACAACTACCACCGCGACGCGATGGCCCGCCGCGGCTTCCCGGAGGCCGCCGACCGGATCGGCGAACTCTGGCGCGCCGGTCGCCGCGCCGAGGCGGAGGCCGCGGTGCCGGTCGAGTACCTGGAGCAGAGCGCGCTGCTGGGCTCCCCGGAACGGATCCGGCGACGCTGGGACGCCGGTTTCGTGCCGCCCGGCGTCACCGGGATCATCGTCGACGCCCCGCAGGCTGCGGCCGTCGACCTCATGGCGGAGCTGGTCGGATGCTGATCGTCGACGTGCCCGCGGACGGTGTCCGCCGGGTGACCCTGAACCGCCCGGAGAAGCGCAACGCGCTCTCCCGCGACCTGTTGCGCGCGCTGCTGGACACGCTGCACGAGCACGACCGTGACCCCGACGTCCGGGTCACGGTCATCCGCGGCGCCGGGCCGTGCTTCTCGTCGGGTTACGACCTGTCCGGCCCGCTCCTGGACACCGACGCTCCGACCGACGGCCAGTGGTCACGCCACGTGAACGACACCTGGTTCTCGGTCTGGGACCTCGCGAAACCGGTCATCGCCCAGATCCACGGCTACGCGATCGCCGGCGCGACCGAGCTGGCCTCGGCCTGCGATCTGGTCTACGTCGCCGACGACGCCCGGATCAGCTACCCCGTGGTGCGGGTGGCGAGCCCGCCGGACTGGCAGTACCACACGGTCCTGCTGGGTCTGCGCCGCGCGATGGAGGTGGTGCTCACCGGCGACCCGATCGACGGCGTCGAGGCGGCACGCATCGGTTTCGCCAACCGCAGCTATCCCCCGGCCGCTCTGGAGGCTTCGGTACTCGAGATCGCGGTGCGGATCGCCGGGGTGCCCAGTGATCTGACCCAGCTCAACAAACGCTCGGTGCACCGGGCGTTCGACGTGTGGGGTGGGCGGGCGGCCATCCGAGCGGGGACGGAGTTGCAGGCGTTGGCCGGGCACACCTCGTCAGCGCGGGAGTTCCGCGCCAACGCCCTCGAAGCCGTGAAACGGGCCGCCCGCGGCGAGTGACATGCCGACGGCCGGTCGTCGCGCTCCGGCCGTACCATCGCATCCGGTCAGCTTTCGGGTCGGTCGACGTCGGCGGGGACACTGGGGGCGTGCCCGAACTCGACTTACGACACCTTCGCTACCTCATCGCGGTGGCCGAGACCGGAAGCATCACGCGTGCGGCCGGGCGTCTCACGATCACCCAGCCGGCCCTGTCCAGAGCGGTGCGCGCGCTGGAGCGCACGGTGGGCGTCCCGTTGTTCGTTCGCGGGTCCCGGTCGACCGAGTTGACCGACGCGGGACGGACGTTGCTCGCGGAGGCCTACACGATCGTCGACCGGTCCCGCGCAGCGCTCGACCGGGCCCGCGTCTCGGCTCGGGCCGAGACGCTGAGCGTGACCGTCCCGGCCTGTGACGTGAGGGCCGTCGCGGCGGTGAGCAGGTCGTTCGAGAAGGCCCACCCGGACGTCACGGTCGACCTGAAGCCCTACGACGGCGCGTCGCGGCCCGACGAACTTCGGGCCGGCCGGGCCGACGTCGCGTTCCTCCGGGACTGTTTCGATCGGCGTGACATCGTCGCCGACGAGGTCGCGCGGGAGCCACGCATGGTGCTGTTGCCGGTCGGGCATCCGCTCGCGAGCGCCGAGCGGCTCACCCTCGCCGATCTTCGGGACGAGCCGGTCCCCTACTGGTCCGGCATGTCGTCCGCGGACGCCGACCACTGGGCCGGCGCGGGCGCGCACCGCGGCCGGTCCGGTCCCCGGGCGGAGACCGCGCTCGAGATGCTCGCCGCCGTCGTGCTGGGCCGGGCCGTCGCGTTCGCGCACGGGTCGACGCTGCAGGGGACGGCGATCCCGGGTGTGCTGGTCCGCCCGGTCGAGGGACTGGCGCCGAGCCGCCTGGACATCGCGCTGCCGGCGCACACCGCCACCCGGGCCGCGAAAGAGTTCGTCGACCACGCGCACGCCATGTCCTGGGAGCATGGCGCGGCCTGATCCATCGGCATTACCGCCGTGTCCGGACGGCTGGTTGGCTTCGATCCATGTACATCGGACTTGCCCTCAACGATTTCGGACTGTCGCTGCCGGAGGTCGCCGAGCAGGCCCGGGCCGCGGCGAAGGTCGGCCTGTCCGGGGTCTGGCTGAGCCAGCTGGCCGGCCGGGACGCGCTGACCACCGTGGCGTTGGCCGGGCACGACGTACCGGGCATCGAGCTGGGGACAGCGGTCGTCCCGACCTACCCCCGGCACCCGCTGACGCTGGCCGCGCAGGCGCTGACCGTGCAGGAAGCCGTCGGTGGCCGGTTGACGCTCGGAGTCGGCGTCAGCCACCGGCCGATCGTCGAAGGCCAGTTCGGCTACTCCTTCGACCGTTCGGCCCGCCACCTGCGGGAGTATCTGTCCGCGCTGGTCCCGCTGCTCCACGGCGAGAGCGTCGAGGTCCGCGGCGAGACGCTGACCGCGGTCGGAGCGGTCGGGGTGCCGCTGGCCGCCGCGCCGTCGGTCCTCGTCGGTGCGCTCGGCCCGGCCATGCTGCGGGTGGCCGGCGAGCTGACCGACGGTACGGTCGTCACCTGGGCCACGCCCGCCGCGCTGTCCGACTACGTCGTGCCGGAAATCAGCAAGGCGGCGGGCGCTCGGACGCCGCGCGTGGTCACGGCGGTGCCGGTCGGCCTCACGTCGCACCCGGAGGAACTACGCGGCTGGGCCGCCGAGAACTTCGCGATGGTCGCGCAGCTGCCCAGCTACCGCGCGATCCTCGACCGCGGTGGCGCCGCCGGGCCGCAGGACACGGTCGTCGCCGGTGACGAGACGACAGTCGAACGAGAACTCCGGCGACACCTCGACGCCGGTGCGACCGACATCGTCGCGATCCTGCTGGGATCGGGAGCGGACCGCACTCGCACGATCGAGTTCCTCGCTGCCCTGACCTGACGCGGGCCGGTACCCGGTCGGTCGTCGGCGCTGTTGTCGGACGCACAGTCCGACCGTTGTTCCGCTGATCGTGCCCGACTACCTCACCAGGGACTCTGTGCGTAGGGCCGGCGGCATCGCCTGGACCATCCCCTCCCGAGGAGCACGCACGATGACCGCCAGGAGCCTCCGCCTCTTCATCGCCGTCACCGCAGCCGGGCTGTTCGCCGTCACCGGCTGCAGCGGTATCTCGATCTCCAACGACTCGATTCCGGACGAGACCTACACCGAGCCCGTCAGCAGTGGCGCCTTCGACGAGAACGGCAACCTGCCGAACCCGTGCACGCTGTTGACTCCGGCCGACGTCAACGGGATCACCAGGCGGGAGATCACCCGGATCGACCGGTCGCGGTCGACCGAGGGCCTCGACCGGTTCTGCCGGTGGGAACTCGAGCAGGGTGTGCTCACCGTGTTCATCTCGGCGACGTCCGCCGACGACTTCGAGAAGCGGGAGCCCGGCTCGCAGGACATCGACGGGCTCAGCGACGCGGCGTACCGGACCCCGTCGGGGCACCTGTTCGTCCGGGAGCTCAACGTCTACGTCGACGTCTACACGACCGCCGCCAACGGTGGCGCGGCCAGTTCCCAGAACATCGCGATCGGTGAACTCGTCGCGGAGAAGATCTTCAGTCAGTTCTGATCGCGCCGGCGCGAGGGCACGCGGGCGGCCAGGTCGGTCAGTACACCGGCGCCTCCGCGCGCGGAGGCGCCGGTCGGTGCCGAACACCACGGCGTCGCCGGCGGAGATCTGCGCGTGGGTCACTGCTCGAGGCGGGCGCGCAGGCCGGCGATCACCGTCTCGACCGCGAAGGTCCAGGCCGCCTCCGGCTGCGCGGTGACGGCGATCGACCGGACGAGCGGGAAGGCGTCGGCCGACAGGTCGTCGAGGCGTGTCTCCAGCGCTTCGCCCCGGGCGTCCTTGCTCTTCTCCCACCCCACCGCGGCGGCGAGCAGCGCGACGGTCTTCACCGCGGCGTACGCGTCGAGCGTGGAGAAGCCCGCTTGGACGAACGCGGCGATCGCGATCTCGAACGACGCCGTGGCCCGCGATCCCTGAACGGGCCGGTGTTCCACGGCGTGGAACGCGCCGGGGTGGGTGGTGGCGATGTCGGCGATCGCGGCGAAGAAACGCCTCACCCAGTCTTCCCAGGGCACCGGCTGCGTCGGCAGCTTCGCCTCGGCGAGAAGCACCTCGAACATGCCGTCGGTGATCGCGTCGCGGGTGGGCACGTGGTTGTAGAGGGACGTCACGTGCACCCCGAGGTCGGAGCTGATGCGGCGCAGCGTGACGGCGTCCGCGCCCTCCTCGTCGGCGATGCGGATCGCGGCCCACAGGATCTGGTCACGCGTCAGCGAAGGCATGCCCGCGATTATCCACGCCCCTTGACCCAGACCTACAGTGTAGGTACAAACGACCTACACCGTAGGTAAGGGAGTGTGGGACATGGGTCCGGACGAGCTCGCGACGAAACTGACCGAGCTGATCGACCGGCACGGGATACCCGGGGCGCAGCTCGCCGTCCTCGACGGCGACACGATCACCGAGGTCGCCGCCGGCGTGCTGAGCCTGCGAACGGGCGCCCGGGCCGGCACCGACGCCCTGTTCCTGCCCGGGTCGATCGGCAAGCTGTACACAGCGTCCCTGGTGCTGATGCTCGTCGACGAGGGGCTGGTGGAACTGGACGCCCCGGTTCGGCGGTACCTCACCGATTTCCAGGTCGCCGACAAGGACGCGCGGGACACCGTGACGATCCGCAACCTGTTAAGCCACACCAGCGGCTTCGACGGAGACGTCTTCCTCGACACCGGCCGCGGCGACGACGCCCTGCGGCGCTACATCGACCGGATCGCCGATCTTCCGCAGATCTGCCCGCCCGGCACGCTCTGGAGCTACAGCAACAGCGGGTACGCGATCCTCGGCCGCGTGGTCGAGGTGATCATCGGCGTCCCGTTCGAGGAAGCCCTGCGCACCCGTCTGTTCGAGCCGCTCGGCCTGCGGCACACGGTCGCCTTTCCCGAGGACGCGATCCTGCACCCGGTCGCCGTCGGACACGTTCCCGACCCGGACGATCCCTCGTCGCTGACGGTGAGCACGACCTGGGGGTTGTTCCGGTCCTGCGGCCCGATGGGGGCGTCGATCGTGGCCAGCGCGGGCGACGTGCTGGAGTTCGTCCGCCTGCACCTGCGCGGCGGCGTGGCGGCCGACGGCACCCGGCTGCTGTCCGCCGACGCGGTCGCCGGCATGCAGGCCCGGCAGATCGACCTCGTCGACGACACCGTCCTGGGCGACGGGTGGGGCCTCGGCTGGATCCTGGACCGGTGGGGCGAGGTCGGGGTCATCGGTCACGACGGCAACTCGATCGGCCAGAACGCGTTCCTGCGGGTCGCCCCCGACCAGCGGTTCGGGTTCTGCCTGCAGACGAACGTGGAGAGCGCCCTGGGCCTCTACCGGGAGCTGGCCGCGTGGCTGTTCGGCGAACGACTCGGCGTCGGCCCCCGGCCCGACCCCGGACAACTCCGCTCCTCCGCCGTCGCCGACCCGGCCCGGTACGTCGGGACGTACGAACGCGCGGGCTTCCGCGTGGAGGTGGCCGAGGCCGAGGAGTCGAGTCTGGTCGCCTCGTTCGTCCCGACCCGCACCGGGCCGGACGTGGAGGCCCTGCCGCCGATGGTCGACCTGCCGCTGAAGCCGACCACCCGCGAGGACGGTTTCCTGCTGAAACTTCCGATCGCCGACGCCGCGCTGCTGGCGGCCTTCTTCAACCCCGATCAACCGGACGGCCGACCGACCTACGTGCACTTCGGTGGCCGCGCCCACCGGCGCACCGACTGAACGGTGCTCGCCGCTGCACGCCGGGGCGGTCACAGGTCGTCCCAGTCGTGCGGCTCCCGGTAGACGTGCCAGCCGTGGAAGAACCAGGCGGCCAGGTCCTGCAGACGAGTCACGCACGCGTCGTAGTAGTCCACCGGTTCGGGCCGCGGGAACGCGCTGTGCGCGGTGTGGTCGGGGACCCAGGTCGAGACGTAGTAGAAGCCTTCGGCCAGCCACCGATCCAGCTGGTCCCGGTCGGCGTGGGCGGCACAGACCGTGCGCATCGCCCGTTCCATCCGGCCGAACGCCTCGCGGTCCCAGACCCGGTCCGCGTACAGCGTCGCCATGAACGAGCCCGGCGCGGATCCGAACTCGCGCCGCAGCGTTTCGCGCGCATCGTTCACCCCGCGATCGTGCCAGGCCGGGCCGCGTCAGGGTGCGGACGGGACCGCCGAGCGGGGGTCGACGCCGGAGAAGGCCAGCCCGATGACGAAGCCCGCGACCTCTTCCAGCTGGCGCGCACGAGCGAGGCCGCCCAGCACGACCGGCGCACCTCCGACGTCGGTGACGAGCGTTCCGACGACGGACAGGGCGCGCTGATCGTCACCGCACATCACGACGGTCACCGTGCTGTCGCGGGGGTCGGTCCACACGCCGGACGGGAAGAGGTGGAACGCCTTCACGACGTGCGCACCCGGCACCGTCGCGGCGATGTGTTCGGCCGGTGACGCGTGGAGGACGCCGACGCCGTGGTCGACCGCGTTCGTCGGATCGATCAGCGGCACACCGTCGAGCGGCCCGGCCGCACGCAGCATGTCCGGGACACCGCTCCAGGAGACCGCGAGCAGAACCGCGTCAGCGTCGGCGGCCACGTCCGGCACCGGGCGGACGTGGCCGCCGACCGTGTCGGCGAGTGCGGTGGCCTTGTCCGGCGACCGCCCACCGACGGTGATGTGATGCCCGGCGCGCGACCAGCCGGTCGCGAGAGCCGTCGCGAGGGAACCAGTTCCGAGAATTCCGATCCGCATGCCCGGCACGATAGGCCGGCCGAAACGCACCATCCGGTGCGCGCCGCGCCTGCCACCATGGTGGGCATGGGACCCAGTGATCGTCGGGAAGCGGTGGCCGACTGCCGGGTCCGGATGGCGATCGATCTCTTCGCACACACCTGGGACCCCGTGGTGCTCGCCGCGTTGGACTCCGGAAGGTGCTCACCGAGGCGCTGAACCGATTGCTGGGCACCGGCCTGATCGAACGCCGGTATCGTGCCGAGGCTTCGCCGAGAGTCGACTACGCGCTGACCTCGCTGGGCCGGAGCTTCGCCGACGGGCCGATGCGCGCCCTCGCCACCTGGGTCACCGACCACGGGGACGAGCTGTTCGAGGCCCAGGAGCTCCACCTGAGCACTGAGGCCCAGAACCTGGACGACGTTCGACGACTCCCGACGACGACCGGGCCGGACCGGGGGCATGGCTGAGCCGTTCGTGCCCGGGTTGGTGCTGTCCGCGCGGTTGTGGGCCGAGCACGTCGCGCCGCTGCTGGCGGCCCATTTCCCGGCGACACCCCTCGCGGCGGCGCTGCTGGGGGCGGGTTCCGAGGTTCTCGGGTTCGATACGGCCCGCTCCACCGATCACGACTGGGGACCGCGGCTCCAGCTGTTCCTCGCCGAGGACGACCGCGCCGCGCTGGGCGCCGACATCTCCGCGATGCTCTCCGAACGCCTCCCGAAGGAGGTTCTCGGCTACCCCACCCACCTGGTGACCGTCGACGGTTCGTCGGCGCACTCGGCTCCGCGATCTCCGACGCCGCGCTCCGGGAACTCCCGCTCGTCGGTGTGATCGATCAGTGGGTCGACAACACCACCGCGATCACCCGGCACCCGGAGCTGTGGTCACGCGCCCGGCCCGGAGCGGGATAGGCCAGTCCGGCGGAACGGGGCGACGAGGCTGCGGACGGCTTCGGTGGAGCCCCAGTCGTCGTCGAACATCGCCATCAGCGCGAGATGCTGACGCAGCTGCACGTAGGCCAGGCGGTCGGTCCAGCCCGGTTCCGCGCCGGTCAGCTCGGCGTAGACGGGGAAGAAGCGCTCGGCCTCCGGCGGGTGCGGGGTCGACCACAGGTGCGCGAGGTCGACGTCGGCCCAGGTGTTGGAGACCGCCGGGTCGATCACGGCCGGTCGGCCGCCGGCGGTGGCGAGGACGTTCTGGGTCCAGAAGTCGCCGTGCGTCAGGCAGGCGGGGCTCGCGGGCCGGAGGTCCGGCAGCGCCGCGCACAGCCGTTCGAGCGCGGCGCGGTCGGTGGCGTCGAGCTTCGCGGCGACGCGCGGCTCCGGCAGCCAACGCAGCACACGGCGTTCGGCGAAGAACGTGAACCCGTCGTCGTGCCAGGTGTTGTGCTGGCGCATCGACCCGAGCCAGTTGTCGTGGGGCCAGCCGAACCGGTCGCTGACCGTCGTCCGGTGCATCCGCGCCAGGTCGTGCGCCAGGTGTTCCCAGAACGACTCGGTGTCCGCACGCGGTCGCAGCGGCGACAGTACGAGCAGGTCCTCGTCGCGGTGCACCACGTCGGGCGTCGTGAGCCCCGCACCGCGCAGCGCCTCCAGGCCCTCGACCTCCCGCGCGAAGACGTCACCGTCCGGCCGCGTGGCGAACGTCTTCGCGAACACCTCACGCGTGTCCGCGAGCGTGACGAGAGCCGACACCGCCGCGAAGCCCTCGCCGGTCGGGCGGACGTCGAGCGGCGCCAGTCCGGCCGCGGCGAGCCGGTCCGGCAGCCGCCCCGTCACGGTTTGCGGCCCACCGCGCAGTAGACGTCGAGGGCCTCCGCGTCCGCTCCCGGCTGCGGCCGCCACTGCGAGGTCGGCACCACACCCGGCTCGAGCAGCTCCAGCCCTTCGAAGTAGCCGGCGATCTCGTCGGGCGTGCGCAGGTTGTACGGGTGGCCGCTCTGCTTGGCGACCCGCTGGCTCTCGACGCTCTGCGCGCTGGTGCTCGTCCCGTCGCTCACGGCCAGGTAGCTGCCCGACGGCACGGCGGCGAGCAGCCGCTCGACGATCGAGCGGGCCTCGTCGTAGTCGGCGACGTTGCCCAGGATGCCGATCATCGTCAGCGCCACCGGCTCGCGGAAGTCGAGCGTCCCGGCGGCGTCGCGCAGGATCCGCTCCGGGTCCTGCACGTCGGAGTCGATGTACGCGGTCTTCCCCTCGGCCGAGCTGGTCAGCAGCGCCCGGGCGTGGGCGAGTACGAGCGGGTCGTTGTCGACGTACACGACCCGCGACGCCGGGGCCACGCGCTGCGCGACCTCGTGGGTGTTGTCGGCCGTCGGGAGGCCGGTGCCGACGTCGAGGAACTGCCGGATGCCCACCTCGCCGGCCAGGTGCGTGACCGCCTGGATGAGGAACCGGCGCTGGGCCTGCGCGACCGCCGCGATCGCCGGGTTCGCCGAGCGCAGCGCCTCCCCCAGCTCCCGGTCGACGGCGAAGTTGTCCTTGCCCTCCAGCAGGTAGTTCCACACGCGCGCGCTGCTCGGCCGGGTGACGTCGATGGCGGGATCGGTCATGGGAATGTCCTTTGCGGAGGAAGCCGTCGAACCGAGATCCTAGGCAACGCCGCCCACTCTGCGTGACCGGCCCCGGGTCACCGCAGCGGCACCGGGTTGCCGGGGATCGGCAGGGGAACGGGCGGCGGCTGATAGGGCGCCGGGGGCGCGGGCGCGTCGTCGGACGACGACTCCGGGGGCTCGCTGATCGTCAGGCGGGTGTCGTGGCGGCCCATCGAGACCGGCGGGCCGACGATCGTGAGCCGCACGTCGGCGGCGCGTTCGGACGGCCAGTCGACCCGGGCCACCTCGCCCGCGGCGATGCGGAGTCCGGGCGCCCCGAGCGCGGGCGCGGGCGCGGTGGGTTCGCAGACGCCGTCGCGCCCCGCGCACACCCGGATCGGCGCCCCGGTGCCGTTGTAGATCCGGTAGTCACGCGCGTTGAAGTAGTAGTGCGCCCGGTGGAAGCCCGCGCCGGTCACGTCGAGCGTCGTGTCGCGCAGGTAGAGCGGGACGGTGCTCAGCGCGACGCCGACGACAGCGGCCGCCAGGAACCAGAAACCCTCGTGGTCGCGGACGACGAGCACCGCGGCCACGACGGTGACCGCCACGCCGGCGACGACGCCCGCGACCGTGAGCCAGGTCTGCCCCGGCGTGAGGGGCGAACCGTGGTCGGTGCCGAGGCTGTGGAAGAGACGGCCGACACCACGCACGGCCGCCGCGAGCGCACCGAGGAACGTCGCACCGGCGACGAGCAGCACCGCGCGTCCGCCGACGTCGTGCGCCATCGCTCCAGTGTAGAAGGCGCGGCTAGCGGCCCCGGAAGAACGAGACCGCCGACGCGAGCGCCAGATCGGTCAGCTCGGGGTCGTACCGTGCGCCGACGTCACGCATGAACGCGTGTTCGCCGCCCTGGTACACGTGCAGCTCCAGATCGGTCAGACCGGCCGCGTACAGCTGCGTGATCGTGGCCAGGCGGGCCTCGGCCGGGACGTGCGGGTCGCGCGAGCCGAACACGATCATCAGGCGGCCCCGGACGTCGGCGGCCCGGGCGAGGCTGTCGGCGGTGTCGGCGCCGAGAGCACCGTTGTGCAGGCCGGTGGGGTAGAAGCAGACCGTTGCCTCGACCCGGGGATCGAAGGCGGCCCGGAACGCGAGGTGACCACCGAGACAGAAGCCGGTCACGGCGAGCGTGGACACGTCCGGGCGGGCCGCGAGGTGATCCAGGACCGCGACGCGGTCGGCGTCGAAGTCCGCGGTCGTCCGGGCGGCGGCACCGTCCAGCCCGGCCTGCTTGCCCGCGTCGTCGAACTCCAGCGCCACCCCGGCCAGGGGCCCGTGCGGGTAGATCTCCGGCAGGCACACCAGGAACCCCTCCGCGGCCAACCGGCGCGCGGTACGCAGGGTCGACTCGGTCAGCTGGAAGATGTCCGTGTAGAGCAGCACCCCCGGCCAGGGGCCGTCCCCGACGGGGCGCAGGACGGCCGCGTTGATCTCGCCGGGCACGACGATTCGTTCCTCGATCAGCTTCACGCCGCGAGAGCCTAACGACACCGTCCGACGATTCCGCCGATCCGCGCCGACGTCACACCACGTGATCGGCCAGGTCGAAGGTCGCGTCGCACCCGGGGCAGGTCACCTGCCCGAAGAGGTGGGTCAGCGTGGTGGCCACCGCGTCGTGTCCGGCGCTCACGGCCTCGTCGTGGAGCCGGACGGCCAGCGGGCTGCTCAGACCGGGCGTGATCAGCGGGTTGTCCGACGTCAGCTCGAGGAGCAGTTCGTCGTCGCACTCCGGGAACACCGCGTCGGCCCCGCCGTCGTTGACGCGGTCCAACGACCTCCCCCAGACCTCGTCACCGTCGAAGCCGAGCACGGCTTGGCGCAGATACACCCAGGTGGTCCCGGACGGGGCTCCGGAAAGGCCTTCGCGGAAACCGGCGCTGGTCCGGGCCAGCCAGGGCAGCAGCGCCGGGCTGCCGGGGGTGCACGTTCCCTGGCGGCAGGATTCGCCCCAGATGCGTGACCAGGCGGGCGACTCGGGGTCGGCGGTCGCGGCGTCGAGATCGTGCGCGTCGATCGTCACGGACCGGATGATGTCAGGCCCGTGCGGCGGCTAGCGTCGGGCACATGGTTCCGGACTACACCGCGACGCTTCCGGCCAAGCGCAGCGCGGCGGCCGTGCTGTTCACCGACGGGGACGGGCGGGTGTTGCTGGTCGAACCCACCTACAAACCGGACTGGGAGATCCCCGGCGGCACGGTCGAGCGGAACGAGTCCCCGCGCGCGGCGGCGGCGCGCGAGATCGAGGAGGAGCTCGGGCTGCGCGTCGCACCGGGCCGGTTGCTGGTCGTGGACTGGGTACCGCCCCGGGGAACCCGCACCGAGGGGTTGATGTTCGTCTTCGCCGGTGAGTTCCCCGGCGACGCCGTGGTCCGCCTGCCGCCCGACGAGCTGCGGTCGTGGGCGTGGTGCGGCCCGGACGAGGTCGACACCCGGATGGCACCGCAGTTGGCCCGGCGGGTGCGGGCCGCGTCCCGGGCGCTCGCGACCGGCCACACCCTCTACCTCGAGTTCGGCGAGACTGAACCCGACGTACAGAAACGCTGACTACCCCCGACGACGGCTCCGCGGCGATGATCACGGCCATGGACGCACAGCAGTTCCGCGCGGAGTTCGACGCCCGGGTGGAGTTCTCCAACGGTGGACACCTGGCGGTCGCGGGGTTCCGCGTCGACGTGCCGTCCGCGGACGTCTCCGCGGACCAGGTCGCGACGCTGTTCGTCCGCTCGCTCGGGCTGCTGATGAGCGAACACGTCGACGTCACCGCGCTGCGCGTCCTGGCCGAGGCGCACAAGGGCACGCGCGGCGGGCCGTCGGCCCCGAACCCGGCGACGCCCGCGGACGAGCGGCGGCTGGTCGACCTGAGCACCGCGGGTACGACGATCACCGGCGGCGCGCTCGCTCTCGACCGCGTCGCCGACCTCCCCGCGGTCGTGGTCCGCACGCTCGGCGCCGGTGCCCGGGCCGTCGGGGTCGGGTCGCTCGCGCCGTTCGACGTCGGCGGCCGGGCCGTCCTGTTCCACACCGGCGAGGAGAACCCGCACCTCACCGCGGACGGGGCCCGGTGGCTGGCCGATCACGACGCCGCGCTCGTCGGCCTCGACGGGGCCGCGCCCCCGGTGCTGCTCGCCACCGGCCTGCCGGTCGTCGAACACCTGACCGGTCTGGACCGGCTACCGCCGCACGGCGCCCGGTTCACCGCGGCCCCGCCGCGGCTCACCGGCGTCGGGAACACCCCGGTCCGCGCCTTCGCCGCCGTGTGACCCCGGCTCCGGAGCCGCCGGCGACCCGGGCCCCGACGAGCCGTGCGGCGCCGTGGCCCGCACCACCCGGTTGCGCCCCTCGCTCTTCGCCCGGTACATCGCCTCGTCCGCGGACGCGGTCAGCACGGTGGCGTCGATCGTCTCGCGGGCCGAGGCCACGCCGAGCGAGCCGGTGATCCAGAGCGGGTCGCCGCTGGGCAGCGCCACCGGGTGCGACGCCAGCGTCCCGCGCAGGCGCTCGGCCATCGCGGCGGCGCCCTCCTCGTCGGTGTCGGGCAGCAGCCAGACGAACTCCTCGCCGCCGTAGCGGGCGACGACGTCGGAGTCTCGGGTGATGACCTGCAGCAGCGTCCCGACCTGGACGAGCGCGGCGTCGCCGGCGGGGTGGCCGTGCCGGTCGTTGATCTGCTTGAAGTGGTCCAGGTCGAGCACCACGAGGCTCAGCGGCCGCTTGTTGCGCCGGGCCCGCACCACCTCGGTGGCCAGCGACTGCTCGAAGTACCGCCGGTTCGACAACCCGGTCAGCGGGTCGGTGATCGCCAGCCGCTGCTGCTCGGCGAGCGCCTCGGCCAGCTGGTCGGCCAGCCGTGTCCGGTCGCGCACCACCAGCGCCAGCCGGGTGAGCAGGCCGATCACCACCAGGCCGGCGACCAGCAGCGGAACCTGCACGCCGGTGGTCTTGGCGTCGACGAGCACCAGGCCGATCACCGCGGCGCCGGCCGCGACCAGCGACGGCAGCATCGTCACGTCGCGGCCGACCGGGAAGTGGACGCCTTCGGACTCCGGGGAACGGATCGCGGTCAGCGCGCCGAGCGCCAGGAGCACGACCGGGGCCTGGTAGGCGCTGGCGAGCACCGGGTCGGCCGGGTCGAACCGCCCGCTGATCCCGGCGACGAGCGTCAGGCACCCGCAGGCCGCGGCGACGACGTGCGCCCAGCCGACGAGCGTCAGCGACGCGGGCAACCGCCGTCCGCCGAAGACGCCCATCGGCACCAGGAACAGCACCGTGGCCAGCCCGCAGATCGGGTACACGATCGCGGTCGTGCGGTCGGAGGCGACCGCGGGGTCCAGCCCCGCGTCCAGGAACAGGCGCCAGCCCAGCGCACCCGCGCCCGCCGCGACCAGCACGAGGTCGAAGCCGAGCCAGAACCGCCCGGAGCGGTGGTCGGGGTGGAGCGCGGCGAGGAAGCCGACGATCGCGACGGCCGCCGCCGCGACGAAGAACGCGTCCGCGATCGGCGCGAACCCCTTCCATGCCGCCCAGCCACCCGCGGCGAGCGCCGTCGACAAGGCGAACAGCAGCCAGATCCGGCCGGTCCCCTGGCGCACGCGGCGGCCCCGGGCGGCGGTGAGCATCAGCCCGAAGGTCACGAGGAGGACGACCGACGCGAGGGCGTCCGCGAGCGAGCGCAGGGCCGGCCCGCCGAACGCGGCGAGAAGCGCGTGGACGACGACGAACGCGGCGCCGAGCGCCACCGCGAGGGCCAGGACGCGGTCGCCGCGGATCACGTCCAGCGCCGTCAGCCGTCTGGCGGCGGCCACACCGCCGTTCGCGACCTCTCGTGGTCCCCGCATGCTCACATCCATCGCTGTCCGCCGAGTTGGTGACGGAAGACCCATCGGAGCAGGCCGGTGAAGAGCGAGGGCGGTGGTGTTGCTGATCGGGTGCGGCTCGGTTGGTGACTTACCGTAGCCGCCATAAAGCACAGAGTAACGGCATTCCGGCCACCCCGCCGGAAGCGGGGTGGCCGGATCGGGTCACACGCCGGCCGGGGCCTTCCGGACCGACTGCAGGGCGGTGCTCCACGCCACGGTCTGGTCGAGCAGCGTGGCCAACGAGCCCGCGAGGTACTCGTTGGGCTTGAAGACGCTGAAGTTCTCGAACTCGGTGACGATCGAGATCGCCACCTGCGCGCGGACGTCGGCGATCTGCAGCTCACCGAGGATCAGACGCAGGTGCTCGGCGGCCCGGGCCCCGCCGACGCCACCGTAGGAGACGATGCCGGCCGCCTTGTTGTTCCACTCGGCGTACAGGTAGTCGATCGCGTTCTTCAGCACACCGGACGTGCTGTGGTTGTACTCCGGCGTGACGAACACGTACCCGTCGAACGAGGCGATCTTCTCCGCCCACTGCTTGGTGTGGTCGTTCTGGTACTGCCCGGCCGACGCCGGAATCGGCTCGTCCAGGTGCGGAAGCGGGTAGTCGCGCAGGTCGACCAGCTCGTACTCGGCGTCGCCGCGCTGCGACGCGACATCGAGGACCCACTTGGCCACCTGCTCGCCGTTCCGGTTGGGACGGGTACTGCCGAGGATGATCCCGATACGGGCCATGAGGGGTGTCTCTCCAGAAGTCGGTTTACTTGCTGCGTCAAGCAAACGTCGAGATCCTTGCTTTGTCAAGCAAGTACTATGGGGGCCATGACGCGAGAGCCCTTGACGCCGGACGAGATCGCGTTCTGGCGCGCCTTCAACCGGGCGATGCTCGCGCTGCCCCGTGCTCTCGACGCCGATCTGCTCCACGAACAGCGCTTCTCGATGAGCGAGTACAGCGTGCTGATGTTCCTGTCCGAGGCACCCGGACGGCGGCTGCGGATGAGCGAGCTCGCCGCCGCGTGCACGCTGTCGCTCAGCGGGGTGTCGCGGATCGTCACGCGGCTGGAGCGCGCGGGCCTGGTCGTGCGCGAACGGGCCTGTGACGACGGGCGCGGCTGGGACGCGGTGCTCACCGACGACGGATTCGGCCGGCTCGAGGACGCCTGGCCGGATCACCTGGCGAGCGTCCGCCGGAACCTGTTCGACCACCTGGAGGGGCTGGACCTGCGGCGCCTCACCGCGGCGTTCGAACGCGTCGCCGCCGACGCTCCCCCGCCGACGCCGTGCGACGAGGGGGGAGCGTGCTGAGCGACGGTCAGGCTTTGGCTTGCGCGCTGGAGCGCGCCGGGTTGGCCTGATCGGCGGCCTTCGGATCGGTCTCGGACTGCTTGGCCCGGACCCCGGCCTCGACCCGGTCACCCAGACCCTTGTCGACGTTGTGCCAGTACTCGAAAGCGCGAGCCAGAATCGGCTCGCTGACCCCGTTGAGCAGGTGCCCGACGATGTTGTCGACGAGCCGGTCCCGCTCCTCGTCGGTCAGCACCTCGCGCACCAGCGTCCCGGCCTGGCCCCAGTCGTCGTCCTCGGGCCGGAGCGTGTACGCGGTGCGTACCATCTCGCCGTCGGAATACCAGGTGCCGCCGTCGTCGGTCAGCCGCGGGTCGGCCTTCGGGCCGCCGTAGGAATTCGGTGCGTACACCGGGTCGCTGACGTTGTGGATGCGCATCGCTCCGTCCTTGGAGTAGCTGTGCACCTCCACCCGCGGCGAGTTGACCGGGATCTGCCGGTAGTTGACGCCGAGCCGTGCCCGGTGCGCGTCGGAATAGCTGAAACCCCGGGCCAGCAGCATCTTGTCGGGCGAGAGCCCGGTACCGGCCACGATGTTGTTCGGCTCGAACGCGGCCTGCTCCATCTCGGCGTGGTAGTCGCTGACGTTCCGGTTCAGCGTCAGCTTGCCGACCTCGTGAAGCGGGTAGTCGTCGTGCGGCCAGACCTTCGTGAGGTCGAACGGGTTGAACCGGTAGGTCTTGGCGTCCTCGAACGGCATGATCTGCATCTTCAGCGTCCAGCTCGGGAACTCGCCGTCCCGGATGTGCTCGAACAGATCGCGCTGGTGGTAGTCGGTGTCGATGGCCGCCATCTGGTCGGCCTCGTCCTGGGTGAACGTCTCGACGCCCTGATCGGTCTTGAAGTGGTACTTCACCCAGAACTTCTCGCCCTGGGCGTTGATCCACGAGTAGGTGTGGCTCGAGTAGCCGTTCATGTGACGCCAGGTGCGCGGGATACCGCGGTCACCCATCAGCCAGGTGACCTGGTGGGCGGATTCCGGCACCAGCGTCCAGAAGTCCCACTGCATGTCGTGGTCGCGCAGGTTGTTGTCGGCACGGCGCTTCTGGGAACGGATGAAGTGCTGGAACTTCATCGGGTCACGCAGGAAGAACACCGGCGTGTTGTTGCCGACGATGTCGAGGTTGCCCTCGCTGGTGTAGAACTTCACCGCGAACCCGCGGGGGTCACGCCAGGTGTCGGGGCTGCCGCGCTCCCCCGCCACCGTGGAGAACCGGATCACGACGTCGGTCTGCGCGCCGGGAGCGAATACGGCCGCGCGGGTGTACGGGGTGACGTCCTGGGTGACTTCGAACGTGCCGAACGCGCCGCCGCCCTTGGCGTGGGGCTGGCGCTCCGGGATGCGCTCCCGGTTGAAGTTCGCCATCTGCTCGATCAGGTAGTGGTCCTGGAGCAGCAGCGGACCGTCGGGGCCGACGGAGAGCGAGTACTCGTCGCTGGCGACGGGATTGCCCGCGTCGTTCGTGGTGGGTGGGCGCTGGGGAGCAGTCATGCGGTGCCTACCTCCTGACGTCGGTGAGGCTTACCCCGCTCGGGTGGCCATTTCTGGAACCGTTCAAACAAACGATCCGCCCCAGCGCCCGATGGCGTTCAGCGCGCGGCCGGCTCGCCCTCCCGCTCCCCGCTCGTCGCGGACGCGTCCGGGAGCGGGGCGTTCGAGAGTGGGGCGTTCGAGAGTGGGGCGTCCGCGAGCGGGGCGTCCGCGTCGGGTGCGGCGGCGGGGGCCGCCGCGGCGTTCGCGGACGGGGGCGGGATGAAGACCGCGATCGCCGCGGCGGCCACCGCGGCGCCCACCGCGATCCAGAGCACGACGCGGAAACCGGTCTGGGACGGCACGGTGGCCGGGCCGAACGCCACCGTCATGTTCGCGAGGATCGCGCCACCGACCGCGCTCGCCACCGACGTGCCGAGCGAGCGCATCAGCGTGTTCAGGCTGTTCGCGGCGGCCGTCTCGGTCACCGGCACCGACGCCATGACCAGCGCGGGCATCGAACCGTAGGCGAACCCGATCCCGGCGCCGATGATGCAGGTCGAGACGACCAGCTGCCAGATCTCGTCCATGAACACCGCGCCGAACGCGTAGCCCAGCGCCACGATCAGCGCGCCGACGATCAGCGTCAGCTTGAAGCCCCGAGCCCGTGCGATCGTCGCCGCCAGCGGGGCCGCCACCAGCATCACCAGGCCCGACGGCGCCATCACCAGGCCGGCCGCCAGCATGCTCTGCCCGAGGCCGTACCCGGTGACGGCCGGCAGCTGCAGCAGCGTCGGGATCACCAGCGACATCGAGAACATCGAGAAGCCGATCGCGATCGACGACGCGTTCGTCAGCAGCAGCCGCGGCTGCGCCGTGACCCGCAGATCGACGAGCGGCGCCGTGGTCCGCAGCTCCCACCAGCCCCACGCGGCAAGCACGATCACCGCGGTGGCGAACAGCCCCAGCGTCAGTCCGCTGCTCCAGCCCCAGTCGCCGCCCTTCGAGATGGCCAGCAGCAACGAGACCAGCGCGCCGGACAGCCCGATCGCACCGAGGACGTCGAAGCGTCCGCCGGTGCGCACGGTCGAGTGCGGCACGATCGCCACGACCAGCACGGCCACGACCGCACCGAGCGCGGCCGAGACCCAGAACAGCACGTGCCAGTTGAAGTGGTCGGCGATCAGCGCCGCCGTCGGCAGGCCGAGCGCACCACCGATCCCGAGCGACGCGCTCATCAGCGCGGTCGCCGAGCCGAGCTTCTCCGGCGGAACGGCGTCACGCATCAGGCTGATGCCGAGCGGGATCACGCCCGCGGACGCGCCCTGCAGGAGGCGGCCGACGATCATCGGCGTGAGGCTGTCGCTCAGCGCGCCGACGACCGAGCCGGCCACCATCATGCCGAGGCTGAACAGCAGCAGGTGCCGCTTGCCGAACATGTCGCCCAGCCGGCCGACGACCGGGGTGGCGACCGCGGCCGCGAGCAGCGTCGCGGTGATCGCCCAGGCCGCGTCGCTCGGCGCCGCGTGCAGCAGCGTCGGGAGCTCCGGGATGAGCGGGATGATCAGCGTCTGCATGAGGGACACCGCGATACCGCCCAGAGCGAGGACGGCGACGATCAGGTTCGTCCGCGGGGCGGGTGCTGTCGTGGTCACGAGAGAACTTTCGACTCGGCGAAAAAGTTAAATCAGTTGCTTGACTTCACTCCATGGAATCGGTTGTCTGATGCAAGAGTCAAGGCGGTAGGTGGTGCCATGAGTCACAACCAGCAGCAGACGAAGGGGCCTCGCTCGGAAGCGACCCGCGACGCGATCCTGAGCACGGCCGAGCGGCTGTTCGCCGAACGCGGGCTGAACAACGTGTCGAACCGGCAGGTCAGCGAGGCCGCCGGGCAGGGCAACAACGCGGCGGTGGCCTACCACTTCGGCACCAAGACCGACCTGGTGCGCGCGATCGTCAGGCGCCACAACGGGCCGATCGCCGCGCGTCGGCGCGCGCTGGTGGAGCGGATCGCCGGGTCGCTCCGGGCCCGGGACTGGATCTCCTGTTGGGTACTGCCCGTAGTCGAGTACCTCGAGTCCCTCGGCACCCCGACGTGGCACGCCCGGTTCGGCGCCCAGGTGAACGCCGAGCCCGCGTTCCGCGAGATCGTCGTCCAGGAGGCGCTCACCGATCCGACGCTCGACGTCATCCTCGAGGGCCTCAACCGCTGCCTCCCGCCGCTGCCGGCCGACGTGCGGATCGCCCGCAACTACATGACCCGCCAGCTGATCGTCTCGACGCTCGCCGACTGCGAGCGCATGCTCGCCGAGGGACGCGAGAGCCCGTACTTCAGCTGGGACGCCGCCGCGAACACCTTGGCCGACGCCCTGGTCGGCCTGTGGACGGCCCCGGTCACGACACCGTCCTGACCCCGGCCGAGGTCGCGTTCCACCACGATGACCGGCAAGTTCACCTACGCGAGGTTCCGGCCACCGCTCCGGGAAGCGACTTGCTGAGCGGCGAATCGTCGTCTCCCTCGGTAGAATCGAACGCCGAGCCCTCCGGGGCCGGCGTCGAGCAACGGCCCTTCGCGGGTTCGCCCGAACACACGAGGAAATCCGCCGTGCCCGGCGGGCCATCTGGAGGGTCCGGCCGACCGCCGGGCGCTCCCCGACCGGAGCGCCAAGAACGCCGTGCATCCGTCTCTCCCCCGCGCCGAAGTCGCCGGCCCGCCCCGCACCGAGGCCCACCGGATGGCCGACGAGGCCCACCGGGTGGCCGACGAGGCCCTGCGCCACAGCCGGCTGCTGCTCGGCGCCAGTGAGGCGCTGCAGGGCGCGATGACCGTCGACGACGTCGTCCGCGCGGTCGCCGACCTGGTCAGCGGGGATCTGGCGCCCGCGCACGTCGGCATCATGCTGCTCGACCGGGCCACCGGGCGGCTCGACCTGGTGACCACCGACCCGCTGCCGCCCGGCCCGGCCGAGCGGTGGGCCCAGGTCCCCGCCGCCGGCGACCGGTCCGCCGCGCGCGCCGTCCGCGAGCGCCGTCCACTCTTCTTCGGCAGCCGCGACGAGTTCGGCGCCGCGTTCCCCGACCAGGTCGGTGACCTGGACGCCATCGGCTGGCAGGCGCTCGTCTGCGCGCCGCTGATAGGCAACGAGGGGCCGCTGGGCACGCTGCGCTTCGCGTGGACGGCGCCCCAGCGTCTCGACGTGGACGAGCGCGCGGTGATCCTGTCGCTGGCCGGTTACGTCACGCTGGCTCTGGAGCGGGCCAACCACCTGCACGACCGCATCACGGTCGCCGAGACCCTCCAGCGGGCGATGCTCCCGGTCCTTCCCGAGGCGGCGCCGTTCGAGCTGGCCGCGCACTACCAGCCCGCGCACCGCGCCGACCAGGTCGGTGGCGACTGGTACGACGCGGTCTGCCTGCCCGACGGCCGGCTCGCGCTGGTGATCGGCGACGTCACCGGGCACGACATCCGCGCGGCGGCGAACATGGGGCAGCTGCGCAACATGCTGCGCGCCTACCTGCTCGACCGCGGCATCAGCCCGGCCGACGCGCTGCGACGCCTGGACGCGGCGAACGACGCCCTGGGCGACCGCACGATGGCCACCGCGTTCGTCGCCACCGTGGAGACCGCCACCGTGGAGACCGACGCCGCGGAGACCGACCCCGAACCGGGGCGGGTGCTGCGCTGGTCGCCCGCGGGCCATCCGCCGCCGATCCTGCGCGCCGCGGACGGCAGCACGCGTCTGCTCCACCCGACCGGGCTGATGCTCGGCGTCCGCCCGAACGCGCCCCGCCTCACGTACACCGAACCGCTTCCGGCCGGCACGACGATGCTGCTCTACACCGACGGCCTGGTCGAGATCCCCGGCACCAGCCTGGACGACGGTATCGCGCACCTACGACGGTTCCTGGGCGAGCACGGGCACCTGCCGCTCGAGCGGTTGCTCGAAGCGCTGCTGACCGACCACCGCGGCTTCGCCCACCACGACGACGTCGCGATGCTGGCGTTCCGCGTCCCCTGACGGTCACTTGCCGAGCTGGCTGATCTTGTCCTTGAACAGCGTCGTCGCGGTCGCGATCTTGTTCGGCTGACCCTTCAGCCAGGACTGCGCGAACTTCGACGCCTGCTCGTAGCCGACCTTGCCCGGCAGCGGCGGCTCGTCCGGGTTCACGTCGACGTCGACGAGCGCCGGGCCGTCGAACGCCAGCGCGCCCGCGATCGCGTCCCGGACGTCGGCCGGATCCGTGACCTTCCGCCCGTAGCCGCCGCACGCCTCGGCCCAGGCCGCGAAGTTGCTGGCCGGCTGCTCGAAGCGCACCCCGTGTTCGGGGTAGCCGAGGATCATCTGCTCCCAGAGGATCTGGCCGAGCGAATTGTTGTTGTTGATCACGATCTTGACCGGGAGCTGGGCCCGCACCGCGGTGAGGAACTCGGCCATCAACATCGCGAACCCACCGTCGCCGACGTACGCGATCACCTGGCGGCCGGGGTAGGCGTGCTGCAGCGCGATCGCGTACGGCAGGCCCGGCGCCATCGTCGCGAGGTTGCCCGACAGGTAGAACTGCCGCTCGCCGCGGATCGTCCAGTGGCGCGCCGCCCAGGTCGCGATCGTGCCGGAATCGCAGGTGAGGATCGCGTCGTCGGTGGCCAGCTCGTTCACGACGCCGATCGGGTACTGCGGGGCGATCGGCGTGCGCCCGGGGTTCTCCAGGTCGGACATGTCCGCACGCCACGTCGCCATGAGCTTCTGGTACTTCTCCAGGTGCGCGCGGTCCTCCCGTCGCCGGACCAGCGGCAGGAGCGCGCTCAGCGCCTCCTTGGCGTCCCCGATCATCGGCACCTCGGTCGGGAGCCGGGCTCCGGCCCGCGTCGGGTCCGCTTCGATCTGGACGACGCGGACCTTGCCCGGTTCGGGCAGGTGCTTGGTGTACGGGAAGTTCGTGCCGACCATCAGGAGCGTGTCGCAGTCCTCGATCAACTCCTCGCCGGGACGGGTGCCGAGCAGGCCGATGCCGCCGACCGCGAACTCCGAGTCGTCGGGGATCGCGGCCTTCCCCGGCAGCGTCTTGATCACCGGGGCGCCGAGCGCGTCGGCCATCGCCAGGAGTTCGGCGCGGGCGTGCAGTGCGCCGACGCCGGCCAGGATCGCGGGTTTGGCGGCCGCGTTGAGCACCTCGGCGGCGGCGTCCAGGTCCTGGTCGCGGGGGCGGCCCGGCGCCGGGAGGTAGATCGGTGCGCTCGCGGGCGGGTTCGCCATCGCGACCGACTGGTACGGGTCCGCGTCCGCGTCGGCGACCTGCACGTCGTTGGGCACCGTCAGGTGCGCGACGCCGCGCCGGGCGTAGGCGGTGCGGATCGCGTTGTCGACGACGCCCGGCAGCTGCGACGGGTTGGTCACGACGAGGTTGTACTCGGCGACGTCGGCGAAGACCTGGTCGAGAGCGACTTCCTGCTGGTAGCCGCTGCCCAGCACGCTGGTCTCCTGCAGGCCGGTGATCGCCAGGACCGGGGCGTGGTCGAGTTTGGCGTCGTACAGGCCGTTGAGCAGGTGGAGGCCGCCGGGGCCGGAGGTGGCCAGGCAGACGCCGATCCTCCCGGTGGCCTTCGCGTGGGCGGTGGCCATGAACGCGGCGGCTTCCTCGTGGTGGACGAGGACGAATTTCACCCGGTCGGCATGGCGGCGCAGACCCTCCATGATGCCGTTGATGCCGTCGCCGGGCAGCCCGTAGACGGTGTCGACACCCCACTCGGCGAGTCGCTCGATCAGTGCTTCGGCTGCGATGCGTCCCATGCGACGCCGGGTACCGACCTGTGCCGGGTTGAAACCTAGAGTGGGGGTGTGACGACGCTTGCCATCGTGGGTGCAGGTCCGGGTGTGGGAGCCGCGGTCGCGCGGCGGTTCGGCCGGGAGGGGTTCGCGATCGCGCTCCTGTCCCGGAGCGGGGCCGGCGGGCCGGCCGCGGAGCTGGCGGCCGAGGGCCTCACGGTTCGCGGCTTCGCCGCCGACGTCCGGGACCGGTCGGGGCTGGCGTCCGCGCTGGCCGACGCGGCCGCGGCGCTCGGGCCGATCGAGGTGCTGCAGTACAGCCCGATCCCGGCGCGGGAATTCCTGCGGCCGGTGCTCGAGACGACGCACGACGATCTCGCCGCCGCGGTGGAGTTCTCGGTGCACGGTCCGATGGCGGCGATCCAGCAGGTGCTGCCCGGGATGCGTGAGCTGGGCCGCGGCACGGTGGTGCTGGTCAACGGCGGCTCGGCGGCCCGTCCGAACGCGGCCGTGGCCGGGACGTCGGTGGCGTTCGCGGCCGAGAGCGCCTACGCGCGGATGCTGCACGACGTGGTGGCGGGGGATGGTGTGCACGTGACCCAGCTGATCGTTCCCGGGGCGATCCGGGAGGACGACCCGGTGACGAACGGGCCGGCGATCGCCGAGCACGTGTGGACGCTGCACCGGTCGCGGGAGGGGTTCCGGCACTTCCACACGCCGCTGCCCGAGGCGTAGGCCCGCGAGGCACCCACACGACACGGGGCCGTAGCGTTGACCCGACGGTGACCTCCGTCCCGAACGACGGTGGAAGGCTCAGGGTGTCCGACGAGCAGAGCGTGCCGGTCGACTACGCGGTTCCCGCGGTGGTGGAGACCCCGGCGCCGGGTCACCAGCCCGGCAGCGGATTGTCGCGGTGGTTGCTCAAGCACCAGGTGCAGCCGGTCGGTCCCGCCGCCGGTGAGGCACACGCCGAGCAGCACGCCTGGTGGAAGGTGATGTGCCTGACCGGCGTCGACTACTTCTCCAGCCTCGCCTACGTGCCCGCGATCGCGGCCGCCGCGGCCGGTGCGGTGTCGCCGCTGGCCACGCTGCTGATCGTGGCGCTGACCCTGCTGGGGATGCTGCCGATGTACCGGCGGGTGGCGAAGGAGAGCCCGCACGGCGCCGGCTCGGTCGCCATGCTCGAGGAGCTGCTGCCGTTCTGGCGGGGCAAGATCTTCGTCCTCGTGCTGCTGGGCTTCGTCTGTACGTCGTGGATCATCACGATCACGCTGTCGGCGGCCGACGCCAGCCTCCACGTCCTGGAGAACCCGCACGTCCCGGACGCCGTGCACGGCCACGCGGTCGCGCTCACCGTCATCCTGCTGCTGGTGCTCGGCGGCGTGTTCCTGATGGGGTTCTCCGAGGCGGTGAGCGTCGCGATCCCGCTGGTCGCGATCTTCCTCGGGCTCAACGCCGTCATCGTCGTCGTCGGCCTGGTCGACGTCGTCACCACCGACGGCGCCTGGTCGGCGTGGGTCGGCGCGCTCACCGACGGGAACGGCGGCGTGGTTTCCGACCTCGCGCTCCCCGCGATCCTCGCGTTCCCGGCGCTGGTGCTCGGCCTGTCGGGGTTCGAGACCGGCGTCAGCATGATGCCGTTGATCGCCGCCGAGGGCGAGACCGCCGAGCAACGCCTGCGCGCGCGGATCCGCAACGCCCGCAAGCTGCTCACCGCGGCGGCGCTGATCATGAGCGTCTACCTGCTGGCGAGCAGTTTCGTGACCACGGTCCTGATCCCGGCGGCCGAGTTCGACGAGGGCGGCGGGGCCAACGGGCGCGCGCTGGCCTGGCTGGCCCACGAGAAGCTCGGCGAGACGTTCGGCACCGTCTACGACGTCAGCACCGTGCTGATCCTGTGGTTCGCCGGTGCCTCGGCGATGGCCGGTCTGGTGAACATCGTGCCGCGCTACCTGCCCGGCTACGGCATGGCTCCGGAGTGGGGTCGGGCGGTGCGGCCGGTCGTGCTCGTCTACACCGTGATCAGCATCGTCATCACGATCGCGTTCGGCGCCGACGTCGACGCCCAGGCCGGCGCCTACGCCACCGGCATCCTGGCGATGATGGTCTCCGGAGCGTTCGCCGTGACCGTCTCGGCGGTCCGGCACCGCCACCGCCTGGCCGGCGTCGGCTTCGGCGTCCTCACCGCGGTGCTGCTCTACGCGCTCGTCGACAACGTGATCGAGAAGCCCGACGGGCTGGCGATCTCCGGGCTGTTCATCGCCGCCATCGTCGTCATCTCGCTGATCTCCCGGGTGTCGCGCACCACCGAGCTCCGCGCCGACCGCATCACGTTCGACGAGACCGCACGGCAGTTCCTCACCGACACGATCACCCACGACGGGCGGGTCAACCTGATCGCCAACCGGCGGCAGGCCGGTGACGACGCCGAGTACGCGGACAAGGAACTCGAGCAGCGTGGCGACAACCCGGTGCCCGGCGGCGCCGACGTGATCTTCCTCGAGATCGACGTCATCGACCCGTCCAGTTTCAGCGACACGCTCGTCGTGCGCGGCGTGCAGGTCGGTGTGCACCGGGTGCTGCGGGCCGAGGCTCCGGCGGCGCCCAACGCGATCGCCGCGATCCTGCTCGCGCTGCGCGACACCACCGGCGTGCGCCCGCACTGCTACTTCGCCTGGGCCGAGGGCAGCCCGCTGGTGCACATGGTCCGCTACTTCCTGCTGGGGCGCGGCGACACCGCCCCGGTGACCCGGGAGATCCTCCGCGAAGCCGAGCCCGATCCGGCGCGCCGGCCCGGCATCCACGTCGGCGCCTGAGCGTCACTTGGCGATCACCCCGGCGTCCACCGGGAGGGCGGTGCCGGTCACGAAACGGCCGGCGTCCGACGCGAGGAACAGCAGCGCCTCGGTCACGTCGTCGACGTCCACCCACGGAACCGGCAGCAGGTTCATCGGCGTCATCGCGGCGGAGTACTCCTCCCGGGTGAGGCCGGGGCCGCCGAACAGCGTCTTCAGGTTGTCGTTCTGGATCATCGGGGTGTCGACGTTCGTCGGGTGGATCGTGTTGACCCGGACGTGGTGCGGCGCGAGCTCCTTGGCCAGGCTGCGCGCGAGCCCCACCAGCGCGTGCTTGGCCGCCGAGTAGTGGCTGAGGAACCCGGTGCCCTTCAGCCCGGCGATCGAGCTGGTGAACACGATCGAGCCGCCGTCGCCCTGCCGGACCAGGTGCGGGATCGCCGCCTGCGCGGTGAAGAACTGCCCGGTCAGGTTGACGTCGATCATCGTCCGCCAGGCCTCCTCGGTGAGGTCGGCCGCGGCCGCGAACCCGGCGATCCCGGCGTTGGCGCTGACCACGTCCACCCGGCCGAGCTGGGCGACGCCCTCCTCCAGCGCGGCGACGACGCCGGCCCGGTCGCGGACGTCGACCACCGACGCGACGATCCGCCGGTCGTGCGCCTCCACCGCCCGGACGGTCTCGTCGAGGTCGGCGCGGGTGGCCCCGGGATAGCCCACGGTCTCGATGTCCCGGCAGGCGTCGAGCGCGATCACGTCGGCACCCTCCGCGGCGAAGCGGACCGCGTGGTTGCGGCCCTGTCCGCGCGCCGCACCGGTGACGAACAGAACCTTGCCCTCGAACCGTCCAGCCACGTCGCTGCTCCCTCCGATCGACTGTGGACCAGACCGTAGCCGGAGCACCGCCACCCGGGGGCTCGGCGCGGAAACGTCGTACCCCCGGGTGACAATGCTGGCGTCGGCGTCGGGAGGCGAACAATGAGGTTCCGGGTCAAGCGTGAGCTGCTGACCGAGGCGGTCACCTGGGGCACCAGGTGCGCGGGGGCGCGCCCGGTCACCCCGGCGCTCGGCGGTGCGCTGCTCCGCCTGGCCGGCGGCGAGCTCACCGTCGAGAGCTTCGACGGCGAATCGTCGGCCCTGGTCACGGTCGCGGTCGAGGCCGAGGACGACGGTGAGGCGCTGGTCTCGGCCCGGCTGCTGGTCGAGATCACCAAGGCCTTGCCCGATCAGGCCATCGACGTCGAGCTCACCGCCGGTGTGCTGCGCCTACGCTGCGGGGCCGGCCGGTTCGGGCTGCCGACGATGCCGGCCGGCGACTATCCGCGCCGGCCCGATCTGCGCTCGTCCACCGGCACCGTCGACCCGGTCGTCTTCGGCGCCGCGGTCGCGCAGGTCGCGCCGGCCGCCTCCCGGGAGGAGTCGCTCCCGATCCTGACCTGCGTGCGGATCGCGGTCGAGGGCGAGCGGATGTCGCTGCTCGCCTCCGACCGGTACCGGGTCGCGCGGCGTGAGCTGCCCTGGCGCCCGGCCGATCCGCAACGCACGGGCGAGTTCCTCGTCCCGGCCCGGCCCCTGCTCGAGGCGGCCCGGGCGTTCGCGCCGGTCCCGGCCGAGCTGGGGATCGTGGTCGACGACGACGCGTTCGGCGGCGGCACGATCGGGTTCACCGCGGCCGGCCGGCAGCTGACCGCCCGGCTGTTCGAAGGCACGTTCCCACCGATGGACCGCCTGATCGACGCGGAGCGCCCCGCGACCGTGACCGCGTCGGTCGCCGAACTCACCGAGGTCGTCAAGCGGGTGGCGCTGTTCGCCGACCGCCTGACGCCGGTGGTGCTGCGGCTCGAGCCCGGTGCGCTCACCGTGGAGGCGCGTGGCGCCCAGGACGCCGAGGCCAGCGAGACGATCGAAGCCGTCTACACCGGCCGTCCCACCACGCTGGCGTTCAACGAGACCTACCTGCTCGACGGCTTACGGGCGGTCGACGGCACGCAGGTGGCGCTCTCGTTCGACGATCCCCACAAGCCGGTCGACCTCGCGCCCCCCGGCGCCGCCGGCTCGGCGTACGTCCTGCAACCCGTCCGGGTGAAGGACTGACGCAGCGAGCCGGTCCAGCGCCTCCGCGCTCGGGCTGCCGGGCTCCGGCTGATAGACGACGAGCAGCTGGCCCGCCGCTCCCCGCACGTCGAAGGACTGGGAGACCAGCGCGAGCGGGCCGACGCCGGGGTGGTGCAGTTCGGTGGCGTCCTGCGTCTTGCCGTACACCGCGTGCGACGACCAGAGCGCGGCGAACGTGTCGCTCCGCTCCTGCAGCGAGCGCACCACCGCACGTAGCCGCGGGTACTCCGGGTCGAGCCCGGCCGCGTGGCGCAGCCCGGCCACGACCGACTCGGCGAAGCGGTCCCAGCGGGGGAAGAACTCCGGGGCCGCCGAGTCGAGAAACGTCATGCGCGCGAGGTTGTCCACGTCGGCGAAGGGAGCGAACAGCGCCTCGGCGATCGGGTTGAGCGCGATGAAGTCCTTCGCCGGGTTCAGGACGAACGCCGGGACGCCCGCGTGCGCGTCGAGCAGGTTCCGGAGCGGACCGCTCACCGTCTCCCTGGGCGGTCGCCGGGTGTCGCGGGCCGTGCCGGCGAGCCGGTACAGGTGCTCGCGCGCCGGCTCGTCCATCCGGAGCGCCGTGCCCAGCGCGTCGAGGATCTGCGGGGACGGGCTCCGCTCGCGGCCCTGCTCCAGCCGGGCGTAGTAGTCGCTGTTCATCCCGGCCAGCACCGCGACCTCCTCGCGACGCAGCCCGGCGACCCGCCGGGCGCCGTACGACACCAGGCCCACGTCGCCGGGGCGCAGCCGGGAGCGGTGGGAGCGCAGGAACTCGCCCAGTTCGTTGCCGGTCATGGCGCGATGCTAGGCCCGATTCCGGCCGGCAGCCGGGGTGCGACGGGTCCTGGTTGCGTCCCGCGTGGCGTCGCAGGCTTGCGGCATGACCGCCAAGAACTTTCTGATCACCGGTGTCAGCAGCGGGCTCGGCCGTGCGTTCGCGGTCGCCGCGCTCGAGGCCGGCCACACCGTCGCCGGTACCGTCCGCACGAGCCCCGACGCGGCCGCCTTCGCCGCGCTCCACCCGCGGCGGGCGCGGGCCCACGTCCTCGACGTGACCGACGACGACGCCGTCGTCGCGCTGGCGGCGGCCGTCGGCCCGGTGGACGTGCTGATCGCCAACGCCGGGTACGGCCTCGAAGGCACGTTCGAGGAGACCCCGCTCGCGGCCCTGCGCGCCCAGTTCGACGTGAACGTCTTCGGGGCGGTGGCCACGATCCAGGCCGTCCTGCCCGCGATGCGCCGACGCCGCCGCGGCCACATCCTGGCCGTCACCTCGATGGGTGGGCTCGCCGGCTTCCCCGGCGTGTCCGGCTACTGCGGCAGCAAGTACGCGCTCGAAGGCATTCTCGAGTCCCTCGCCCCGGAGATCGCCGATTTCGGGATCCACGTCACCGCGGTGGAACCCGGCTCGTTCCGCACCGACTGGGCCGGGCGCTCGATGACCCGGGTGCCGCGCACGATCGCCGACTACGACGCGGTGTTCGACCCGATCCGCGACGCCCGCCGGAACGCGAGCGGCAGGCAGCTCGGCGACCCGGCCCGCGCGGCCGCCGCGGTCCTGCGGATCCTCGACGAGCCCGCGCCGCCGCGCCACCTCGTCCTCGGTTCCGACGCGCTGCGCGTGGTCCGCACCGCCCGCGACGCCGTCGACCACGACCTCGCGACCTGGGAGGAACTCTCCCGCTCCACCGACCATTGACCGGTCATTGATTTATTTGTACGGTCATTTGTATGCCACCGCACCTCCACCAGGCGATCCGGGCGCAGCTCGAGGCCCGGATCCTCTCCGGTGACCTCGGCCCCGGCGCGAAGCTGCCGACCGAGGCCGAGCTGCAGGCCGAGCACCGGGTCAGCCGGTCGGTGGCGCAGCGGGTGCTCACCGACCTGGCTCGGGACGGCCTGGTCGTGCGGCGCAAGCGCCTGGGGACCCACGTCGCCGAGGGGGCCCGGCAGGTCAACCTGATGCGGTCGGTGGATCCGCGGCTCGACCGGGCCGGGCTGCCCGGGCGGATGTCGGTCGTGTCCGCGGGCGTCGTGCCGGCCGGACGGGCCCGGGTGGCGGTGCCGGGCGTGGCACCGGACGAGGCGGTGACCCAGCTGGTGCGGGTCCGGCGCGACGGGGACGGGACACCCCTCGTCGCCGAGGTGGCGGCCCTCCCCTTCCGGCTCGTACCCCGCCTGCTCGACGAGGAGCTCGAGACGGTGTCGGTGCGTGCCTACCTCGCCGACCACGACGTGCCGATCGCCCGGTCGCGGATGTACTTCGACCCGGTCCTGCTCGACGACGAGTACGCCGGGCTGCTGGAGATCGAACCCGGCCCGGCCGCACTGCGCCGCCGCCGGTTGATGTGGCAGCCCGACGGCCGGATCGCCGAGTCCGCCGCCTACTACCTGCGCCCCGGCGCGCTGGAGTTCTACGTCGAGTACACCGAACCGGAGGGGGCGCCATGACACGCTCGGTCATCGTCGTCGGAGCGGGCGTACTGGGCTGCGCCCTCGCCGATGAACTCATCCGCCGGGGCGCCACCGTCACGGTCGTCGACGCCGCCGAAGCCGGCTCCGGAACCAGCGCGGCCACGTTCGCCTGGATCAACGCCCACAACAAGGCGCCGGAGGCGTACCGGCGGCTCAACGTCCTGGGCCTCGAGGCCCACCAGCGCGCGGCCGAGCGGTGGTTCCACCGGTCCGGCACGATCGAGCTGGCCCACAGCGGCGCGCAGCTGGACGCCGTCGCCCGGAAGGTGCGGCGGTTCACCGGCCTCGGTTACGCGGCCGAGTTGCTCACGCCGTCCGCCCTGCTCGCGCTCGAGCCGTCGCTCTCCCCGGACGGCCTGGCCGGAGGCGCCCGCTACGCCGCCGAGGGCTGGATCGACGTCCCGACGATGTGCCTGACGCTGCTGCACCGGGCGATCGCCGCCGGGGCCGTCCACCTCCCCCACCACCGCGTCGAGGAGATCCGGGCCGGGCGCGTCGTCACCGACCGGCGGGTGCTCGACGCCGACACCGTCGTCCTCGCCGCGGGCAACGGGTCGCGGGCGCTGCTGCGCCGCGCCGGGATCGACTTCCCGGTCGCGGACGCGTCGCGGGCCAGCGTCGGGATCATCAGCACCACCGCCCCCGTCGACGCCGGGATCACGCACCTGGTCCGCGCCGAGGGGATCGCGCTGCGGCCGGCCCGCAACGGTGGCATCACCTACGCCGACCAGCCGACCGGCGGCAAGTGGGCGCTCGACGACCCCCGCATCTGGACGGTGCCCGCGCTCCTGCTCGACCGGGCCCGCCGGCTGTTCCCCGCGCTCCACCGCACCACGACGCAGAGCGTGGGGCTGGGCACCCGTGTGCTGCCCGAGGACGGGCTCACGATCGCCGACTGGGTCGGCCCCGACCACCGCACCTACGCCGTCGCGACCCACAGCGGCGTCACGCTCTCGGCTCACCTCGCCGCGGTCGTCGCCGACGAAGTGCTCACCGGCCGGCGCGACGAGTCCCTGCGCGAGTTCGGGCTGTCCCGGTTCGCGGGGGCCGGGTCACCGGCCCAGTGAGTAGAACTCGTCGTTCGGGCGGAGCGCGCAGAGGTGCGCCAGCCGGTTGGAGGCCGCGAACAGCGCGGTGATCGATCCGACGTCCCAGATCTCGTCGTCCGTCAGGCCGGCCGCACGCGCCGCACGCAGGTGCGGTTCCCCGAAGCGCTCGGGTTCGCGGCACAGCGCGAGTGCCAGGTCCACGATCGCGCGCTGCCGCGGCTCGAGGGCACAGCCGTGCGGGTCGAGCGCGACGTGGTCGGCGATCCGCGGGTCCTTCGCCCGGATCCGCAGGATCGCGCCGTGGGCGACCACGCAGTACGGACACCGGTTCGCCCCGGACGTGGCGACGACCACCAGCTCCCGCTCCGCTTTCGACAGCCCGTCGTCGGAGTTCATCAGCGCGTCGTGGTAGTCCAGGAAGGCCCGGAGCTCGGCCGGCCGGCGCCCGAGGGCCCGGAAGATGTTCGGCAGGAAACCGGTCTTCTCCGCGATCGGCGTGAGCCGCTCACGCAGATCCTCCGGCAGGTCCGCCAGCTCGACCTCGCCGAACCGGCTCACGGGCTGCTCGCTCTGCATCGCCATCCGTCCTGCTTACCCGACGATCGGCCGGGAGCGATTCCCGGCGGGGAATTGTCCGCCGTCCGCCCGATGCGCAGAGTCGAGCCGTCCGCGTTTCCCGGCTCCTCCGGAGGTCCTCATGTCCGCTGCCGCACAAGCTCTCGCCGATCGTTACGCGGCGGTGTGGAACGAACCCGACGCCGACCGGCGGCGGGCCCGGATCGCCGCGTTGTGGGCTCCGGACGGCGTCCACGTCCTGCACCCGCCGGAGGACCTCCGCAAGGCCGCGGCCGAGCTGGGTTTCGACCGGGCCGTCCTGGAGGCGCGCGGGTCGGAGGCCCTCGAAGTCCGCGTCCGCCGGGCGTACGACTCGTTCGTCGCGCCCGGGGCGTACCGGTTCCGGGCCCGGCCGGACGCGGAGCGCCTCGCCGACGTCGTGAAATTCCACTGGGAGATGGTGGGCCACGACGACGGCGAGGTGGCGGCCGTCGGGTGCGAGATCCTGGTGCTCGACCACGACGACCGGATCGCCCGCGACTACCAGTTCGTCGAGTAGGTCGCTCAGAGTCGCTGCAGCGAGCCGAAAGCCTGCCGGATCGCGGCGAGGGCGTGCAGCTGCGGTTTGGCGGTGCCGTCGGGCTCGATCATCCGGAAGCCGTACTGGTGGCCGTAGGAGTCCGACGGCGTCTTGTACGCGCAGTAGACGACGCCGAGCTTCACCTGCGGCCACTGCTGCCAGGCCAGGTAGAACGAGCGGGACAGGTAGGACGCGGCGGTGGCGTCGTCCGGCACGCCGAACAGCCAGACCTGCCCGGCCGGCACGGTGGCGTTCGAGTGCACGCTGAACCCGAACTCGGTCCACCAGATCGGCTTCGCGCCGTCGCCGTTCGCGGCCATCAGGTTGATGATCGCGGGCATGTTCGTCATCCGGGCCTTGCCGGTGATGTCGGTCGACTCCGGCGGCTTCGTCTGGTTGCCCTGGTAGGGGTGCACACCCATGATGTCGAAGTAGCCGCCCGCGCCGAGCGCGTAGCAGTCGCGGATGAACCCGTCGTCGGTCTGCGACGGGCCGCCGAAGATCACCGGCACCGTCGAGCGGCCGGCCTTGATCGCGGCGTAGGACGCCTTGAGCAGCGGCACGTACTTCACCGCCCGCTGGTAGGCGTCGCTGATGCCGACGAACTCCGACAGGTTCGGCTCGTTCCACACCTCGATCGCGGCGATCTTCGCGCCGTAGGTCTGCGCGACGAACGTCAGCCACGGCTTGATCGAGTTCGGGTCGGCCGGGTACTGCTTCACCTCGCTGCCGGTGCCCGGCCGCGACCACGCCGGCGACTGGTGCACGGTCAGGAAGATCTGCATACCCCGGGCCCGCACGGCGTCGATCACCGTGGCCAGTCGCTTGTGGTACCACTGGTTCGGGTCGGGGGCGGCGTTCGTCGGCTGCGCCGACGACCAGCCCACGTCGGTGCGGATCATCTGGACGCCCTGCGCCGCGAGCGTGTCCAGGTGCCTGGTGAACATCGCGTTCGGCGTCAGGCCGTTCCAGTACATCTCCCACGTGCCGTGGAACTGCGCCCCCACCACCGGGGGCGCCGGGTTCGCGGCCGGCACCACGAGTGCCTGGCTACCGGCTTCCTCGCGCACGGGCGCCGGGAGGTCGCTGCCCACGGACTCGCCGACGATCGCCGCGCCCACGACGACCGGCACGGTCACCGCGGCCGCGCCCAACAGAGATCGGCGGTTCATCAACGTGTTCTCCTGACGGGTGGTCCGACGTCAGAAGTCGCATCGTCCGACGTCGCCCCCGTCCGAGTGCCGACCGGGAGCGCTCCGGGTGCGGCCGGGTGGCGCTACCCGCCGGGCAACTCCGCGGCGAGCGCACGCAGGTGCACCGCCGCCCACGAGCGGAACGGCCTCCAAGCGTCGGCGACGTCGCCGAGCGTGACTCCCGCGCCGTAGCGGCGGACGATCTCCGCGTCGAGACGGCGCTCCGCGCGTGGTACGACGTCGACGGCGTTCGCGCCGCGGATCAGGATGAGGTCGGTGGCGAACGGCCCGACGCCGGTGATCGACGCCAGCCGGGCCCGCGCGTCGTCCTCGGGGAGTCCGCGCAGCTCGGGGCCGTACAGGAGGCCGCCGAGCGCGGCGCGGGCGACCGCGACGAGGTACTCCCCCTTCCGCCCGGGGACCGTCAGCCGCCCGTCCTCGATCGCGGCGATCAGGTCGGCGGGCGCCGGGAACGCGCCGTCGCGCCCGTGCTCGGCGATGACGCGCGCACGCAGCCGGGCCGCGTCGGACACCCGGGACCGCTGGGACAGCACCGCCCAGGCCGCGGCCTCGTACGGCGAGTGGAACCCGCACGGCCGGAACCCGGGCAGCGCGCGCCGCGCCGCCGCGATCACGGGGTCCCGGTCGCCGACGGCCGGCCAGCCGCTCGCGTCGACGTCCAGGGACAGGAACCGGGCCACCTGCCCGGCCGCGGCGTCCAGGTCACCCTCCCCCGAGAGCTCCAGGCCGGCGGTGCTCCCGTGCTGGGTGACCCGGGCCGAGACCGGCGTCCAGTCGGCCTCGCTCAGGAACCGGGCGTCGAGAACGTCGGGGTCGCCGCCGGACGGGAGCGCGGCGGGTGCGAACTCCTCCCAGAACCGCTTGCTCGTCCGCAGCGACCACGGACCCACGACCTCGAGCGTCGTCCTCATGCCTTGGAGTGGATCGTGACGACGTAGCCGTCGGGGTCGCGGAACGCGAACGTGAGCCCGAACGGCCCCTCGAACGGCTCCTGCTCGATCGGCACGCCCTGCTCGGCCAGCCGGGCGTGGACGCCGGCCGCGTCGTCGTTGTGGAACCACACCCCGACGCCGGCGCCGAGCTGCCCGAGGGCGTCGAGGTCCGTTCCGGGCAGCGGGTCGCGGACCGCGAACGCCCCGTTGCCGGCGGAGAACGCGGACGCGTGGGGGTTCGGGTCGGGGAGCCGGTTGAGCCCCACGAGTTCCTGGTAGAAGCGCGCGGACGCCTCGCGGTCGCGCACCTGGAAGGACACGAAGTCGGGTCCGATGGTCGTCATGGCGGTGGTCCTCTCGTTGATTCAGTGTCAATATACTGACACTCAATCAGAGCAGTGTCAAACTGTTGACATGACGGCGAGCGAGAAGCTGGGTGTGTTGATCAAAGAGACGCAGGCGATCCTGCATCAGCGGATGGACGAGGTGCTCCGGCCGCTCGGGCTGACCGTGCCGCAGTACGCCTGCCTGCAGGCCCTGCACGACACCCCCGGCATCACCGGGTCGGAGCTCGCCCGGCGGGTGTTCGTGTCCCGCCAGTCGACGAACATCGTCCTGCAGGGCCTGGAGAAGCGAGGGCTGATCGTCCGCTCCGAGGACCAGGGCCCCCGGCGCGAGCGCGCCACCGAACTCACCGACACCGCGGTCGCGCTCCTCGGCCAGGCCCGGGCCGGCGTCGCCGCGGTGGCCGTCCGGATGACCGGTGGTCTCTCCCCCGCCGACGCCGACCGGCTGCACGCCCTGCTCAGCACCTGCCGCGACGCGCTCGCGGGCCCGTGACCGGCGCGGATCAGTCCTCGATCAGCGCCAGCTGCTCGCTGATCTCCCCCGGGTTGGAGTCCCCGGCCACCTTCTGCAGGAACGGCGTGCGGTCGAACACGACGTCGCGGAGCGGCCGCAGCGGCGCCGGCACGTGATGGAAGACCTTGCCGAGCATCCAGGCCTGCTGCAGCGCCCGGCCGACCGCTGCTTCGGCGGTACCCGGTCACGCAGCACCCAGCGCTGCACGTGGGCCGGGTCGGTGGCCGCGATCAGCCCCGGTAACGGCGCCGGGAATCCGCCGGCCAGCGCCGCGGCGAGCCGGTGCGGATCCGGCGGCGGCGATGCGGCGGGGTCGGTCGCGATGAGCACCCACCACTGGTGTCCGCCGGGATCGAGGTCCAGCTGCCCTGCACGGTGGGGCCGTGGGTGAGCACGCACGAGTTCGGCGTGGTGCCCGCCACCTCGGCGTAGGTGTACCCGCCGACGATGTGCCGCCGGTGCTCGCGCTTCGGCGAGTCGCCCCAGAGCGTGCGCCGGACGAGGCAGTCGATGCCGTCGGCACCGATCAGTACGTCGTGTTCGGCGGTGGTCCCGTCCGCGAAGTGCACCTGTCCGAGCGCGGCTACGAGGTCCGGCGCCGGGGATCGCGCTACAGCCAGGGCCTCGGCCACGCGTTCGTCGAGCTGCTCGCGCCGCTGGGCCTCTCCGACGCCGCCGCGTGGGCCTGTTTCGACACCGTCTTCGCCGCCGTGATCCTGCGTGTCGCATCTGGACCGGCTTCGCGACCCCGCATCCGGAGGACGAGGACACGTTCGTCGCCCGCCTCGGCGACATCGCCGTGCACTACCTGATCAGCTAGGGTCGCGGGCCACCGGTGGGGTGAGGACGCGCTGACCGGCGACGCGGCACCTGGTGGGTCCCGCACCGCAGTGCTGAATCGGGTGTTCCAGTGGATTTCCAGTGGCCTGCGGTCTCATCTCAGCCGTGCGGGAACAGCGCGATGAGGAGGTCCCGGTGACGACTGACCCGGTACGAGCACGAGCCGTCCGGCAAGTGCGCAGGAAACGCGGTCTGCAGGTGCACGCCCTGTGGTTCGTGCTGGTGACCCTGGTGCTGATCGTGGTCTGGTTGATCTGGCTGCGGTCGATCTTCTTCTGGCCGCTGACCGGGCTGCTGCCGTGGGCGGCCGGGCTCGCGTTCCACGCCTGGGCGGTCTACCACCCGTCCGAGCTCGACGACGCCCGCATCGAGCGGGAGATGGACCGGCTGCACCGTCGCCGGCCCGGCCCGGACTGACCGTGGAGAGATACGACGCCGTCGTGATCGGGTCGGGCCTCGGCGGGCTGGCCGCGGCCCGGGCGCTCGCGCAGTTCGGCTCCGCCCGGGTGCTCGTCCTGGAACAGCACTACACGCTGGGCGGGATGACCCACGAGTTCTCCCGCGACGGGCGCTTCGAGTTCCCGACCGGAATGCACTACCTGGGCGCGGGCTCCGAGCCGTTCCTGGCGTTCCTCACCGACGGGAGGGCCCAGTTCGCGCCGCTGCCGGACGAATTCGAGGTACTGCACTTCGAGGACTTCGAGTTCTCGGTCCCGGCGTCCGGAGAGCGGTTCCGGGCCCGGCTGAAGGAACGGTTCCCGCGCGAGGCCGGCAACGTCGACCGCTTCTTCACGTCGGTCGCCCGGGCCCGGACCGGTCTGGCCGCCCGCAACGTGTTCTCCTCGTTCCCGGCGGCGGTCCGCCGGCTCGGGTTCCCGCTCGTCGAACGGCTCTACCCGGCCACTTACCGCACGCTCCAGGACGAGCTGGCGCGCCACTTCCGCGACCCCGGGATCCGCGCGGTGCTGGCGGCACGCTGGGAGCTGTACGGCACCCCGCCCGACCGGGGCGCGTTCGGCTACCACGCCAGCGTGCCGATGACCTACTACCTCAACGGCGGCACCCACCCCGTCGGCGGTCCGAAGCAGATCAGCGGGCTGATCATCGAGAGCCTCGAACGGCGCGGTGTGCTGCTCCGGGCCCGCCAGCGGGTCACCCGGATCCTGACCGAGCGCGGCCGGGCGGCCGGGGTCGAGGTCGAGGACCGCACCACCGGCGACCGGTACGAGGTGCGGACGCCGACCGTCGTCTCGGCGATCGGCGTGCGCAACACGTACGCGCTGCTCGGCGCCGAGGTTCCCGCGCTACCGGCGGAGAAGTCCACGCTCATGCTGTTCGCCGGCTTGAACACGTCGCCGGCGGCGTTCGGTCTGCGCGGCGAGAACCACTGGTTCATCGGGGACGACTCGCTCTACGTCTCGTTCGCGTCGCTCAACGACCCCGCGGCCCGCTTCCACACCGTCGAGATCCTGCAGCTGATCGATGCCGACCAGGTCGACGCCTGGCGCGGCACCACCGCGGACACCCGCCCGGCGGCGTACCGGACGTTCAAGGACGACACCGTACGCCGGCTGATCGGGCGGCTGGACGCACGCTGGCCCGGCTTCGCCGACACCGTCGTGTCCACCGAGCTCGCCACGCCGCTCTCGTTCGAGACCTACCAGCGCAGCCCGCGCGGGGCGTTCTACGGGCTGTCGGCCACCCCCGAACGCCTCCGCTCGAAGGTCGCCGGCTGCCGGACACCGGTCAAGGGCGTCGTCGTGGCCGGCCAGGACGCCTGGAACGCCGGTGTGGTCGCGGCCGCGGCCGGTGGCTTCATGGCGGCGAACGCGGTCCTGAAGCCCCGGCAGGTCGGGGCGCTGTGGCGGGCGATCCGGACTCCGGAGACCGTCACGCCGTGGCGCGGCTACCTGCGGGTGAGCCGGATCGAGCCGTTGACCCCCACGGTCCGGCGCATCCGCCTCGCTCCCCTGGACGGCGACACGCTGCCGTTCGCGTTCACCGCCGGGCAGTACGTCACGGCCGGACTGCCGGTCGCGGTGGAGCCGATCGAGCGCTCGTACTCGATCTCGAGCCGCCCCGGCGAGCGGCGTCACCTCGAGATCACGGTGAAACACGAACCGCGGGGGCTCGGCTCGACGTTCCTGCACGAGGAGCTGGCGACCGGGTTCGCGCTGGCGGTGAGCGGCCCGCACGGCGAGTTCACCTACGCGCCGACGCCCGGCGGCCTGCTGCTGATCGCCGGTGGCGTCGGCATCACGCCGTTGCTGAGCATGCTGGCCGCGGCCGCCGACGACGGGCACACCGGCCCGATCGTGCTGCTGGCGAGCTTCCGCAGCGACGAGGAGGTCCTCTTCCGCGAGGAGATCGCGGAACTGCGCCTCCCGGGTCTGCGGGTGTTCCGCTACGGCGCCGGGCACGGCCGGATCGACCGGGACGCGCTGGAACCGCACGTCGCCGGGGCCTCGCGCGTGCACCTCTGCGGGCCGCCGTCGATGATGCAGGACGTCCTGGACCTGCTCACGACGCTCGGCGTGCCGCGCGAGGCGATCCGCACCGAGGCGTTCGTGTCCGGACGCAGCGCGCTCACCCGGCGGGAACGCGCCCACGCGATCGCGCTCGCGGCCACGGTGGAGCGGTTCACGATCACCGCTGACGACGGCGAGTTCCCGTGCCGGCCGGGGCAGACGGTCCTCGACGCCGCGAACGCCGCGCACGTCCCGTTCCCGCAGTCCTGCGGCGAGGGTGCCTGCGGGACCTGCCGCGTACGGGTGATCTCCGGTTCCTACGAGACCGACACCCGCGGGCTGTTCACCACCGCCGAGCTGGACGCCGGCTGGCGGCTGGCCTGCCAGACCCTTCCCACCGAGAACCTCCGGATCGGAGCACGATGAGCATCACGAACGTTGTCCTCGTCCACGGCGCCTGGGTCGACGGATCCGGGTGGCGCGCCGTCCACGACCTGCTCATCGCCGACGGCTTCGCGGTGAGCGTCGTGCAGAACCCCACCGTGACGCTCGCCGACGACGCGGCCGCCGTCCGGCGGGTGCTCGACCGGCAGAGCGGCCCGACGGTCCTGGTCGGACACTCCTACGGCGGCGCGGTGATCACCGAGGCCGGCACCCACGACCGGGTCGCGGCCCTCGTCTACGTCGCGGCGTTCGCGCCGGACAAGGGCGAGTCGGTCACCAGCCTGATTCCCGAGCCGCCGCCCGGCACGCCGGTGCCGCCGATCCTGCCGCCCGACGACGGGTTCCTGCTGCTCGACCGGGACAAGTTCCCGGCGGCGTTCGCCGCCGACCTGCCGGACGCCGACGCCCGCTTCCTGGCCGCGTCGCAGACGCCCTGGGGGCTGGGCGCGATCGGGGGCGTGATCACCGAGGCGGCGTGGCGCAGCCGGCCGAGCCGGTACCTGCTCACGACCGAGGACCGGATGATCCCGCCGTCCGGTCAGCGGGCGATGGCCGGCCGGATCGGGGCCGCGGTGACCGAGGTGGCGGCCAGCCACGCGGTCTACGTCTCGCGTCCGGAGAGCGTCGCCGCGCTGATCAGGGCCGCCGCCGACGACGCGTGACGCGCTGACGACCGTCGCCGCCCGGCTGCAGCGCCGCTACCCGTTCGACCGGGCTCCGGGTATTTACATCAAACTGGATTGATGTAATCCTCGGGACATGGAACCCGTCTTTCTCCGCGCGGCGGGCCATCCCCTGCGCTGGCGGCTGCTCGGGGAGCTCGCCGGCAGCGACCGGCGGGTGCAGGAGCTGACCGCGCGCGTCGGGCACCCGCAGAACCTGGTGTCCTACCACCTCGGCCGGCTCCGCAAAGCCGGCGTCGTCCGGTCCCGGCGCAGCACCGCCGACGGCCGGGACACCTTCTACCGCCTCGATCTGGCCCGCTGTGCGGAGCTGCTGGCCGCGACCGGGGCGGCGCTGCACCCCGGGCTGCGGCCGGCCGCGGCGGCGCCTCCGGGCACCGTGCGCGGCCGGGTGCTGTTCCTCTGCACCAGCAACAGCGGCCGCTCGCAGCTGGCCGAGGCCCTGCTGCGCCACCGTTCCGGCGGTGCGGTCGACGTCGTCAGCGCGGGCAGCTCCCCGAAGCCGGTGTCCGCGCACACCTTCGCCGTGCTCGCCGGGTACGGCATCGACCTGACCGCCGCGCGCGCCAAGCACCTGGACGAGTTCCGCGACCGGCGCTTCGACCACGTCATCAGCCTGTGCGACCGGGTGCGGGAGGTCTGCCCGGAGTTCCCCGGCCACCCGGACGTCGTCCACTGGAGCCTGCCGGATCCGGGGCGCGAACCCGACGGCCGGGCCGCCTACGCCCGGGCCGCCGCCGAACTGGACGAACGCATCGGCTTCCTGCTGCACACCCTCGCCACCGGAGGCACCTCGTGACCAGCACCGACCCGACCGTCCACGTCCGCTATCTCGTCGACGACGTCGCGGCCGCCGTCGACTTCTACACCACCCACCTCGGTTTCGACGAGGGCCTCCGCGCCGTTCCGGCGTTCGCCGACGTGCGGCGCGGCCACCTGCGCCTGCTGCTGTCCGGCCCGGCGAGCTCGGCCGGGCGGCCGATGCCCGACGGCACCCGGCCGCACGCCGGGGGCTGGAACCGCATCCACCTCCTGGTCGACGACATCGAGGCCGAGGTCGCGAAGCTGCGCGCCGCCGGGGTCGGGTTCCGCAGCGACGTGGTCACCGGCCCCGGCGGCAAGCAGATCGTGCTGGACGACCCGGCCGGCAATCCGGTCGAGCTGTTCCAGCCCGCGGGCACCTAGGTGGTCGATCTCGGCACGGTGCTCAAGGAGTGGGGCCGGATCGGCTGCATCGGCTTCGGCGGGCCACCCGCGCACATCGCGCTGCTGCGCACGCTCTGTGTCGACGACCGGCGCTGGCTGACGCCGCAGGAGTTCGAGGACGGCGTCGCGGCCTGCAACCTGCTCCCCGGGCCGGCCTCCACCCAGCTGGCGATCTTCTGCGCCTGGCGCGTCGCGGGCCGGGTCGGGGCACTCGTCGGCGGGGTCGCGTTCATTCTTCCCGGGCTCGTCGTCATCCTCGGGCTGGCCGCCCTGTTCCTGGCCGGCTCCCCACCGACCTGGGTGAAGGCCGCTGGGGCCGGCGCGGGCGCCGCGATCGCGGCCGTCGCGGTCCACGCCGGCGTCGGGCTCGCACCGGCCGGATGGAACCGCGCCACCGCCGACGGCGGCCGGGTGCGCTGGTGCGCCTACGTCCTGGCCGGCGTGGCCGCGGCGGCGCTGCTCGGGCCGTGGCTGGTCGTGGTGCTGCTGGCCTGCGGCGTCGTCGAGGTGCTCCGGCGGCGGCTCCCGGCTCCCCGGTCCGACCGTCCACTGCCCACGGTGCCGCTGCTGGCCGCGGTCGGCACCGTGGGCTCGGGGGTGCTGCTCCCGCTCGCCTGGGTCGCGATCAAGGTCGGCGCGCTCTCCTACGGCGGCGGGTTCGTCATCATCCCGCTGATGCGTGCCGACGCCGTCGACCACTACGGCTGGATGACGAACGCCGAGTTCCTCAACGCGGTCACCCTCGGTCAGATCACGCCCGGGCCGGTCGTCCAGACGGTCGCCGTCGTCGGGTACGCCGCCGCCGGGCTCGGCGGGGGCATCCTCGCGTCGATCGTCGCGTTCAGCCCGTCGTTCACGGTCGTCCTGCTCGGCGCCGACCGCTTCGACCGGCTCCGGGCCGACGTCCGCGTCCGTGCGTTCCTCGACGGTTCGGGGCCGGCCGCGATCGGCGCGATCCTCGGCTCCGCGATCCCGCTGGCGCTGGCGCTGAGCGAGTGGTGGCAGCTCGCGGTGCTGGCCGCCGCCGCGGTGACGCTCTTCGCGCTGCGGCGCGGGGTGGTGCCGACCCTGCTCGGCGCAGCCGCGGCCGGAGTGGTCCTGGTGCGGATCGGCGCGCCGCTCCCCTAGCCCATTGTTCAGCTTTCGCTGTACAGTCGGCGGCCATGGAGACGGCGACGTACGGCGAGGTGCTCGCGCGGTTCGGGCACGCCCTCTCGGACCCGGTGCGCGCCCGGGTGCTGCTCGCGCTGCGCGAGGGGCCGGCGTACCCGGCCGACCTGGCCGACCTGCTCGGCACGTCCCGGCAGAACCTCTCCAACCATCTGGCCTGCCTACGCGGGTGCGGCCTGGTCGTCGCCGTGCCCGAGGGCCGTCGCTCCCGGTACGAGCTGGCCGATCCCCGGCTCGCCCACGCCCTCGGCGACCTGCTCGGCGTGGTGCTGGCCGTCGACGCGACCACCTGCGCGGACTGCTGATGACGCTGATCGGGTTCGGTCCGTCACCGGCCCGCCGCGCGGTGCTCGCCCGGCGGGTGCGGCTGCTCGTCGCCGCGACGATCACCTACAACCTCGTCGAGGCCGTCGTCGCGCTCACCGCGGGCCGCCTCGCCTCCTCCACCGCGCTCATCGGCTTCGGCCTCGACTCGATCATCGAGGTGTCCTCGGCCGCGGCGGTGGCCTGGCAGTTCACCGGCCGGGACCCGGAGGCCCGGGAGAAAGTGGCGCTGCGGATCATCGCGGTGTCGTTCTTCGCGCTGGCCGCGTACGTCGCCGTCGAGTCGGTGCGGGCGCTGATCGGCGGTGCGCGCGCCGAGCACTCCACGGTCGGGCTGGTACTGGCGGCGCTGTCGCTGGTGATCATGCCGGTGCTGTCGGCGGCGCAACGCCGGGCCGGGCGCGAGCTCGGGTCGGCGTCCGCGGTCGCGGACTCCCGGCAGACGCTGCTCTGCACCTACCTGTCGGGCGTGCTCCTGGTCGGGCTGGCCGTGAACTCGCTGCTCGGCTGGTGGTGGGCCGATCCGGTGGCCGCGCTGGTCATCGCCGCGGTCGCGGTGAAGGAAGGCCGCGAGGCGTGGCGGGGCGACGCGTGCTGCGCCCCGGCCGGCGGCTGTCGCGCGTGACCTGCTCCGGCGGTCGGTAGGTCGCGCTCGTCGCCCGAGCCCCGGCCCTGATCGAGCCCGCGGCGAAACTCAGCGGAGTGCGCCTCCGCCGGGCGGCAGGCCCGAGAAGTCGGGTACGACCGCGTCCGGGTCCGGCCACGACGACAGCACGCGCCGGCCCGGGCGGCTCACGAACACCGTGCGCATCCCCACCGCCTGCGCCCCCGCGATGTCCCATCCGTGCGCGGCCACCATCACCGCGTCACCCGGCTCGTACTCCTCCTGGCGCAGCACGAACTCGTACGGGGTCCGGGAGGGCTTGAGCGCGCCCGCCTGCTCGGCCGAGTAGAACGCGTCCAGCAGCGGCGCCAGGCCGGCTCCGGAGAGCTGGGCGTCGACCACGGCCAGCGGCGAGTTGCCCAGGGCCACCAGCCGGTGGCCGGCCGCGCGCAACGCCGCCAGGCCGACGGGGACGTCGGCGTGGGCGGGCAACGTCCGCATCACCGACCCCAGCTGCCGCACCGCTGCGTCGTCCGCGTCGGGAGTGAGTTCCCGGAACGCGGCGGCGCCGAGCTCGGCGAAACTGCGGTAGCGCCCGGTGGCCGCCGAGACCAGGGCCGCGTGGATCAACTCGGCGAACCACTGCTCGCGGCCGCCCGGAGCGAAGAGCGCGTCCAGCGGCGTCAGATCGAGCATCGTCTCGTTGATGTCGAAAACCCAGAGCATGCGACGACCTCCACGGTGCGAACGAACTCGCACCCCGGAAGATACGGCGGTATCCGGAAAGCGGTAGCGGTCGGTAGGTGATTAGGTGCAGGAGTGCCTGAACTGCCGGAAGTGGAGACCGCCCGTGCCGTCCTCGAGCGCTCCGCCCTGAAGCGGCGGATCGTGGCGGTCGACGACACCGACAGTTACGTGTGCCGGCCGCATCCGCCCGGCCAGATCCGCGACGCCCTGCTCGGCACCGAGCTCGTCGAAGCGCACCGGCGGGGCAAGACGATGTGGTGCGACACCGCCAGCGGTCCGGTGCTCGGTCTCCACCTGGGCATGTCCGGCAAGATCGTGATCACCGACGCGGACGGGACCGAGGTCGACGGCGGTGACTACTGGGCCTACGGGCGCACGTCGGGCGAGTACCGGTTCTGCCGGTTCGCGCTGACCTTCGCCGACGGCGGCGTGCTGCGCCTGCTCGATCCGCGCCGCCTGGGCCGGGTGCGGCTCGACCCGAACGTCGACGACCTCGGCCCGGACGCCGCCACGATCACCCCCGCCCGGTTCGTCCGCGCCGTCAGCGTGGGACGGGCGCCGATCAAGGCGCGGCTGCTCGATCAGCACGCGCTGGCCGGCGTCGGGAACCTGCTGGCCGACGACGTCCTGTGGCGCGCGGGGGTGAACCCGGCCCGGCCGGTCGACACGCTCACCGACGCGGACCGCCGTCGCCTGCACCGCGCGTTGCGTGCCGCGATCGACGAGGCCGTGCGGGACGGCGGCGTCCACACCCTGCCGCTCGTCCCGGAGCGCCGCCCCGGCGGCCAGTGCCCGCGCGATCACACGATCCTCGTGCACGCCACGGTCGGCGGCCGCACGACCTACTGGTGCCCGAAACATCAGGCCGGCTGATCCACGAGGCGGTACTGCAGCCCCGCCGCGACGGCCTCCAGCAGCGCGATGTCGACGTAGTGGCAGAACATCGCACCCAGGTACGACGGGCCACCCCACGCGTTGACCGGAAAGTTCGGATCGAAGCCGGCGAACACCTGGAACGCGGCCCGGAAGAGCAGCCAGGCCTGCACGAAGGCGAGCAGAGCGACGACGAGCAGGCGCGGCCACCGCACCGGCCGGGACCGTCCACGCCGGAACGTCGCCGCGAACCGGGCCGTCGCCCGGCGCCCGAGCGGGGCGGTCAGCAGGTCCCACCGCTGCCGGGAGGCGATCACGCCCAGACCGGTCAGCAGGACCCCGGTGAGGACCAGGTGCGGGATCCAGGCGTCGGTACCGGCGACCTGCGCCTGCCGGACCGGCGATCGGTTCAGGTAGTAGATCAGCCCTCCGACGAGCCCCGCGGCGAGGCTGCTCAGGGCGATCGTCACGGCCACACGCGACTTCCCGGTCTCCGATGTCATGGCGTCGATACTTCGCCGCCGCCCGCCCGGTCGTCGTCGCGCTACGGAGTGGTCTGTTGGGTCAACCCACGGGAGGACGGCCCTAGGGCCTGTCCTCAAAGTGGGTGCTGCTGAGTAGTGGTGCTGGCTGGTTGGATGTCGGTTTGTGGTGCGTAGGCATGAGCTGACTGATGAGCAGTGGCAGGCGATTGCTGCGTTGCTACCGGTTTCGGGTGCGGCTGGTCGGCCGCGGGTGGACGACCGGCGGGTGATCAACGGGATGTTGTTCAAAGCCAAGACCGGGGTGGCGTGGCGGGATCTGCCGGAGCGTTATGGGCCGTGGAAGACCGTCTATAACCGCTTCTGGCGGTGGTCGCGTAACGGCACCCTGACGCTGCTGGTGCAGCAGGTGCGGGTGATCGCCGAGGCGATCGACGAACTCGACCGTGAGGTGTCGATCGATTCCAGCATCGTGCGAGCTCATCAGCACGCAGCCGGAGCGCGCCGGCCCCGGCCGGGCGCGGGGGGCCTGCCGGCCGGACGGCGGGCAGACCGAGCCAGGTGATCATGCCATCGGCCGGTCCCGCGGCGGCCCCTCGACGAAGCTGCATCTGGCCTGCGACGGACACGGCCGGCCGCTGTCGGTGGTCTTGACCGGCGGGAACGTCAACGACTGCACCGTCTTCGAGCACGTCATGACCGGCGTGTCGTTCCCCCGGCCAGGTCCGGGCCGGACCACCACCAGACCGGCCCGGGTGCTGGCCGACAAGGGCTACTCCAGCCGCGCGATCCGCGAATACCTGCGGCGCCGCCGCATCCCGGCCACGATTCCCGAACGCCGTGACCAGCAAGCCAACCGGCAGCGCCGCGGCCGAACCGGCGGCAGACCACCCGCCTTCGACAAGGCCACCTACCGCCGCCGCAACATCGTCGAACGCTGCTTCAACCAGCTCAAACAGTTCCGCGCGATCGCCACCCGCTACGACAAGACCGCCCTGTCCTACCAAGGCATGATCGACCTCGCGACCCTCACCCTCTGGCTTTGAGGACAGGCCCTAGCGCCCAGGCGCCAAGGAGGCTCAGCGCGTCGGCGCTGGGTGAGCCGGGCTCGGCCGCGTAGACGGTCACCGCGCCCCCGGGGCCGGTGCGCAGGTCCAGCGTCTCCCAGTTCAGGGAGAACTCGCCGACGAGCGGGTGGCGGAACGCCGTCACCCCGGTGGCGTGGGTGATGACGTCGTGCGAGGCCCAGCGGCGGCCGAACTCGTCGCTGTGGACGGTGAGCTCGCTGATCAGTGCGCACAGGCGCTGGTCGTGGGCGTCCTTGCCGAACGTGGCGCGCACGTTCGCCACCACCGAGTCGGCGACGACGCCCCAGTCGGGGAAGCAGCGTCGCGCCGCCCGGTCGAGGAACACGAACCGGGCCAGGTTCCGCGACCCGGCGAACAGGTCGCTGAGCAGGGCCCGGCCCAGCGGGTTCGCGGCGAGGACGTCGGTCTGACCGTTGAACAGGAACGCCGGACCGGCCATCGCGTCGAGCGTCCACTGCAGGCTCGGCCGGATCGTCGCCTCCGCGGCCGGTGCCCGCGGACGGAGCACGGCCGCGCTGCCGTTGGCCTCGTGGGCCAGCCTCATCAGGTACGCCCGCTCGGCGTCGCCGAGCTGCAGCGCCCGCGCGACCGCGTCGAGCACCCCGGCCGACACTCCGGCCAGCGAACCCCGCTCGAGCTTCGCGTAGTACTCGACGCTCATCCCGGCCAGCAGCGCGACCTCGCTGCGGCGCAACCCCTTGACCCGCCGTTGGCCGACGTTGGGCAGCCCCGCCTGCTCGGGCGTGATCCGGGCCCGGCGGCTGGTCAGGAAGTCGCGCGCCTCGGCGGCACAGTTGTCCACGCCTCCACGCTACGTCGCGCCGCGGTGACGAGCGACGTACTGTCAGTACACCCTTCGAGCGTGACTTCCTCGCGCCCGGCGTCGCGGCTGGACTCGACGCATGACAACCGCATTCGATCCGTACGACCTGGCCGGCCGGCGACTGGCCAACCGCATCGCGATGGCGCCGATGACGCGCAGCCGCGCCTCCGGCCCGGGCGCCACCCCGACCGAGCTGATGGCCACCTACTACGCCCAGCGGGCCGGGGCCGGGCTGATCGTCACCGAAGGCATCCAGCCGTCCCCGGTCGGTCAGGGCTACCCGAACACCCCCGGGCTGCATTCGGACGCGCAGGTGGCCGCCTGGCGGACCGTCACCGCTGCCGTCCACGCCCGGGGCGGCGTGATCTTCGCGCAGCTCATGCACGCCGGGCGGATCGGGCACGCCAGCCTGCGCCCCGGCGGCCCCCTCCCGGTCGGCCCCTCGGCCGTGCCCGCGGCGGTGGAGGTGTTCACCGCCGAGGGGCTGCGGCCCAGCGCCGTCCCACGCGCGTTGACCGAGGACGACATCCTCGGCACGATCCGCGACTACGCCGACGCCGCCCGCAACGCGATCGACGCCGGCTTCGACGGCGTCGAGCTGCACGGAGCCAACGGCTACCTGATCCATCAGTTCCTCTCGGCCAACGCCAACCGGCGCACCGACGGGTGGGGCGGCTCGGTCGAGGGGCGGATCCGGTTCGCCGTCGAGGTCAGCGACGCCGTCGTCGCGGCGGTCGGGCGCGACCGGGTCGGGGTCCGGATCTCGCCGTTCAACCCGTTCAACGACATCACCGAGGCCGACGCCGAGGAGATGTACGCGGCGCTGATCGCCCGGCTCGACGTCGCCTACCTGCACGTGCTGGAGTCCGGCGACCACCGCGACCTCACGCTGCGGCTCCACAAGGAGTGGCCGGGCACGGTCCTGCTCAACGCACCGGACGTGCCCGGCCCGGAGCGCCTCGGGCTGATCGAGGACGGCACCGCCGACGTCCTCACGTTCGGCGCGCTGTTCCTGGCGAACCCCGACCTGCCGGCCCGCCTCGCCGCCGGCGGCCCGTTCAACGAACCGGACCTCGCCACCGCCTACAGCGGCGACCACCGCGGCTACGTCGACTACCCCGCTCTGGCCGGCTGACGCCGCGCGGCGGCCCTGACCCGGCACCGAGCACCGCCACCGTCGTCGCCGGGCCGGGGCCGCGCTCGCCGCCCGCCACGGCTGGGCGCCACGCCCCGACGAGCCGTCGAGCCCGCAGCGGTCCCGCTGCCGGTCGCCACCGGCTGCCGGCTGACCCGCCCGCTCCGGAGCGATCAGCCGGCGTTGATCACGTCGTCCATGAACCGGTCGGCCGTCACGACCGGAAGCCGGAGCAGGCCCCGGGGCCCGACCCGGCTCAACGCTTCGTCGGCGGCGTCGTCGACCGCGACCACGTGGTACTCGAACTTGCCGCCGACCGGGGTGCGCGGCGTGAACGCCGGGCACTCCCACCGGGTTTCCTTCACCGCGCACCGCCCGCGCGGATGGAAGCGCTCGTCCGCGGTCTCCTCGACGGCCCACAGCCGGACGCCGGGCGGTCCGGTCACGGTGCCGACGGCCCGGTCCGCGCTCGCGAGCGGCTCACCGTCCACCGGGGCCTCGAAACGAATGACCACCGGCACACCGGACCCGGGCGCCTTCGACCCGTCCACGTCGGGCGCGATGACGGCGGCGTACACCCACGCGCCCGCCGCCACCGCCGCCGCGAGCCCCGCGCCGACCCACACCCGGCGGGGGGCCGCGGTCGGCGTCCCGGGCACCGGCGTCCCCGGCACGGGCGTCGCCACCGGGAGCCGGGGGCCGAACGCCGGGGGCTCGCCGAGTTCGACCCCGACCACCGAGGGCTGGTCGGTCAGCAGCCGCAGCAACCGCTCGACACCCACGCCGGAGAGCTCCCCGACCTCCACGTACGTGGTCGAGTACGGCCGCAGGAAGCGTGGCACGTCGTCCCGGGTCCGCCCCGGCAACACGACCGGCACGATCTTCCGGGTGCCCGACTCGTGATCGCGGTAGAGCTCCTCGACCAGCTCCATCGCCTCGAACCGCACGCCACGGCGCTCGTGCCGTTCGGCCAGCCCGTCCGCGGTACGCCGGTACTCGGGCGACGCGATCACCAGCACGAAGTCGGCCCGGTCGATCTGGCGCCGCATCCACGCCGGCCAGTCGGTGCGCCGCTCCGCCGCGGGCAGGTCGAGCCGCGCGTCGATCCCTCGTTCGCGCAGCAACGTCCAGAGCGTGCGCACGTCGGCGCTGTGCTCCGGGGAGTCATGGGCGTACGAGAGAAAGACGCGGACCGATGCCATCGGAGAGCACTATAAGCAACTTCAAGCACACGGATCGTGACGAATCGGTGCGGGGTCAGGGCCGCACCAGGGCGAACGTCGTCGCCACGACGATCACGTAGGCGACGACGAGGACGGCGATCAGCCACCCGGCCACGCGGGTCGGCCGGCTGATCGCGAACACCCCGGCCACGACGAGCACGAGCGCGCCGACGTACATCGTCGCCGCGCGCTCGTGGTTCTTGGCGATCACGTCGCCGGTGAACAACCCGACGAGCGCGGCCACGATCGCGACTCCCCCGGAGACCCGGGGCACCAACCCACTCATGAGCGCGCAAACTATCCGACGGGTGCAATCACCGGCGCTTCGGCGTCGGCGCGTTCACCTGGTACTTCCATCCGACCAGCCGCACGACGATGCACACCACCGCGCCGACCACCGCGAACACCGCGCTGCTGCTCCCGGCGCGGTGCGCGACGACGAGCACGGCCGCGCCGAGCAGCGCCGGCACCGCGTACAGGCCCTCGCGCAGCACGGCCGGGACCTCGCGGAGCAGGACGTCACGCAGCATCCCGCCGCCGATCCCCGTCACCGCTCCGAGGATGATCGCCTGCGCCGGGCCGAGCCCGAACTGCAACGCCTTGCTGGCGCCGGTGACCGCGAACAGGCCCAGCCCGAGCGCGTCGAACACGGTGACGCTCGACTCGGCCCGTTCCAGCACGTGGCCGGCGAAGAAGCACACCAGCCCGGCGGCCGTCACGGCCGCCAGGTAGCGCCAGTCCCGGAACGTCGCCGGCGGCGTGCCGATCAGCACGTCGCGGGCGATGCCACCGGCCAGGGCGACGACCGCGGCGAGCACGAGGACCCCGAACAGGTCCAGGTTCGCGCGTACCGCGGCCAGGCCGCCGCTGAGCCCGAACACGAACGTGCCCAACAGGTTGAGCACCAGGATGAACAACGGGTCGATCTCCATTGACCAGCAGCGTAAGCGCACTGTGAGGTCGGCCTCGCGTCGCCGTCCCGACAGTTAATAGGAGTCCTACCTGGAGGCTACGTACCCTTCCGCCGTGCGTACCCGACTGCGATCCCAGGCCCTGGCTCTGGCCGTGCTCGTCGCCACGACGGCTCTCGTCGCAGGCGGATCGAGAACACCGCCGGCCACCCCGACCACCGAGACCCCGCACTCGCTCTACCGCGTCATCTGCGATCTGCAGGGCAAGGAGATCTCCCTCGGGTGCACACCCGCCACCGCGATCCGGGTGGAGGGCGGACCGCCGGTCGCGGTCGCCGACGCGAACCTGACGTACGACAACCTGGGCGCCGCCTACGACTTCTTCGCCACCTACCTGGGGCGCGACTCCGTCGACGGGAAAGGGATGCCGCTCCGAGCCCTGGTCAACGCCTGCGACGGGCTGAACTGCCCGGTGCGGGGCAGCTTCTGGGCGAACGACTACTTCGTCGTCGGCGTCGACGCGGCCGCCGGTGACGACACCGCCACCCACGAGCTGACGCACGGCGTCACCGCCTACACGTCGAACCTCGCCTACACCTACCAGTCCGGCGCGATCAACGAGTCGATGTCGGACGTCTTCGGCGAGTTCGAGGACCAGCTGTTCGCGGTGCCGGGCAGCAACGACGAGCCGCGCAACGACTGGCTGTTCGGCGAGGACGGCGCCGAGTACGACCCGGTCCGCAGCCTGGCCGACCCGACCCGGGTGCTGGGCACGAAGGGCTACCGCTCCCCCGACCGCATGCACTCGCCGTACTACTTCGTGTCCGGCGCCGACATCGACCCGGCCGCGCCGGAGGACAGTGGGGGCGTGCACTACAACAGCGGCGTCGGGAACAAGGCCGCCTGGCTGATCGCCGCGCCCGGCACGCACGCGTTCAACGGGCAGCGGGTGACCGGCATCGGCGTCCCGAAGGCCGCCCGGCTCTACTACCGCGTGCTGCGGTCCTTACCGTCGGCGGCCGACTACCCCGACCTGGCCGCCGCGCTGACCACGGCCTGCGCCGAGCTGGCGGACCAGCACACCGCCGGGATCACCACCGGCGACTGCGTCCAGGTGGAGCGGGCCGTCGTCGCCACCGAGATGCGGTTACCCCCGCTCGCGCCGGGCGCGGCGCTGGTGCCCCCGGCGCCGGTCTGCCCGGCCGGCACCCGCCCGGCGGTGCTGGCCGCCGACGGCTTCGAGCAGGCCGAGGCGGGGCCGTGGGCGGTGACCGGGCAGTGGCGCTACCCACCGGCCCGCGGCAACGATCCCGACTACACCGACACGCAGTACCACGTCTACGCGAAAGAGGGACGACGCTCGCTGGAGTCGTTCACCCCCAGCGACCTGCTCGACGCGCCGCCGCCCCGGCAGAGCACCGCGACCTGGAAGACGACGCTCGCCGTGCCGGCCGGGACCAGCACCTACCTGCGGTTCCAGCACGCGCGTCAGATGTCGGTCTCCGAGGGCAAGAACCTCGGGGCCGGGTACGTGCAGTACCGCCTGGAGGACGGCCGGTGGCGCGACGCCGGGGCCCTGCTCACCGACAACGGGTACACCGGCGCGCTCGACAAGTCCGCCGGGTACGGCACCGCCACCGGCTTCACCGGCAGCACGCACGGCTACACCGCCAGCCGGATGGACCTGACGTCGCTGGCCGGGCACCGCGTGCAGATCCGGTTCGTCTCGGTGATCGACGAGTACTACTCGTCGGCCTGGTGGCTGGACGACGTGCGTGCGTACCGCTGTGCGTGAGGTCGCGGCCGCCCTGGCCGTCGTCCTGTGCGTGGCCGGATGCGCGTCGCCGGACTTCGCTCCGGGGGCCGCGGGCATCGGCGACCCGTACTTCCCCACCGCGGGCAACGGGGGCTACGACGTCGCCGGGTACGACCTGGACCTGCGCTACGACCCGTCGACGGGCGTGCTCTCCGGCGCGGCCACGATCACCGCGACCGCGACCCAGGCGCTGTCCCGCTTCCATCTCGACCTGGCGACGCTGACCGCGGGCACGGTCACGGTGGACGGCGCCGACGCGCGGCACACCGCGCGGGGCGGCGAACTGGTCGTCACCCCGGCCGACGGGATCGACCGGGGGCGGACGTTCACCACCGTGGTCCGGTACTCGGGCACGCCGGGTCCGCTGGCCGGGAACGAGGACAGCGGCTGGTTCCGCACCGCGGAGGGCGCCTACGCGGTCGGCGAATCGCAGTCGGCCGGCGCGTGGTTCCCGGTGAGCGACCACCCCGCCGACAAGGCCACGTTCCGGCTGGCGGTGGCGGTGCCCGACGGCCTCGCGGCGATCAGCAACGGGCGGCCCGGCCCGCGCCGCACGTCCGGCGGCTGGACGACGTGGCGCTGGGCCGAGACCGCGCCGATGGCCCCCTACCTGACGTTGCTCGCGATCGGCCGGTACCGGATCACGACGACCCGGCACCGGGATGCGCCGATGATCGTCGCGATCCCCGAGTCGTCACCCGGGGACGGTCCGGCCTCCCGGGCGCTGGCACGCACCGGCGAGATCGCCGACTACCTGGCGACCTGGTTCGGCCGGTACCCGTTCGACTCGTACGGCGGGGTGGTCGTGGACGACGAACGCTTCGGCTACGCGCTGGAGACCCAGTCCCGCCCGGTCTACAGCAGCGAGTTCTTCCGCCGCGACGCGGACACCGGCCTGGTCGCCCACGAACTCGCCCACCAGTGGTTCGGCGACAGCGTCTCGCTGCACCGCTGGAAGGACATCTGGCTCAACGAGGGCTTCGCCACCTACGCCGAGTGGCTGTGGGCCGAGCACGAGGGCCGCGACCGCCCACAGACGACGTTCGACGCGCTGTACTCCACGTTCGACTGGTCCGCCCCACCCGGCGACCCCGGGCCCGGCGGTCTGTTCGCCGATACGGTCTACCAGCGCGGCGCGATGACCCTCCACGCGCTACGCACCTCGATCGGCGACCCGGCGTTCCGGACGCTGCTCACGGCGTGGACGACCGAGCACCGCGGCGCCACGGCGACCACCGCCGACTTCGTCGCCGCCGCCCAGAAGGCCGCCGGCGGCCGCGACCTGCACGCGTTCTTCCAGGCCTGGCTCTCCGGCACGAGCGCACCCCCGCGCGGCTGAGGGCTTTTGTCGGCACCCGCAGCGGCATCACCGTTCGTGAGTTACCGCAGTAGCCACTCGCCGGTGCGTTTCATGACGTCGGCGCGGCTGCGGCCGGGGTGGTCGGCGGCGACGACATACGCGCCGATCCGTACCGAGAACGTGAGCATGCACCGGACCTCGACGTCGTCCGGGTCCGGGCAGAAGGTGGCGAACAGCGAGCGGAGATAGTCCATCCGCCGGTTGTCGACGCGCCGCAGTCGCTCGGCCACGGCCTCGTCGCGCCGGGCCCAGTCACGGACCGCGAGGTCGACAAGCGGGCTTCGCGCCGACACTCCGGACACGCCGACGATCGCCTGGTCCGCCAGCTCGCCGGCGGCGACCGCACCGGCACACCGGTCCCCGGAGCCGTCCCGCGCGCGCTGTTCACCCTGCGCTGGAAGCTCGGGGCGCTCTTCGGCTGGGACGATCCCGGATCGGGCGTCGGCGGCCGGGTGCCGAGCCTGCGCGACCGGCTGCCCGACGACCTGCGCGCCGGGCCGCGCGGGCCCGACCTGCGCGCCGCCCCGTTCACCGCGATCTACCAGACCCATGACGAGTGGGCCGCCGAGCTGGCCAACCGCACGGTCCACACGGTGATGCACCTGGGCTGGGTTCCGGACCCCGACTGCGGGCACCGCGCCCAGATGGCCGTCCTGGTCAAGCCCAACGGGAGGTTCGGCGCCGTTTACCTGGCCGGCATCAAACCCTTCCGGTACCTCGGGGTCTACCCCGCCCTGCTACGCATGATCGGGCGCGGATGGCGGGCCGGCGATGCCTGACGCCACCGGGGCCTTCCGGGCCGGAGCCTGGGCCTGGGTGCTCACCGGGGTCGGTCACCTGACGATCGCGGCAGTGCTGGCGCTGCGCCCCGCGAACCCGGCGACGGCTCCCGCAGTCGCGGCGATGCGGAACGCGGACTTCGCGTTCGCCGGGCCCCGGCGCAGCCTCTACGACCTGAACATCGGCATGTCGCTCGTCATGGGCGTCGCGCTGGTCCTCGCCGGACTGCTGTGCGTGCTGGTGGCGCGCGAGGCTCCCGGCCTGATCGAACGGTCGCGGTTGCTGAGCGGGCCGGCGCTGGCCGCGTCGGCGGTGGCCTTCGGGCTGTCGGCGTGGCTGCTGCCGCTGCCGCCGATCGTGCTGTTCGGCGTGGCCACCGTGGCGTTCGGGTGGGCGACGGCGCACCGGCGGCTCACTACCCGCGGGAGTCAGGACCGCTCGGCCAGGAACGGAACCCCGGTGAGGCGCTCGGAGATCTCCCAGATGCGGGCGGCCTCCTCCGGGGACCGCAGCCGCGAGTAGATCTCCTGCTCGGCCGGTGCGCCGGAGAGGTGTGCCGGGCCGCTCGGGCCGTAGAAGCGGCCTCCGCGCGCGTCCGGGGAGGTGGCGGCCATCAGGGCGGGCAGCGCGGCCGACTCGGGGGTGCCGGTGAGACCGACGCGCGAGAGCACACGGATCACCCGCACCCCGAGGGTGTCCTTCGGCCGGTCGACCTCCGGGCGCGCGGCCAGCAGGTTCGTCGGCGCGACGCCGGGGTGCGCGATGTTGCTGGTGATCCCCCAGCCCGCGGCCCGGCTGCGCCGATCGAGCTCGAGCGCGAACAGCCCGAACGCGATCTTGGACTGGCTGTAGGCGTCGCCCCCGCGGTACGACCGCTCCCAGTTGAGGTCGTCCCAGTTGATCGCGCGTTGGTTCGCCGCGACGCTCAGCTGCGAGGTCACCCGGGCGCGGCCGGCGCGCAGCAGCGGCAGCAGGTGCCCGACCAGCGCGAAGTGCCCCAGGTGATTGCTGCCGAACTGCAGTTCGAACCCGTCGGCGGTCGTGCCCCGCTCGGGCGGCGTCATCACTCCCGCGTTGTTGATCAGGATGTGGACCGGCCGGTTCTCGTCGCGCAGGGTGGTCCCGAGGGCGGCGACCGAACTCAGCGAGGACAGATCGAGGTCACGCAGCGAGACGACCGCGCGGGGCGTCCGCTCGACGATCCGCGCCACCGCGGCCTCGCCCTTCGCCCGGTTGCGCACCGGCAGCACGACCTCGGCGCCGGCCGCGGCGAGGCGCGCGGCCAGGTGGAAGCCGACGCCGTCGCTACCGCCGGTGACGACCGCGAGCCGGCCGGACAGGTCAGGAACCGTGTATGTGCTCATGCCTCTCAGGCTGCACCAGCTTCGCCGACCTATCCACGGCCTGTGGATCCGAGGCTACGGGGTCAGGATCACCTTCCCGGCCACCGTCCGGGACTCCGCCAGCGTCAAGGCCTCGGCCGCGCGGTCCAGCGGGAAGCGTGCGGCGACGTGCGGCACGATCACCCCGTCGGCGAGTAGTCCGAACACCGCGGTCAGGTCCTCGTTCAGCCGCTGGCGGAACGTCGCCAGCTGCCGATGGCCGGACCAGAAGTTGTAGAAGTGCGCGGTCCGGGCGTTGGGCGAGGTGTTCCACATCGCGATCTGCGCGTAGATCTTGATGTACGGCAGCTGCGCCGACCCGGCGTCGTCCTTCGACGCGGCCGCGCCGTAGGACACCAGCGTCCCGCGCTTGTTCAGCATGCGCCAGGACTGCTTCAGCCCGGCCCCGCCGACGTGGTCGAACACCGCGTCGACCCCGTTCGGCACGAGATCGGCGATCTGCCGGAACATGCCCGGGTCCCGGTGGTCGACCGCGGTGGCGCCCAGCTTCTCCACGGTCTCGCGGTGGCGGGCCGAGGCCGTGCCGATGACGCTGATGCCGGCGTGCCGGGCCAGCTGGACCAGCGTCGAACCGACACCGCCGCTGGCCCCCAGCACGACGATCGTCTGCCCGGCTCTGGCCTTCGCGACCCGGAACAGCATCTGGCGCGCGGTGACGCCGTTGACGACGACGGTCTCGGCGTCGGCCGGGTCGACGCCGTCGGGCACGGCCACCAGGTCGGCCGCGTCGACGAGCACGTGGCTGGCCCAGCCGCCGACCTTGGTGACGACCGCGAACCGGCGGCCCAGGAGGCCGGGGTCCACGCCCTGGCCGAGCTCGGCCGCGGTGCCGACGGCGTCGTAGCCGGGCACGAACGGGAACGGCGGCTGCCCGTAGTACCGGTTGAGGCGCATCTGCTGCTCGGCGAACGAGACACCGGTCGCCTCGACCCGCAGCAGCACCTTCCCCGCCTCCGGGGCCGGCAGTTCACGGTTTCGGATCCGGAGGCCGTTCGGCTCGACGACGCCGGGCAGGACGACCTCGGTGGTGAGGGTGGTCACGATGGTTCCTATTCGGGGGAGTGGTCGGCCGAGAACGGCGTGCTGACGCCCTGGTACGCGAGGTGCAGGATCATGCCGTTCGCGCCGTGCTGGAAGTTGTGGCAGTGGTCCATCCAGATGCCGGGGTTGTCGGCGACGAACTCGACCTCGTAGACGTCGCCGGTGCCGACGTTGAACGTGTCGGTCCACCACGGGCTACCGGTCGAGCGCTCGCCGTTGCGCGAGACCACGCGGACGCGGTGCCCGTGCAGGTGGAACGGGTGCTCGATGGTGCTGCGGCTGGCGATACGGATCCGCACCCGGTCGCCCTCCGCGACCTCCAGCGTCGGCACGGCCGGGTAGAGCCGCCCGTTGATCAGGCTGCTGACGTAGGACAGCCGGCCCTCGCTGAAGCCGAACCCGTCGTCGAGCCGCAGGTCGAACGTGCGTTGGTAGTCGCCGGAGGCGGGTGCCGCGCCCGACCCGTAGGTCAGCGGATCGAACTGCCCGCCGCCGGAGGTGGAGGCCGGGCCGGCTTTCCCGTCGGGGCTGAACGTGACCGAGGCGCCGTCGACGGCCGCGGTCACCGCGCCGGACGGCATCGTGAACGTGGCGTCGTAGCGTCCGCCGGCCGCCAGCGTGAGCTCGGTGCCGGGCTCGAGCGGCGTCGCGCCCTCGACCGGGTTGCCGTCGATGGCCGCGACCCGGAACCGCGTGCCGCCGACCACGACGCTCTGGGGCTCCTGGGAGCTGTTGATCAGCCGGAGCCGGACCTCGCGGCCGGCCGGTACGGCCTGGCGCGCCGGACCGGTCAGCGAGGTCTGCTCCCCGGGCCAGATGTGGGTGAACACCGTCCGCTCGACGCCGTCGAAGGGCTCCTCGACGATGAACGCCCCGAACAGCCCTTTCTCGACGTTGTGCAAGCCGTCGCGGTGCGTGTGGTACCAGAAGGTCCCGGCGCGGTCGGGCACGAAGCGGTACACGTGCTTCTCCCCCGGCCGCACCGCGTTCTGCGTGACGCCGGGCACGCCGTCCTCGGCGTTGGGCACGTCGACGCCGTGCCAGTGCACGGTGACGCCCTCCTCGACGTCGCGGTTGACCAGCGTGACCTCGACGAGCTGACCGACCTTCGCGCGGATCTCGGGGCCCGGCGACGTGCCGTTGAACGTGAGGCGGTCACCCTGCCGGGCCGCGGTGAGCGTCGTCCGGACGTCGGGCGCGCGGTCCGTCGGCCCGGTGAGCTGATCGACGCGCCGCTCGCCCGCTCCGCCGTGCTGGTGGCCGCCGCCGGCCGCGTTGGCCTGGCCCGCGATCAGCAGCGTCACGACCGGCACGAGCAGGAACGCCGCCGTCTTCCAGGGCAGGCGCGCCGCCCGGGCCTCCGAGCGGCCGGCCGCGACCGAGACGACGCCGACGAGCGCCAGGGCCAGCGCCGAGCCGCCGAGGATCGCGGCGGCGTCGGACGGTGGGAACGGCGTCAGCAGCCACCACACCGACAGCGCACCGGCCGCCGCGCTCACGTGGGCCGCGGTCCGGGTCGGTTTCCCCACCGCCCAGGCGGCGGGTAACAGCGCCAGCGGCACCTGCACGGTGAGGCGGGAGTCGACCAGGAGGAACCCGCCGCCGAGCATCAGGCCGCCCGCGAGCGCGGCGCGCCCGACCGCGAGGGCCGCGAGGGCGATCAGCCAGCGGCGGGTCGCTTTGATACCGGCGATCGGCGCGACGATCAGCGTCAGGACCGCCAGCGTCAGGTCAGCGAAGAGAAGAATTGCTTGCACCGCACCACGGTGCGTTTCCGCCCCGCTGATTCGCATCGGCAATCACTACCTAGACGGCCGATCTAGGCACCAAGATCGGCGATCGGGTACGCCGGATCGGGCCTATCGTGCATCGCGTTCACCTTCCCCGTCAGCAATTCGGAGCAACGCATGTCCACTGCAGTTCAGTCACGGACCTCCCGGCGCCGCTGGTGGTGGTTCGGCTGGGGACTCGTGGCCTTGGGGGCGGCCGCGACCACCGCCTATTTCGTGCCGCCGTACCTGGTCGGGGGCTCGCGCGTGCCCGGCCTCGACCGGGAGACCACCGGCTATTACCTGAGCCTGGTAATTCACGCCGTGCCCGCCGGGACCGCGCTGATCACCGGCCCGCTGCAATTCGTGGCGCGAATTCGGATCCGCTATCCCCGGTTCCACCGCGCGCTGGGCTACGTGTATTTGATCTCGGTTCTGGGCGCCTCGGCGGCCGGTGCCTATTCCGCCGCGGTCACCAAGAGCGGATTCGCGTTGCAGGTCGCGTTCTTCCTGCTGATCGTCGTGTGGCTCTACACCGCGGCGAAGGCGTTCACCACGATCCGCCGGGGCGACGTGCAGCTGCACCGGATCTGGATGGTGCGCAACTACTCGCTCACGTTCGCCGCGGTGACGCTGCGGCTCTACCAGGTGCCGCTGATCGCGCTGATGAACTCGGTGGACTGGCTGGAGTACCGGGAGGTCTACACCGTCAGCACGTGGCTGTCGCTGGTGGGCAACGTGTTGGTCACCGAGTACTTCATCGTTCAGCGGACCCTGGCTCCGCTGTCCCGGCGGAAGAAAGAAGCTCCGGCCGGTCCTTCAGCGCTCGGCGTGAGCTGATCCCCAGTTTGCGGAAGATGTTGCGCAGGTGGGCGTCGACCGTGCGTTTGCTGATGAACAGCGCGACCGCGACCTCGTTCGACGTCGCCCCCCGCGCGACCAGCCGGGCCACGGCCACCTCCTGGAGCGTGAGGCCCTCGTAGGTCGCCCCGGCGGGCCGCCCGACCGGCTCCCCGGCCGCACGGAGCCCGTCGGCGGCGCGCCGCGCGAACGCCTCGGCGCCGGCTCCGGACAGCACCTCGTAGGCGATCCGGAGCTGCTCGACACCGTCGCGGCGGCGCCCTTCGCGCCGGAGCCACTGCCCGTAGAGCAGGTGCGCCCGGCCGCGGTAGGGCGCCAGCGGCGTCTCGGCGAGGAGTTCGACGGCCTCGCGGTAGTGCTCCTCGACGCCGGTCACCAGCCCGCGCGCGTACGCCGCGATCCCGCGGCCGGCCACGGTGCCACCGGCCAGCGTGCGCTCGGTGAGCGAACCCAGCGCGGCGGCGGCGATCTCGTGCTCACCGCAGCGCACGGCGGCTTCGACGAGCTCGGGCAGCGCCGGTCCGGCGAGGAAGAGCTCGTCCGGCGCGGTCGCCGCGCGGGCGGCGGCGAGAGCGGCCGGGTGGTCGCCGAGGCCGTTGTGCAGCACCGCGGTCGTCCAGTGCAGGTTCGTGACCTGGCCGGTGCCGTCCGCGGTGAGCGCGCGGTTCGCCGCCTCGAAGAGGTCGTCCGCGTCGTCGCGCCGGCCGCGGAAGGAGGCCAGCTGCAGCCGGGGGTAGACGAGCGGCGGTTCGCCGGCCGCGTCGGCGATCGCGCCCTCCTCCGCCACCGCGGCGAGCGCCCGCCCGAGGTCGCCGCGGATCGTGGCGTCGGTGGCCTGCTGGGCGAGGCCGAGGCGGAGCAGCATCGGCGACCCGGACTCGCGGCCGGCCTTCACCAGGTACTCGGCGATCGCGGCGAGGGCGTGCGGGTCGTAGAGCTGGGTGGAGATCATCGTGGCCAGGCAGGGCCAGCGGCTCCACATCGGGCGGTGGTCGCGGATGAGCATCGGTACGGCCGAGGCGTGGTCCCCGGCCGCCAGCGTGATCAGCGCGTCGAGGACGTCCGGTGACCCGGCCGGTGGCGCCTCGGCGCGGGCGGTCGCCAGGATCTCGGTGACGAACCCGCCGCCGCGGCCGACCACGAGGCTCATCTCGAGCGCGTCGAGGAAGCACTCGCGGGCGGCCATCGGGTCGGTGAGTCGCCGGGCGGCCCGCGCCATCAACGCCGGTCCGGTGCCGTCCCCGGGGCGGGTGAACGCGACCCGCCCCTGCAGCAGCTCGACGCGGGCGCGCTGCTCCTCGTCGAGCGCGACGGTCTCGATCGTGGTGAGCAGGTCACCGGCCGCGTCGCCCCGGCCGGACTCGAGGTGGGCCCGCGCGGCGTCGAGCGTGCGGGCGACCCGCCGGTCGGCGTCGGGCGAGAGCGCGGCCGACCGTTCCAGGAACGCCGCGGCCGCCGCCACTCCCCCGCGGGCCTGGGCGCGGGCGGCGCTGCGGGCCAGTTCGGCGGCGACGTCGGCGTCCGGGCTGACCGCCGCCTGTGCGCGGTGCCAGGCCCGGCGGTCCGGTGCGGTGACCGCGTCGGTGGCGTCGGCGAGCGCGCCGTGCACGATCCGCCGCTCCTCGGGCGACGCGGCCCGGTAGACGGCCGAGCGCGCCAGCGGGTGGCAGAACCGGATGCGCGTACCGAACTCCACCAGCTCGGCCGCTTCGGCGTCCGCGCTCGCCCGCTCCACGTCGACGTCGAGCGCGGTGGCGGTCGACCAGAGCAGGTCGGGGTCCCCGGTCGGATCGGCGCTGGCGATCGTCACGAGCGTGCGGGCGTCACCGGGGAGCGCGGCCAGCCGGCGCTGGTACGCGTGCTCGACCCGGCTCGGCACCGACCCGGTCTCCGGCGGGGCGAACCCGCCGGCCCGCGGCAGTTCGAGCAGCGCCAGCGGGTTGCCGTGCGCCTCGGCGACGAGCCGGTCGCGGACCCGCTCGTCCAGCGGGAACGGGCTGCGGGCGGCCAGCAGCTGCCGGGCGTTCTCGTCGCTCAGGCCCGGCACGGCCAGCTCCGGCAGCGCGGCCAGCTCACCCAGCACCGACGGCGTACGGACCGCGAACACCATGGCCACCGGGTCGGCGGCGACCCGGCGGCCGAGGAACACCATCGCCGCCCGGGACGCCGAATCGAGCCACTGCGCGTCGTCGACGACGCACAGCAGCGGCGTGCGCCGCGCGGCCCCGGTGACGAGCTCGAGCAGCGCCAACCCGACGTGGAACGGCTCGGGGGTGCCCGGCGTCAGCCCGAACGCGACCCGCAGCGCGGCCGGGATCCCGGTCGCCCGGTCGAGGATCGGCACGCACAGCTGGTGCAGCGCCGCGTACGGCAGTTCCTGCTCGAACTCCGCGCCGGAGGCGCGCACGACCGTGTATCCGGACGCCCCGCCGACCGCCGCGTCGAGCAGCGCGCTCTTGCCGATCCCGGCCTCGCCGCTCAGCACCACGGCCCCGCCGCGCCCCGCCCGCGCGCCCGCCACGAGGTCGGCGACCCGCCGCGTCTCGCGGTCACGACCGAGCAGCAGGTCGGGCTTCGGAACCAGAACGGGCATGCCGGAACCGTAGATGATCGCCGTTAATCGGGCGCGGTCAGACTCGGGCGAGGAGCCTCGCGACGCCGTGGATGAAGTTGCTCTCCAGCGGCACCGGCTCGCCGAACTCGATGGTCGGGAGCCGGGTCAGGAGTTGGCCGATGATCGCGCGGAGCTGGGTCTTCGCCACGCCGCCGAGGCGGAAGTGCGATGTCGCCGGCGCCGATCGGACCGTCGACGATCGAGGCCGCGTCGCGCTGGATCCGGTCGGCGACGCTGGCGACGGCCCGGGGCGTGAACGCGGCGCTGACCAGCCCGCGGTAGCGGGTGTGCTCGGGCGCGTCCATCGCGAGGAAGAACGAGATCGCGGCGGACTCCTCCGGGGTCACCGGGTCGAGTGCCACGGCTCGTCGCCTCCTTCGGAGCTGGAGCCTGATTCCATTTCGGATCGGCCGCTAGAGTCCATGGGATGGCTGACGCGGTGGTGGTCCCCGGCCGGATGTTCGGGCCCGGAGCGCCGCTGCCGATGTACGCCGGCGACGTCGCCCAGCGGCGCGGCGCGACCGTCCACCGGCACTCGTGGTCGGAGAACCCGCCGGTGCCGACCCCGGCGAGCTGGGTGCGGGCCCAGATCACCCCGCTGCTGACCGGTGTCTCACCACTGACCGGCGCCTCACCGCTGACCGCGGCTTCACCGGTGACCGCAGCCCCGCTGCTGATCGGCAAGTCGCTCGGTACGCTCGCCGCGCCGCTGGCCGCCGAGCGGGCTCTGCCCGCGGTCTGGCTCACCCCGCTGCTCACCTCCCCCGAGGCCGTCGACGCCCTGGCCGGCGCCACCGCGCCCTTCCTGCTCGTCGGCGGCACCGCCGACAGCGCCTGGAACGGCGCGACCGCGCGGCGGCTCACCCCGCACGTGCTCGAGGTCGACGACGCGGACCACGGCATGTACGTCCCCGGCCCGCTGTCGGACTCGATCGCGGTGCTGACCCGCGTCACCGACGCGGTAGACCGATTCCTGGCCACGATCCACTGGCCCTGAGCAACCACGACCTCCCCGACGTCGGTTGCCGGCAGTCATCGACACCGCCTCCATCGGAAGTCACTACAGCCTCTTCCGACTCCCGACAAAGCAGGGCATCAAAATCGACATTCCTGCCACCAACCGTCCCAGCTAGGGCAAGGTTCACGCATGGAGATCGGACGACGCCGTTTTCTCGGGTACGTGCTGGCCGCCCCGACGCTCGTCGCGGCCGCGGAACTGGTTCCCGCCACCGGCGCCGGAGCGGCCGAGCCCCGGCTGCCGTCGCTGGACATCACCGAGATCGTCGACCTCAACGACGCGATGACGCTCGCGGCCGCCCCGACCGCGAACCTGATCTCCGTGGTCGTGAACACCGACGGCACGGTGTCGTTCGCGCTGCCCCGCGCCGAGGTGGGGCAGGGCATCACCACCTCGACCGCGATGCTGATCGCCGAGGAGCTGTCGGTACCGCTGGACCGGGTCCGGATCACGCTTGCCGACGCCCGGCCGGAGCTGGTCTTCAACCAGCTCACCGGCGGCTCCAACACCACGTTCTCCACCTACGTGCCGATCCGGGTCGCCGCGGCCGTCGCGCGCAAACGCCTGCTGGAGGCCGCGGCGGCCCAGCTCGGCACCACCGCGCTCACGTTCAAGGACGGGGTCGTCAGCGACCGGGCCGGCCGGAAACTGGCGATCGGTGACCTCGCGACCAAGGCGGCGAGCAGCGTCGACGAACGGGTGTCGGTTCAGCTCACCGCGTCGAAGGACTTCCGCGTGATCGGGACGCCGCGCAAACGGATCGACGCGCTGGCCGCGGTGACCGGGCGCAAGACGTTCGCGCTGGACCTCGACGTGCCGGACGCGAAACCGACGATGGTGTGCCGGCCACCGACGATCAACGGCACGGTCGGCTCGGTGGTCAACCTGGCCGAGGTCCGCGCGATGCCCGGGGTCACCGACGTCGTGACGATCTCCACCGGCGTGGCCGTGCGCGCCGCGACGTTCGGCCAGTGCATCGACGGCGTGCGTGCGCTCCGCGTCGACTGGAAGGCCGGAACGGCGGAGGGGAAGTCCGACGAGGACGTACTCGCCGAGCTGCGCCGGGCCGAGATCCCGCTCGGGCCCAAGCCGCTCACGCCGACGCTGGAGAGCACGTTCACCTTCTACTTCCGCGGCAACAGCGCGCTGGAGCCCAACTGCGCGGTCGCCGACGTGCGGGCCGGCCGCGCCGAGATCTGGGCCGGGCTGAAATCGCCGATCGTGGCCCAGCAGACGATCGCGGCGAAGCTCGGGTTACCAGTGTCGGCCGTAACGGTGCACGTCGTCGAGAGCGGCGGCTCGTTCGGGCGCAAGCTGTTCTTCGACGCCGCGCTCGAGGCCGCGGAGATCTCGAAGGCGGTCGGCAAGCCGGTGAAACTGCTCTGGCACCGCGCCGACGACGCCCGGCAGGGCCGCACGCACCCGATGGCCACCTCACGCGTGCGCTTGTCCCACGTCGGCGGAGAAGTTCTGAGCTTCAGCCAGCGGCACACGAGCGTGTCGACGGACCTGGGTCACGGGCTCGGGGAGATCTTCACCGCGGTGGTGGCGAAGCTGCCCGTCGGCGACATCGGGTTCTCCGAGACGTTCTTCCAGCTCAGCCAGTCGACGCCGTACAAGTTCGGGGCGGTCAGCCGGCTGCTGGCCGAGACCGACAAGAGCTTCAACACCGGCAGCATGCGCAACGTCTACTCCCCCGACGTGACGTGCGCGCGTGAGCTGATGATCGACCAGCTCGCGCGGACCGCCGGGAAGGACCCCTATCAGCTGCGCCGGGAGCTGCTGCAGGACGAGCGGGCGCTGGCGGCGCTGGAGAAGGTCGCGGCCGAGGGCGAGTGGGGCCGGCCGATGCCTGCGGGTACCGCGCAGGGCATCGCGCTGCACACCGAGTACAAGTCGGTGAGCGCGGCGCTCGTCGAGATCGACAACCGGCCGGAGACCGTCGGCCGGAAGGTCCGCGACGGCGTGACCGGACCGCGCGTCACCCGCGCGATCATGGCCGTTGACGTCGGGCTGACCGTCAACCCGCGGGGCCTGGAGGCCCAGATGATGGGGTGCGTCTCGGACGGGATCGCGCTGGCGCTGACCTCGAGCCTGCATCTGCGCGACGGGTACTTCCTCGAGGCCTCCTGGGACAACTACTTCTACACGCGGCAGTGGAACACCCCGCTCGATCTGCGGGTCATCGTGCTGCCGAACTCCTCCGACCACCCCGGCGGCGCCGGGGAACTCGGGGTGGCCACCGCGTTCGCCGCCGTGGCCTGCGCGTACGGGCGCGCGACGGGGCGGATGCCGACCAGTTTCCCGATCAACCACGGCACGATTTCGTTCCCGGTCAAGCCGACGATCCCCCCGGTGCCGCCGTCGCCGACCGATGGCCGTTCCTTCGCTGAGTAGGAGTGCTGTGCGTACTTTCCGCGTCAACGGCAAGCAGGTGTCGGTCGACGTGCCCGACGACGTCCGTCTGCTCTGGGTGCTCCGGGACGTCCTGGGCATCACCGGCCCGAAGTACGGGTGCGGGATCAACGTCTGCAAAGCCTGCACCAGCCACCTGAACGGCAAGGCCGTGAACCCGTGCGCGATCCCGGTCGGTGACGTGCGGCCGACCGACGAGGTCACGACGATCGAGGGCCTGCCGGCCACCGTCGGCAAGGAGCTGCACCCGATGCAGGAGGCGTGGCTGGACGTCGACGTCGCGCAGTGCGGCTACTGCCAGCCGGGGCAGATCATGGCCGCGGTGGCGCTGGTCGAGCGGGTGAAGGCCGAGGGGCGCGAGATCACCGACGCCGACCTCGACGGGCTGCGCAACATCTGCCGGTGCGGCACGTACGCCCGCATCCGCGAGGCGGTCCGCGCCGGCGCGGAGAAGATGTAGCTCTCAGCGGGTCGCGGCGAGGGCCAGGAAGACGATCAGGACGAGGGTGATGGCGCCGCAGATCAGCGTGTTCTTGCGGCCCACCACCACGCGCTCCGGGTTGCTCAGGTCGTAGCGGACCGTGACCTCGGCCCCGGTCCGGTAGGACGGCCGGCCGCTCCAGCTGCGGTCGCTGGACCGGACGACGCGGCCGTCCGCGGTGCGGAACTCCACGATCGACTGGTACATGCCGCCGCCGTTCTCCCCCCGGTGCGGGTCGTACACGTTGTCGACGACGGTCGCGCTCGTCGCCGGCCAGCCCCGCATCCGCGCGAGATCGCGCACCGTCAGCCCGCCGAACAAGGCGATGAACAGCACGATCACGAGAACGACGACGACGCCCATGCCCCGCAAGATAGCCGGGGTCTTCCTCCGTGCTCCGACCGATGTCGGAAAGCCGTCGTCCGCCGACTGTGGAGCTCTCCGGACCGACCGCGATGTCGGGAAGTACTTGCTCCTACGGAAAGTGCGAAGTACTTTCTAGTGGAGAAAGTACTTCCCGAGAAGCTGGAGGACATCATGTCGGTACCGACCCCCGAAGAAGCCCAGCACGCCCTGCGTGACGTCGACGCGCGGAAGCAGCAGTCGGTGGACGGTTCGCGCTCGTCGCGGTGGTGGTGGATCGGCGGCGGCGTCGCCGTGATCGCCTACGGGTTCGTCGGTGAATTCGCGCCCGGCTTCCTCGACGACTGGGGCACGACGATCGTCGGCTTACTGATCGTCCTGGCGGTCCTCTCGACCACCCGGTGGGGCACCCGGATGCTCGGCCGGCGCACCCAGCCGCGGCGTCAGAGCACGTCGCGTCAGGTGCGCCTGGGCCTGATCGGCGCGCTGGGGTCGCTCGCGGTGATGCTCGTCCTGATGCGGCTCGACGTTCCGCACCTGGCGCTCGTCGTGTCCATCGTGGGCGGTCTGCTGCTCGCGTTCGCCGGGCCGTGGTGGGAACACCGCATGCTGGTCCGGCGATGACCGAGCCGCAGCTGGACCAGCAGCTCCTGGAGCCGGTGCGGCTGTCGATCGTGGCGCTGCTGGCCGCCACCGAGTGGGCGGAGTTCGCGTTCGTGCGCGACTCGGTGCAGCTCACCGACTCGGCGCTGTCGAAGCGGATCTCGAGCTTGAGCGAGACCGGGCACGTCGAGGTGCGCAAGGGCTACGTCGGCAAGCGTCCCCGCACCTGGATCCGGCTGTCCGACGCCGGCCGCGACGCGCTCAGCGCCCACGTCGCCAAGCTGCAGGAGATCGCCGCTCGGGCCGGGCGGACGACCACCCGGCCCGAGTAGCGCTCAGCTCAGCTCGATCAGCAGGTCGCCGCCCTCCACCTGCTGCACCGCGCCGATCGCCCGGCGCCGTACCGTGCCCGCGCGGCCCGCGGTGATCGAGGCCTCCATCTTCATCGCCTCGATCGTCGCGACGACCTGTCCGGCCGCCACCTCGTCGCCCTCGTCGGCCTGCAGCGTGACGACGCCCGCGAACGGAGCGGCCACGTGCCCGTCGTTCGCCCGGTCGGCCTTCTCGGCCGCCTTCACCTCGGACGCGACCGACCGGTCGCGCACCGACACCGGGCGCAGCTGCCCGTTCAGCGTCGTGAGCAGCGTGCGGTACCCGCGCTCGTCCGGCCCGGACACCGCCTCCAGCTCGATCAGCAGCGTGACGCCGGGTTCGAGCTCGACCGTGTGCTCCTTCGCCTCCTCCAGGCCGTAGAAGAAGTCCTTCGAGCTGAGCACCGACGTGTCGCCGTACTGCTCCCGGTGGGCGTCGAACTCGCGGGTCGGACCGGGGAACAGCAGCCGGTTGAGCGTGTGGCGCCGGTCGGTGCGCAGACCGTCGCGGTCGTCGTCGGTCAGGGAGGCCTTCGGTGACGCGGGGGCCCGGCCCTCCAGCGCCCGGGTGCGGAACGGCTCCGGCCAGCCCCCGGGCGGCACGCCGAGTTCGCCGCGCAGGAAGCCGACCACCGAGTCCGGCACGTCGAAGCTCGCCGGGTCCTTCTCGAAGTCCGCGGCGCTCACGCCCGCTCCGACCAGGTGCAGCGCCAGGTCACCGACGACCTTCGACGAGGGCGTGACCTTCACCAGCCGGCCGAGCATCCGGTCGGCGGCGGCGTAGCAGTCCTCGATCAGCTCGAACCGGTCGCCGAGGCCGAGCGCGATCGCCTGCTGACGCAGGTTCGACAGCTGGCCACCGGGGATCTCGTGGGTGTAGACGCGCCCGGTCGGCGACGCGAGCCCGGACTCGAACGGCGCGTACACCTTGCGCACGGCCTCCCAGTACGGCTCCAGGTCGCTGACCGCGGCCAGCGAGAGCCCGGTGGCGCGCCCGGTGTGGTCGGTGGCCGCGACCAGCGCGGAGAGCGACGGCTGGGAGGTGGTCCCGGCCATCGACGCGACGGCGGCGTCGACCGCGTCGACCCCGGCGTCGATCGCCGCGATCAGCGTGGCGAGCTGACCGCCCGCGGTGTCGTGGGTGTGCAGGTGCACCGGCAGGTCGAAACGGTCGCGCAACGCGGTGACCAGCGTCCGCGCGGCCGGCGGGCGGAGCAGCCCGGCCATGTCCTTGATCGCCAGCACGTGCGCACCGGCGTCGACGATCTGCTCGGCCAGCCGCAGGTAGTAGTCGAGCGTATAGAGGCTCTCACCGGGGTCGGACAGGTCGGCGGTGTAACAGAGCGCCACCTCGGCCAGCATCGTGCCGGTGCCGCGCACCGCGTCGATCGCCGGCCGCATCTCGCCGATGTCGTTGAGGGCGTCGAAGATGCGGACGATGTCCATGCCGGTGGCCGCGGCCTCCTGGACGAACGCGTCGGTCACCTCGGTCGGGTACGGCGTGTAGCCGACGGTGTTGCGCCCGCGCAGCAGCATCTGCGTGCAGATGTTGGGGGCGGCGGCCTTGATCGCGGCCAGCCGCTCCCACGGGTCCTCGGCGAGGAAGCGCAGCGCGACGTCGTAGGTCGCGCCGCCCCAGCACTCCAGCGACAGCAGCTCGGGCACGGTGCGGGCCACGTAGGGGGCGATCGCGACCAGGTCCTTCGTGCGGACCCGGGTGGCCAGCAGGGACTGGTGTGCGTCCCGGAACGTGGTGTCGGTGACCGCGACCGCGGTCTGCTCGCGGAGCCTCCGCGCGAAACGTTCGGGGCCGAGTTCCCGGAGCAGCTGCGCGGATCCGGCCGGCGCCTCGGCGTCCGGATCGACGTAGTGGGGCAGTTTCGCCGACGGTTCGACGACGACGGGCCGGGGGCCGTTGGGCCTGTTGACCGTGACCTCGCCGAGGTACTGGAGCGCACGCGAGCCGCGGTCGGCCGACGGGCGGGCACGCAGCAGGTGCGGGCGGTCCTCGATGAAGGCGGTGGTGACCCGGCCGGACTGGAAGTCCTCGTCCTCGAGCACCGCGGCCAGGAACGGCAGGTTCGTGGCGACGCCGCGGATGCGGAACTCGGCGATCGCGCGCCGGGCCCGGCGGGCGGCGTTGGCGAAGTCGTGACCGTGGCAGGTCAGCTTGACCAGCATCGAGTCGAAGTGCGCCGAGACCTCGGCGCCCACGTGCACGGTGCCGCCGTCGAGCCGCACGCCCGGCCCGCCCGGCGACCGGTAGACCGAGATCGTGCCGACGTCGGGCCGGAACCCGTTGGCCGGGTCCTCGGTGGTGATGCGGGTCTGCATCGCCGCGCCGTTGAGCGTGATGTCGTCCTGGGTGAGGCGCAGTTCCGGCAACGTCATCCCGGACGCGATCCGCAGCTGGGCGATGACCAGGTCCCGGTCGGTGACCTGCTCGGTGACCGTGTGCTCGACCTGGATGCGCGGGTTCATCTCGATGAAGTGGTGGTTGCCGCGCTCGTCGAGCAGGAACTCCACGGTGCCGGCGTTGACGTAGCCGATGCGCCGGGCGAAGTTCACCGCGTCGGCGCAGATGCGGTCGCGGAGCACCGGGTCGAGGTTCGGCGCCGGGGCGATCTCGACGACCTTCTGATGGCGGCGTTGCACCGAGCAGTCGCGCTCGTAGAGGTGGACGACGTTGCCGTCGCCGTCGGCGAGGATCTGCACCTCGATGTGGCGCGGGTTGACCACGGCCTGTTCGAGGAAGACGGTCGGGTCGCCGAACGCGGACTCCGCCTCGCGCATCGCGACCTCGATCGCCTCGCGCAGGCCGTCGCGGTCCTGGACCCGGCGCATACCGCGCCCGCCACCGCCGGCGACGGCTTTGACGAAGACCGGGAACTCGAGATCCGTGGTCAGCAGTTCCTCGACGTCGGCCGACGGGGCGGACGACCGGAGCACCGGCACCCCGGCCTCCCGGGCGGCCGCGACCGCGCGCGCCTTGTTGCCGGTCAGGTGCAGCACCTCGGCCGGCGGCCCGACGAACGTGATGCCGGCCTCGCGGCACGCGTGCGCGAGCTCCGGGTTCTCCGAGAGGAACCCGTAGCCGGGGTAGACCGCGTCCGCGCCGGCCTTCTTCGCGGCCCGGATGATCTCGTCCACCGACAGGTACGCGCGGACCGGGTGCCCCGGCTCGCCGATCTGGTAAGACTCGTCGGCTTTCGCCCGGTGCAACGAGTTGCGGTCCTCGTGCGGGAACACCGCGACCGTCGCGACGTCGAGCTCGTACGCCGCCCGGAACGCCCGGATCGCGATCTCGCCCCGGTTGGCCACCAGCATCTTGCGGAACATCAGCTTCCCCCGGAGCTCGGGAACTCCCCACGTCACCGCGAGTCTTGTCCAGTTCAGCACCGCTGACAACGCCGAACGGCCTATGTGACCAGAGATCTATGAGCGGACGTAGGCACCTTCGGGCCCGGATCGGAGACCTGGACACCATGGCCGTCCACGCCCATACGGAAGGACCCGGACATGACGCCGTCCGACCCGCCCCTCGACCCCCACGCGCTCGCCTCGCTGGACACGATCGACGCCCTCCTCCCCACCCGGTCCGAGCTCCGCGTCCAGCGCGCGCACGATGCCGTGGTCGCGTACTCGAAGGGTGCCCGCGACCAGCGGAACGCCCGGGAGGCGATCAGCGCGCTCTCCGACCTGGTCGGGGACCACGGCACCCGCGCCGCGGCCGAACTGCTGAAGTTCTACCGCGTCACCACCGACGACCTGCGCCGATCGGCCACCGCCGGCTGACCCACCCGCCGGAGGGCGACGCACCGCCCTCCGGCCCCACCGCCCTCCGGCCGCACCGCTCTCCGGCCTCGACCGCCAGTGATGTAACCCCGGTCACTTCCCCCTTGCCGCACGCCGTCCGGGCCGTATTGTTGGCACTGCCAAGAGATACTTGGCAGTGCCAAATGAAGGACGTGCGCCATGCCTCGCCTCGCTACCGTTGACCCCGCCGTCGCCGAGCCGCCGGCCCGCGCCCTGCTCGGCAAGGTCGAGCGTGCCCTCGGCACCACGCCGAACATGATGCGGGCGATGGCCTCCTCGCCGGCCGTGCTCGACGCGTACCTGCAGTTCAGCGGCGCCCTCTCGAAGGGCAAGCTGCCCGGCCGGGTGCAGGAGCAGATCGCGCTCGTCGCCGCGGTCGAGAACGACTGCGGTTACTGCCTGGCCGCGCACACCGTGCTCGGCGCGAAGGCCGGGGTCAGTGAGGACGACCTCGCCGCCGGACGCAGCGCCCGGGCGTCGGACCCCAAGACCGAGGCCGCGCTCACGTTCGCGAAGGCGGTCATCACCGCGAAGGGCTTCGTGAGCGACGACGACCTCGACGCGGTGCGCCGCGCCGGGTACAGCGACGGGGAGATCGGCGAGATCGTCGCCGCGGTCGCGCTCAACACGTTCACGAACTACTTCAACTCGGTCGGCCAGACGACGCTGGACTTCCCCGAGGTCCCCGGCGTCATCATCAGCCACTGACCGCCCCGCTAGGTTGAATCCCATGTCGGACGTGCCCGGACCACCGCCGGCCAGCCAGCTCCTGGTGGGGCTGGCCCGGCTGGGCCAGGCCGTCCGCATGGAGGCCTGGCGCAACGCCGGGCCGCACAACCTCTCCCCGCTGCAGGCCGACATCCTCACGCTGCTGCACGGCGGCCGCGGTGCGCTGCGCCAGGGCGACATCGTCACCGCGCTCGCGTCGACGCCGCCCACTGTCTCCGACGCGGTGAAGGTCCTGCGCCGCAAGGAACTCCTGGACGCGACGAAGAGCCCCGGCGACGCCCGGGTCATCCTGCTGAGCCTCACGCCGGCCGGCGAGGCCGAGGCCGCCCGGGTGAACGTCGCCTCCGAGGAGCTGAGCGGCGCGGTGGAGACGCTCGACGAGGCCGACTTCGCGACGATGCTCAAGAGCACGGTCACGTTGATGCGCGAACTGCAGGACCGCCGGCTCATCCCCGTGTCCCAGATGTGCCTGACCTGCCGCTTCTACGTGCCCGACGCGCACCGGGGCACCGATCGCCCGCACCACTGCGACTTCGTCGACCAGCCGTTCGGCGACGCCGAGCTGCGGGTGACCTGCCCGGATCACGAGCTACCGAGATAAAAAGGACCGTGCACAGTTCTCTCGGTCCTTCCGGCCGCTCCGGCGTCGAACCGTTCCACGTCATGGACGTCTGGGCCGCCGCGGCCGAGCGCTCGCGCACGCGGGGCGACCTGATCAACCTCTCGGCCGGCCAGCCCTCCACGCCCGCACCCGCGCCGGTACGGGCGGCCGCCGCGGCCGCGCTCGAGACCGAGGTGCTCGGGTACACGGTCGCGCTCGGCATCCCGGAGCTGCGCGAGGGCATCGCGTCGCACTACGGCCGCGTGTACGGCCTCGACGTGGCCCCCGACGACGTCGTGGTCACCACCGCCGGGTCCGGCGGGTTCCAGCTCGCGTTCCTGGCCGCGTTCGACGCCGGCGACCGGGTGGCCATGGCCCGCCCCGGCTACCCGTGTTACCGCAACATCCTCACCGCGCTGGGCTGCGAGGTCGTCGAGCTGCCGTGCGGTCCGGAGACCCGTTTCCAGCCCACGGTCGCGATGCTCGAGGAGCTGGACGAGCCGGTGCGCGGCCTGGTCGTGGCCAGCCCGGCCAACCCCACCGGCACCGTGCTCGACGCCGCCGAGCTCGCCGCGCTCGCGACCTACTGCCGGGAGCGGGGCATCTGGCTGATCAGCGACGAGATCTACCACGGCCTGAGCTACCTCGGCTCCCCCGCGACCGCGTGCGCCTGGGAGACCTCCCGCGAGACGATCGTCGTCAACTCGTTCTCGAAGTACTTCTCGATGACCGGCTGGCGGCTCGGGTGGCTGCTCGTGCCGGAGGCGTTGCGTCGCGCGGTGGACCGGCTCACCGGCAACCTCACGATCTGCCCGCCCGCGCTGCCGCAGTACGCGGCCGTCGCCGCGTTCACCCCCGAGTCGTACGCCGAGGCCGACTCGCACGTCGAACGGTACGCGCGTAACCGCGCGCTGCTGCTCGAGGGCCTGCCGGCGCTCGGGATCGACCGGCTCGCGCCGGCCGACGGTGCGTTCTACGTCTACGCCGACGTGGGACACCTCACCGACGACTCGATGCGGTTCACCTACGAACTGCTCGGCGAGACCGGCGTGGCCGTGGCCCCGGGCATCGACTTCGACCCGGTCGAAGGCGGGCGCTACCTGCGCATCTCGTTCGCCGGCGCCACCGCGGGCATCGAGGAGGCGCTGGCGCGTCTGGCCCCGTTCATCGAGAAGCGGCTACCAGCCGCGCGGTGATCGGTTCGAGCCCGGCGATCAGCTCGTCGAGCTCGGCCGGGGACAGCGCCCGGTACGGCGGGGCGGCGAGTTCGTCGGTGAGCACCTCGACGCGTCGCTTCGTCTCCCGGCCGGCATCGGTGAGCCGGCCGTCGGCGTCGACCAGGCCCCGCTCACGTAGCCCGGCCATGACCGCGGCGAGCCGTGCCTTCGGCAGGTGGTGCACGCGCCCGAACGACTCGGCCGGATAGATGCCCAGGTCGAGCGCGGAGAGGATGTGGGCCTCGGTGCCGCCGACGCCCGCCCCGACCAGCGCGGCGACGTGCCCGTCACCGCGGTGTTCACGCAGCACGGTCGCGGAGTGCCACAGCCGGGCCACCGGGTCGCCCGGCACCGGGAGCGTGCGCATCCCGGCGTACATCACCCGGCCCGCGGTGGGGGCACCGAACGCCGCTTTCGTCGTGAGGTCGGCGGCGCGCTCCAGGCCCGGGGAGCCGGCCAGTTCGTCGCCGAGGATGCGCCGCAGGGACGCCGCGCTGCCCCGCTCGCGCGCGGCGACCGACGCCTCGGGCGGGATCGTCTCCCACGCGCTCGGGATGTGCCGGGCGGCCTCGCCGTCGGCGAAGCTGTAGAAGGCCGCGTGCACGACCTCCGCCGGCACCCGCCCGAGCGCACCGGCCCGGCTGGCGAAGTAGCCGTCCCAGTAGGTGCGGTGGCCGAGCGCGGCGAGCTCCTCGTTGCACTCGTCCTCGAAGTAGGTGACCAGGCAGATCGGCTCGAGCAGGTCGTAGAGGCGGCGGGCGATCATGAGGGGCGACTCCTTCGGCGGTTAACCTTTCATCCCCGCTACGAACGAGGCCACCCCGATCGGACACCCCCGGAGAACATTGTGCTGAGCGCGGAAGAGCACGAGGTCGTCGCGACCGTCCGGGAGTTCGTCGACCGCGACGTCAAGCCGGTCGTCCGCGACCTGGAGCACGCCGACACCTACCCGGAAGCACTCATCGAGCAGATGAAACAGCTCGGCGTCTTCGGGCTCGCGATCCCGGAGCCGTGGGGCGAGGCGCCCGTGACGATGCCGTGTTACGCGCTCGTCACCGCGGAGCTCGCGCGGGGCTGGATGTCGCTGGCCGGGGCGATGGGCGGGCACACCGTCGTCGCGAAGCTGCTGCTCACGTACGGCACGGCGGAGCAGAAGGACCGGTATCTGCCCCGGATGGCCACCGGCGAGCTGCGGGCGACGATGGCGCTCACCGAGCCGGGCGGCGGCTCGGACCTGCAGAACCTGGCCACGCTCGCTCGGCGCTCCCCGGACGGCTGGACGATCAACGGCACCAAGACCTGGATCTCCAACGCCCGCCGCTCCGGTCTGATCGCGCTGCTGTGCAAGACCGACCCGGAGGCCGAGCCGAAGCACCGGGGCATCTCGGTTCTCCTCGTCGAACCCGGCCCCGGCCTCACCGTCTCGAAGGACCTGCCGAAACTCGGCTACAAAGGCGTCGAGGCGTGCGAGCTCCTCTTCGACGACAAGCGCGTTCCGGCCGACGCGGTGCTGGGCGGCGAGCCGGGCCGCGGGTTCGCCCAGATGATGAAAGGCCTGGAGACCGGTCGCATCCAGGTCGCGGCGCGTGCGCTCGGCGTCGGACAGGCGGCTTTCGACGACGCGCTGCGCTACGCGCAGGAGCGGGAGTCGTTCGGCAAGCCGATCTGGCAGCACCAGTCGATCGGCAACTACCTGGCCGACATGGCCACCAAGCTCACCGCCGCCCGGCAGCTGATCCTGTTCGCGGCGGAGAAGTTCGAGTCCGGCGAGCGCTGCGACCTGGAGGCCGGCATGGCGAAGCTGTTCGCCTCCGAGACCGCGATGCAGGTCGCGCTCGACGCGGTGCGCATCCACGGGGGATACGGCTACTCCCGCGAGTTCGACGTCGAGCGCTACTTCCGGGACGCGCCGCTGATGATCGTCGGCGAGGGCACCAACGAGATCCAGCGCAACGTCATCGCCGCGCAGCTGGTCAAGCGGGGCGGTCTGGGGTGACGCCGGTCCAGCTCAGCTCGTCGAGGTTGACCACGATCGCCTCCTGGGTGGTGCGGGCGATCACCACGACGGCTTCGGCGTCCGGGTCGGGGTTCTCCTCGCGGTGCGGAACCCACGGCGGCACGAACACGTAGTCGCCCGGCGCGGTCTGCACCCGCGTCTCCACCGGTTCCTCGCCCTCGAGGTCGAGGAACACGAACGCCGGGTGGCCGGACACGACGTAGATCGCGGTCTCCGACGCGCCGTGGTGGTGGTTGGCCGAGTTCGTCGACGCCGGGACGTGCGTCTGCCCCATCCAGAGGTTCCGCGCGCCCACGGTCTTGCCGCTGATCGCCTCGCGCCGGCGCATCCCCGTGGTCTGGGTGGTGTCGCCGACGAGGCCGGCCGGGGCGATGCGGTGCAGCCGGCGGTGGAACGGGTCGATGTCGGCCGGGAGCACGACCCCGCTGGGCGTCCGGGAACCGGCGGGAACGTGGAACGGGTGGCTCATCAGGCACCTTTCGCGAGAACGTCGACGTCGATCAGGCGCGCGACCGCGCTCGCGGCCGCTCGCACGAGCTCGGCTGCGAGGCCCGGCCGGAACCCGAGGTGCAGCGGGATCGGCCGCGCCTGCGGGAGGTCGAAACGCGGCGCGAGACCTTCCGGGGTCTGACCGAGCGTGGCCAGCAGTGCCACGCCCAGGCCGGCGCCGACCGTGGCGTGCACCCCGGCCAGCTGCGCGGACTCGGCGCTGATCACGGCCGGCACCCCGGCCTCGGCGAGCGTCTCGAGCGCACGGGTGCGCAGCGCGCAGGGGTCGTCGAACGCGGCCAGGGGAATCGGCCGGCCGGGCGCGGGCGGCGTCCAGGTGGGGGCGGCGTACCAGGTGAGCTCCAGCTCGCCGACCGGCACCGAGCGGGGTTCGTCGGCCGGGCCCAGCAGCAGCGCGAGGTCGATCGCCCCGGCCGCCAGCGCGGCACGCAGCCGGGTGCCCCGGTCGATCCGGAACCGGGTGCTCGCGCCCAACGCCCCGCTCAGGCACGGGAGCAGCTGGGTGGCCGCGTGTTCGGTGGACCCGATCACCAGGACCCGTTCCGCCTCGACGCCGAACGCGTGCAGGGCCTCGTCGTGCACGGCGAGGATCCGCCGGGCGTGGGTCAGCAGCCGCTCACCGTCGGGCGTGAACCGCGAGCCGCGCCCGTGGCGCACGACGAGCGGCCGGTCGACCGCCGCCTCCAGCCGGCGGACGTGCTGGCTGATCGCGCTCTGGCTCAGCTGGAGCGACCGCGCGGCCCGCTGGAAACCGCCGCAGTCGTCGATCGCGACGAAACTGCGCAACGGCCCGATGTCCAGGCTCATCTCCACCTCGATTGATCAGCATCCGTGATGAGTCGCGATCACGATCCGTCGTTGGACATTCCCTACTTACTTGATCAGGATACTCGACATGAAGACCTTGAAGCTCGGGGCCATCCTCCTCGGCGTCGGCGGCCCTGGTCAGCACAACGCCTGGCTGGAGCCGGACGTCGCCGCCGACGCCAGCGTCGACATCCGCTGGTACATCGCCCGCGCCCAGGAGGCCGAGGCGGCGAAGTTCGACCTCGTCTTCATCGTCGACAGCCAGTTCATCACCAAGGACTCGCCGAACCACTACCTGAGCCGGCTCGAGCCGCTGACCCTGCTCTCGGCGGTGGCCGTGCACACCAGCCACGTCGGCCTGGTCGGCACGATCACGACCTCGTACAACGAGCCGTTCAACGTCGCCAGGCGCCTCTACTCGCTGGACCACATCAGCGGCGGGCGGGCCGGGTGGAACGTCGTGGCCACCGGCGACGCGGGCACGGCCGGCAACTACAGCCGCGCGCAGCACTTCGACTACGCGACCCGCTACGGCCGCGCGCTCGAACACGTGCGGGTGGCCCAGGGCCTGTGGGACTCCTACGAGGCCGACGCGTTCCCGCGCGACAAGGAACGCGGCGTGTTCTTCGATCCCTCGAAGCAGCACACGCTCGACCACCGCGGGGAGCACTTCGCGGTGGTCGGGCCGCTCAACCTCGAGCGCTCCCCGCAGGGTCAGCCGGTGATCTTCCAGGCCGGGGACTCCGAGGAGGGCCGCGACCTCGGCGCGAGCATCGCCGACGCGATCTTCACCCACGCGGCGACGCTGGAGCAGGCGGCCGCGTTCCGCACCGAGCTGCGGGAACGCGCCGCGGCGAAGGGCCGCGACCCGGAGCACGTGCTGATCATGCCGGGCATCTTCCCGATCATCGCCGACACCGACGAGGAAGCCCGCGCCCGCGAGACCGCGATCCTGACCGCGAAGTCGTTCGACCGCGCGCTGGCCGAACTCGGGCGCCCGTTCGGGTGGCACGACTTCGGCCGGTACGACCTCGACGCCCCGTTCCCCGAGGTCGACGCGGACGCGGCGAACAGCTTCCGCACGCAGGCCGAGGCGATCACCCGGCACGCCCGCGAGAACGGCCTCACGCTCCGCCAGGTCGTCGAGCACCAGCTGTCCGCCCACCGCTCCCCGTTCGTCGGCTCGCCGCGGACCGTCGCCGACGAGATCCAGCGCTGGTTCGACGGCGGGGGCTTCGACGGGATCAGCATCAGCGTGAACTCGCCCCGGGAGTTCGCCCGCTTCACCGGCCAGGTGCTGCCGATCCTGCGCGAGCGCGGGGTCGTGCGCAGCGACTACGAGGCCAGCACGCTGCGCGGCAACCTCGGGCTCCCCATCCCCGCCAACCGTCACACCGCCGTGCCGGCGTCCGCCGTCTCATGAACAGAAAGAGCACCTCGATGCGCCGCTTCACGGTTGCCTTAGCCGCACTGGCCCTGGCCGTGTCCGCCTGCGCCGGCAACGGATCCGCCGCCTCCGGCGACGGCACGTCCACGTTGCGGTGGGCCACGTCCTACTTCCCGACGCACTGGGACCCGGTGGTCTCCGGCAGCGGCGCCCAGTTCCGGGAACTCGCGCTGGTCTACGCGTCGCTGACCAAGACCGACGAGAAGGGCAACGCGGTACCCGACCTCGCCGAGAGCTGGAAGTACAACGACACCGGCGACCAGGTGACCTTCCACCTGCGGCCGAAGCTGAAGTTCAGCGACGGCACCCCGGTGAACGCCGCCGCGGTCAAGGCCGCGATCGAACGCGCCAAGACCCAGAAGAACTCCGCGCTCTTCGGTGACCTGACGTCGATCAAGGCGGTCACGACGAGCGGCGATCTCGACGTCGTCGTGCAGCTGACGCAGACCGACTACCAGATCCCGCTGCTCTTCGGCGAGCGGGTGCTCCAGGTGGCCAGCCCCGCGGCCGACCCCACCGCGCTCGACCAGAAGCCGGTCGGGGCCGGGCCGTTCATCGTCACCCAGCTGACCCCGGGCACCAAGGCCGTCCTGAAGAAGAACCCCGAGTACTGGGACGCCGAGAACATCCACATCGAGAACGTGGAGCTGGTGTCCGCGCCGGACGCCGCGACCGTGGTCTCGGGCCTGCAGACCGGCGTCTACAACTTCGCCGACATCACGCCGAACAACGCCGAAGCCGCCAAGGCCGCCGGTCTGGACGTGTTCGTGCAGCCGGGCTTCAACGCCAACAACATCAGCATCAACGTGAACAAGGCGCCGTTCACCAACCCCAAGGTCGTCGACGCCGTGCGCCACGCGATCAACCGGCGGGAGTTCGTCGACAAGCTCGGATTCGGCTACGGCGAGTCCACCGACCAGCCGTTCCCGACGAAGTACGTGGCCTACGACCCGCAGTCGGCCGACAAGTACGCCTACGACCCGGCCAAGGCCAAGGAGCTGCTGAAGGGCATCCCGCCGATCAAGCTCACGCTCGTCATCCCGAGCGCCGACCCGCAGGCCGAGATCGTCCAGTCGCAGCTGGCCGCGGTCGGGATCACGATCGACATCAAGGTCGACAAGAACTGGGCGACGCCGTTCTTCGCCAAGGACCTGACGCTGTCGCTCTACGGGACGACCGGGCGCGACTCGGCCGTGCAGACGCTCACCGCGCACTTCGGACCGAACGGCCCGCTTAACCTGAGCTCGCCGTACCAGCCGGCCGGGTTCGAGGCCGCGGTCGCGAAGGTCAGGCAGACGCCGCTGGAGGCACCGGACTACGCCTCGGTGCTGCAGGCCGCCACCCGCGCCGGCCTGGAGAGCAAGGCGCTGGTGTTCACGTACTCCTCGCCGAACCTGCTGGCCAAGAGCAAGTCGGTCTCGGCCCTGCCGGCCAATCCGGGGCACATCGACTGGACCGGGGTCACGATCGGATGACGATCGCGGTGAATGCCCCGCTCGTTCTGTCGGGGGTCAGGGCGCGACGGGCGGCCGGCCGCGTCCTGGTCACCGTCGCCCGCTCGCTCGCGATCTTCGCACCCGTCTTCCTGGTCGCGACGTTCGTGACGTTCACGCTCCGGGCCCTGAGCGGCCTGAGCCCGGCGCACACCCAGCTGGGCGAGGACGCCACCCCGGAGGCGGTGGCCCGGATCGAGCACGAGTGGGGCCTCGACCAGCCGTTCCTGGTGCAGTACTGGAACTGGCTCGGCGACGTCCTGCGCGGTGACCTCGGCCGCAGCTGGTCGAACGGGGTGAGCGTCTCGCAGCTGATCGCCGAGGGGCTCGCGATCAGCCTGTCGGTGGCCGTGCTCGCGATGCTCATCGGCGTGGTCTTCGGCTTCGGTTTCGGCGCCCTGGCCGCGCTCCGCCGCGGAACCTGGATCGACCGGGCGATCACCGGCGTGCTCACCGTCTTCTCGATCGCGCCGCCGTTCGTGATCGGCATCCTGCTCGTCGAGATCTTCGCGGTCGGGCTGGGGTGGTTCCCCTCCGGCGGGTACATCCCGCTCGAGGTCGGCTTCTCCCCCTGGCTCGGGCACCTGATGCTGCCCGCGCTCGCGCTGAGCTTCGACGCGATCGCCGACGTGGCCCGGCAGCTACGGGCCGGGCTGGTCGGCGCGTACTCGGAGAACTACGTCACCGGCGCGGTCGTGCGCGGGTTGGGCCACCGGCGGATCTTCGTCCGCCACGTGCTGCCCAACGGCGTCGGTCCGGCGCTGGCCGTGCTCGGGTTGAAGTTCCCGGTGATCATCGGCGCCTCCGTCGTCACCGAATGGATCTTCGGCCTGCAGGGCTTCGGGCGCTTCGCCAACGACGCCGCCCAGGCCGGTGACGTGCCCGAGGTGCAGGGCGTGCTGGTCGTCTCGATCGTGCTCGTCGTGAGCTTCAACCTGATCGTCAACCTGGTGCTCGGCAAGATCACGCCGGCCTCGCATCGAGGGGTCTAGAGATGCTCCGACGAATCCTCACGCTCCGGGCCGGCCGGCTGGCCGTCGGCATCCTGCTCGTGGTGGCGCTGCTGGCGATCCTCGGACCGTGGGTCGCCCCCGACGTCCCGACCGCGAAGCCGCTCCAGGGCGTCTCCGGTGCGCACTGGCTCGGTACCGACTACCTCGGCCGGGACGTGTTCAGCCGGCTGCTCGTCGGTTCCCGCGACAGCGTCCTCGGTTCGGTGCTCGTCGCGCTGGTGGCGCTCGTCGTCGGGGTGGTCCCCGGCCTGCTCTCGGTGCTGCTCGGGCGGGTGTTCGAGTGGACGACGCTGCGCCTGGTCGACACGCTCGTCGCGTTGCCGTTCCTGGTGTTCGCGGTCGCGGTCACGGCGCTGCTGGGCAACGGGCTCACCCAGGCCATGCTGGTCACCGGCGTGCTGGTGTCCCCGCTGTTCTACCGGGTGACGCGCGCGGCGACCCTCGCCGTCGCGCACTCCCAGTACGTGGAGGCGGCCCGGATCTCCGGCGCCTCGATCGGGTGGATCATCCGCCGCCACGTCTGGGCCAAGGTGCTCCCGCCGATCGCGGTCGCGCTCGCGCAGACGATCGGCGTCGGGTTCATCATCGTCTCCAGCCTGACGTTCCTCGGCATCGGCGTGCAGCCACCCGCGCCGACCTGGGGCGGGCTGCTGGCCTCGGACCTGAACTACCTGCACTACCGGCCGTTCGCGCCGCTCGCGCCCGCGCTGCTGATCATGGCGACGGTCTGGGCGTCCAACCTCCTGGCCGACGCCATCCGCGACGTCTCCGGCGCGGCCGGGCGGGCCCTGATCGACGCTCGGAAGGTGGCCGCCCGATGACCGCTCTCGCCGTACGTGACCTGCACATCCGCGACCTGGTCGGAGACCGCGAGATCGTCCGGGGCGTCTCGTTCGAGCTCACGCCCGGCCGGGTCGTCGGCATCGTCGGCGAGTCCGGCAGCGGCAAGACGCTGACGTGCCGGGCGGCGCTGGGCATCCTGCCCGAACACTTCGTCGTCTCCGCGGGGTCGATCGAGATCGGCGGACGGGACATCGCCGGGTTGTCGGACGCCGAGTGGACAGGTCTGCGTGGTTCGACGATCAGCGCGGTGTTCCAGGACCCGGCGTCCTATCTCAACCCGTCGATGAAGGTCGGAGCGCAGATCGCCGAGGTGGTCCGGGTCAAGAAGCGGGCGTCGCGGCGGGACGCCCGGCGTCGCGCCGTGGAGTTGCTCGACGCCGTCCACCTGCGCAACCCCGCGCTGGTCTTCGAGCAGTACCCCTACGAGTTGTCCGGCGGCATGCTCCAGCGGGTGCTGATCGCCGCGGCGATCGCGGCCGACCCGGCCGTGCTCATCGCCGACGAGGCCACCACCGCGCTCGACGTCATCGTGCAGGCCGAGATCCTCGACCTGCTGGCCGACCTGCGTGAACGCACCGGCCTGGCGCTGCTCGTGGTGTCCCACGACCTGGCCGTGATCGCCCAGCTGTGCGACGAGGTGCTCGTGCTGCGCGACGGCGAGGTCGTCGAGCGCGGAACGACCGCCGACGTGCTGCACGACCCGCGGCACGAGTACACCCGCCTGCTGATCTCCGAACACGAGCAGTACGGCCTGGACAAGTACCTGGAGGCCGTCGATGTCTGAGCCGATCCTGAAGGTCGCGGACCTCTCCGTCTCCTACGGCCGGCACCAGGTGCTGCACGGCGTCTCGCTGGACGTGCGTCCGGGCGAGACCGTCGGCATCATCGGTGAGACGGGGTCGGGCAAGTCGACGCTGGCCCGCGCGGTGCTCGGCCTGGTGCCGGCGTCGGCGGGGAGCATCTCGGTCGACGGCTCCGACGTCACCCGCTTCTCGACGCGCAAGTGGCGGGCGTTCCGCCGCCGGGGCGTCGTCCAGTACGTCTTCCAGGACCCGCTGCGCAGCCTCGACCCGGACCTGACGATCGCCGACTCGCTGATCGAGCCGCTGCTGGTGCGGGGCGTGCCGCGGGCCGAGGCGCTGGCCGGGGCCGCCGCGCTGCTGGAGCGGGTGAAGCTCTCCGCGGAGCTGCTCGACCGGCTGCCCAGCGCGATCTCGGGCGGGCAGCGCCAGCGGGTGGCGGTGGCCCGCGCGCTGATCACCGACCCCGCGCTGGTCATCCTCGACGAGCCGGTCAGCGCGCTGGACTCGGCGAACCGCGTGCTCGTGCTCGAGATCCTCAAGTCGTTGGAGGCCGCGCTGGTCTTCATCTCCCACGACCTGGGGTCGGTGGCCGGGATCGCCGACCGCATCGGCGTGATCTACCAGGGCGAACTGGTCGAGGACCGCCCGACGCGCGACCTGATCACCGCGCCGTCGCACGCGTACAGCCGGTTGCTCGTCAGCTCCGTGCCGACGCTGAGGTCCGCGTCCTCCGACCGCACCGAACGAGAAGAGCTCCGCGCGCTTCTCTCCGTCTGAGAGGGAACCATGATCCACCTCGCGCTCCACCCCTACGGGGTCGGCGGGCCCGGCCAGCACGGCCTGTGGAAAGACCCGCGGGTCGCCAAGAACGCCAGCATCGACATCCAGTACTACATCCGGCAGGCCCAGCTCGCCGAGGACGCCCTGTTCGACGCGCTGTTCATCGTCGACAGCCAGTTCATCACCAGCACGTACCCGTCGCACTACCTCAACCGGCTCGAGCCGCTGACCCTGCTCTCCGCGGTCGCGGTGCACACGTCGCGGATCGGCCTGGTCGGCCGGCGAGCTCGACCTACAACTCGCCGTTCAACCTCGCCCGGCGGTTCGGCTCGCTCGACCACATCAGCGGCGGGCGGGCCGGCTGGAACGTCGTGACCAGTTTCGACACCGGGACGTCACGCAACTACGGGCTGGAGGAACACCTCGACTACGCCACCCGGTACGGCCGGGCGCTCGAGGCCGTGCAGGTCGTCCGCGGGCTCTGGGACTCCTACGAGGACGACGCGTTCCCGGCCGACGTGTCGCGGGACGTGTTCCTGGACCCGTCCAAGCTGCACGCGCTGAACCACGTCGGCGAGCACTTCCGGGTCGACGGGCCGCTGAACCTGTCGCGGTCGCCGCAGGGGCAGCCGGTGATCTTCCAGGCCGGGGTCTCGGAGGAGGGGCGCGACCTGGCCGCGCGGGTCGCCGAGGGCATCTACGCGCCGGGCAGCTCACTGGAGCAGGCCCACGAGTACTACGCCGACGTCAAGCGCCGCACGGCCGCGGCCGGACGCGACCCCGACCACCTCAAGATCTTCATCCACGGCAGCCCGATCGTGGCGTCCACCGACGCGGCGGCGCGGGAACGCGAACGGGAGATCTTCGCCGAGGACAACAGCTTCACGCAGAACCTGGCACTACTGGGGCGGGGGTTCGGCGCGCACGACTTCAGCGTCTACGACCCGGACGGGCCGTTCCCCGACGTCGCGCACCTGGCCGAGCGCGGCGGGCGCACCGGGGCGACGAAGATCATCGAGCGGGCCCGCCGCGAGAACCTCACGCTGCGCCAGGTCGTCGAGAGCGCGAACGAATTCCGGCAGTCGCCGTTCGTGGGCGCGCCGGAGACCGTCACCGACACCATCGAGCGGTGGTTCGCGGCCGGCACGTTCGACGGCATCAACCTCGCGTTCCGCACCGAGGAGGAGCTGACGGCGTTCGTCGAGGGGGTCGTGCCGCTGCTGCAGAAACGCGGCCTGTTCCGCACCGAGTACCGGGCCGAGACGCTCCGCGGGCACCTCGGCCTGCCGATCCCGGCGAACCGCCATGCGTGAGGTCCACGTCGTCCCGTTTCCGTCGGTCGCTCCCCCGGCCGCTGTCGACGTCCTGATCGTCGGGGCCGGGCCGGTCGGGCTCTCCGCGGCGATCGAGCTGTCCGCGCGGGGCGTCGGCGTGGCCGTCGTGGACCGGGCGCGCGAGGCCACGCTGATCCGGGCCGGCGCGATGGGCCACACGCCCCGGGTCGTCGAGCACTTCCGGCGCTGGGGTGTGCTGCAGCGCATCCGCGACGAGTGGACGTTCCCGCCCGAGTGGAACCGCGGGATCCGGCTCGTCACCGCCCTGGTCGGCCACGAGCTGGGGCCGGCTCCGGCTCCGGCGTCGTCCGGCGCTCGGCAGACGTCGTCGGAGGAGGCGTTGCGGCGCCCGCAGTCCGCGCTGCAGAAGGTGTTCCTCGACCATCTCGCGGCCCGGGGCGTCCCCGTCTCCGGTGGCTGGGAGCTGACCGCGCTGACCTCGACCCCCGACGGCGTCGAGGCCGAGGTCTCCGGCCGGACCGTCCGGGCGAAGTACGTGCTCGGCGCCGACGGGGGCAGCAGCACGGTGCGCCGCCTGGCCGGCATTCCCCGCGACGGCGAGCGCGCGACCGAGAAGCGCTACCGGCTGATCGTGCGCACCGGCGACATCTCCGACCGGGTCGGGCCGGCGCCCAGCGGCACGAACATCGTGGTCAACCAGAAGGCGTCCGGCTTCCTCGCCGCGGTCAGCACCCGCGAATGGCGGGTCTACGCCGGGCCGTTCCCGCTCGATTCCGAACCGTCCGAGGCGGAACTGCTCGAGACCGCACGCGCCGCGTTCGGCTTCGATCTCGACCTCGAGATCGCGTCGGCGACGACGTTCTACGAGGCCACCCGGATCGCCCGCACGTTCCGCTCCGGCCGGGTGCTGCTGGCCGGCGACGCCGCGCACGTCCGCACGCCGGGCGGCAACCTCGGCGAGGGCTTCGGCGACGTGGTGAACCTCGGCTGGAAGCTCGCCGCCGTGCTCGCCGGGTCCGCCCCCGACACCCTGCTCGACTCCTACGACCAGGAGCGACGGCCCCACAACCGGCGGGTCGCCGATTTCGCGCTGGCCCGTGCCCGGCGGTCGAGAGCCGCGCTGGCGGACGTCCGCGCGATCGGCGTGCCGGACGACGCGGACCTGAGCCTCTCCGCCCAGCGGAAGCGCGCCGAGATCACCCGCCGCCTGGGACAGGATCGCGTCGACGCCGCCGGGGTCACGTTCGACGAGCGCTACGACACCTCGCCCGTGATCTGGCCGGGCGACCGGCTGGGCGCACCGTGGCGTCCCGACGTCTACGAGGACGACCCCCGGCCGGGCCACCGCGCCCCCGACGGTGTCGTCGACCCCTACGGCACCACGCTCTACGACCGCATCGGCGGCAGCTTCGCGCTACTCGTGCTCACGCCCGACCGCAGCGTCGAGAAGGCCTTCGTGGACGCGGTCGGCGACGCCGTCCCGTTCACCGTCGTCCACCTCGACGGGGTGCGCGACCGGTACGGCGCCGACAACGTGCTCGTCCGCCCCGACCAGCACGTCGCCTGGCGCGGCGACGCCCTTCCCGCCGGCGGCGCCCCCGCCGTGCTCGACCGGATCCTCGACAGGAGCCCACACATGACCGACCACTTCCCCCCGCCGGGCCTGAACACCCGCGGCACGGTGCTCGTCGTCCCCGGCCGGGGCGAGAACCCGCGCACCTACGCCCGCCTCGGCGCCCGCCTGGCCGCCGACGCCTACCACGTGCGTGTCCTGACGCACGTCGACGAGGTCGCCGGCGCCGCCGCCGACCCCGACCTGGTGCGCCCGCTCGTGCTGATCGGCGCGGACACCGGAGCGGCGTCGGTGGGCGCCCTGGTGGCCGGCGACGACGCCGCCGCCGACGCGGTCGTCCTGGCCGGCCTACCCGGGTACGGAGCCCGGACCGCGCAGGACTGGGACGACGAACTCGACACCCGGACGCACTGTCCCACCCACCGCGGGGTGCTCAACGCCGAGCCGACGCCCGGAGCGCTGAGCACCGAGGTCGACAGCGCGCTGCTCGACGCCGCCTACGGCAGCACGGCCGACCTCCCCCACCTGCTGCTCGTCGGTGACGCCGACCCGTACGCCGACCGGGCCGCGCTCACCCGGGTCGCCAAGGCTCTGCCCAGGGCACGGCTCGCGGTGGTGCGCGAGGGCCACCACGACGTCCTCAACGACCTCCAGCACCGGTCGGTGGCGGCGGAGATCGTCACGTTCCTGGAGGCACTGCGCAGTTCCGATCCGCTGGTGCCGTTCGTCGGCATCGAGTCGAGCGCGTGGTGACTCCGGGCTGACCCCGAGGAGGAATCGGGAGTTTCCCCGGAGGCGGCCGGGCGGTAACGGGTCCATCCTGGATCGGCAGCGCCCACCACGATCCCGGAGTTGATCGAGATGCGAAGCCAGCTCCTCTCCGCCCGCGCCGCCGCCCTGTTCGCCAGCGACCTCCCCACCGGCTCCCGGCCCGGTCACGCCGCCGTGCGCGCCGCCATCGCGGCCTCCGTGCGCACGTGCGGCGGCACCCGCGGCTGCGTGGCCGCGCTCGCCACCGCCTACGGTGACTGCCCCGAGGTGGCCGCCCCGCGCATGCGGTGGGCGCTCGGGGTTCTCGCCGAGCCGGTCGCGCTCGCCGCGTGACCCGCGCGCCTCAGCCGCGGGTGCAGTCCCGGTCGGCCGGGGGAAGCGTCTTGTTCAGCAGGTAGTCGTCGACGAGCCGGTCGACGCACGTGTTGCCGTCGTAGAGGTAGACGCGGTGGCGGAACGCGCCGCGCAGGGTCACCTCGACCGACCGCGAGAGGCCCGCGTGCAGGGCGCGCCGGCTCGCGGGCGGTGCGACCGGGTCACCGTCGGCTCCGATCAGCAGCGCGGGGACGTCGCTGGTGATCTCCACCGGCCGATCGGTCGGTTCGACCGGCCAGAACGCGCACGGCGTGACGTTGCGCGCGAGCGGTCCGAAGAGCGGCTCGTCGCGTCGGTGGGCCTGGACGTCCCGGAAGTAGGACTCCGGGTCGCGGACCGCCGGCCGGTCCGCGCACCGGGTCGCGGTCTCCCCGTCGGTCGGGCCGGGAACCGGTTCGACTGGCCCCGAGCGTCCGTCGAGCGCCCGCACCACGGCGCTGAACCGCGCGTACGCCGCCTCGGTGTCGGCGGAAGGGCGCAGCAGGCCGGGCAGGGTCGCCGCGTCGACGCGGCGCCCGGCCACCGCGATCCCGGCACCGGCCGCGCGCCGCCGGATCCGCTCCACGGTGGCGAGCACCTGGTCCGGGCTCGCACCGAGGCCGGCGGTCGCGTCGCGCTCCGCGGCCCAGCCGGCCCAGTGCGCCAGCACGGCCTCGTCCGCCGCGCCGCCGATCGGCGGGGACACCGGGGTGCTGTCGAGCACCACGCGCCGCACGTGCGTCGGGAACAGCTGCGCGTAGACGGCGCCCAGATACCCGCCGGACGACCAGCCGAGGTAGGAGACGCGCTCGGTGGTGAGGGCGCTGCGCACGACGTCCAGATCACGGGCGAGCGTGCGTGTCGACGCGTGCGGCAGCAGGTCGTCGGCCTTCGCGCACCGCGCGGCCAGGTCTTTCGCGGCGGCGACGCTCGCGTCGAACGCGCGCCGGTCGGGGGCGGCACGCACCGCGCCGCGCCCGCCCGGCCAGCCGCACCCGAGCCGCGTGCTGCGGCCGGTGAACCGCGAGTCGACGCCCACCAGGTCGTAGCGGGCCGCGACGTCCGGCGAGCCGTGCACCATGTCCGGCCGCAGCCCCTGCAGCACGGCCAGGACGCCGTCGCGTGACCCGCCGGGGTTTCCGGTGTGGACGACGAGCGTTCCCAGGTGGTGGTCGGTGTCGGTGCCGAGGCGGCGGGCGACGGCCAGCGTGAGCGTGCGCCCCGCGGGCTCGTCGTAGTCCACCGGCACGGTGATCTCCGTGCAGCGGGCGCCGGCGTCGTCGAGCGACCGGCCGGTGGGATCGTCCGCCCCCGCCCGGCAGCCGTGCCAGGTCACGTCCTGGCGGTAGTAGCGGTCCAGCGCGAACGGGTGGCTCCCGCTGATCGCCAGCCGGATCACGAGGCCCGGCCCCCACACGACGCCGGCGATCACCACCGCGACGAGACCGACGGCGAGGGCGACGCGCGATTTCACCACGCACCGCAATGTACGGGCCGGTCAAAACAGCCACGGCCCGGTCTACCTCAGCGCGGCGCCAGACGCAGCACGCTCAGGTAGCGGCGGACGACGCGGTCGTCCAGATCCGTGCGGACGCGCTCGGCGATCGCGTCGAGGAGGGGTTCGCGGACGCCGGGCTCGAGCCGCCGGTAGAGCGACGTCGTGCGGAGCAGGTCGGCGAGGCCCGCCCCGTCGAGTTCCTGGACGGTCGGGTACCAGCGTGTGGTCACCGGGCCGAACCCCGGCCACTCGACGTCCGCCGCGGCGCGGGCCTCGTCCTCCGCCGGCGGGTTGCCCCAGCCGGGGTTCCCCGGCGCGAACCGCTCGTGCAGGTCGGCGGTGGCGGCGTACATCTCCGGCTCCTCCGGCCGCCGCACCACGACGTGCCCGAGCAGCGCCATCCAGCCGCCCGGCCGGAGCACGTCGTGCGCCCGCGGCCAGCCGACCACGGGATCCACCCAGTGCCACGACGACGCGGCCACCAGCAGATCGAACCGCAGGCCCCGATCGTCCCACCGCTCGAACGTCGTCGGCACGACGTCGACCGCGGGGTACCGAACCAACCGGCGACGCGCCCGCGCGGCCAGCGCGTGGCCCGGCTCCAGCGCCGTGACCGTGTACCCGAGCCCGGCCAGCGACCGGGTCGCCTGGCCCGTGCCGCACCCGATTTCGAGCACGGACGACCCGCTCCCGACCCCGGTGAGCGAGCCCAGGTCGGCGAAGGCCTGGTCGGGGTAGCCCGGCCGGATCCGGTCGTAGAGCTCCGCCACCTCGTCGAACACCAGGCCCAGGGTCATCGTCACGTCCCGTCGTAGTAGGTCGGCCGCCGGGGCGGGTACCGCGGAACATCGTGCCGGGCGAATCGGCCCGATCGCCTTCAAGACCGAACGTTCTATCTAGTACGCTGTGAGCCGTGAAGACCTCGGAAGCCCGGGCTCGGCTGCTCGCCACCGCGACCCGGATCTTCTACGCCGACGGTATCCATTCGGTCGGCGTCGACCGCATCGTCAGCGAGGCGCAGGTCACCCGGGCCACGCTCTACCGGCACTTCCCCGGCAAGGAAGACCTCGTCGTCGCCTACCTCACCGAGGTCGACCGGGCCATCCGCGCGAAGGCCGGCGAGCTGCTCGCGGAGGACCGGCCGGCCGCCGACACGCTCCGGACCCTGGCCCGGGCCATCGCCGACGACATCCGGTCCCCCGGCTTCCGCGGGTGCGCGTTCCTCAACGCGGTCGCCGAGTACCCCGACGTCGAACACCCGGTCCACCAGGTGGTGCTCGCCCACCGGCAGTGGTTCCTCGACACGGTCACCGGCCTGTTCGCGCGCACGGCGGACCTCCCCGCCGAGCCCGCCGCGCAGCACTTCGTCATGCTGCGCGACGGCGCGATGGCCGCGGGCTGCCTGTTCGACCCGGCGTTGATCTGCGAAACCTTCCTCCGCGGCGTCGACGGCCTCCTCCGCGCCCGAGCCTGACGATCCGCGCCTCACCACCGCGCCCGACCACCGTGCCTGGCCTACGATCGAAAGGTGTTCACGCGCCAAGGGCCGACGCTGGGTGAACTGACCGTGCAGGCACTGTCCTCAGTCGAACGTGGTTACGACCTGCTCGCCCCGAAGTTCGACCACACGCCGTTCCGCACGCCGGCGATCGTGCTCGACGCGACCGCCGACGCGCTGGCCGGGCACGGCCCGTTCACCGACGGTCTCGACGTGTGCTGCGGGACCGGCGCCGGGCTCACCGTCGTGGAGACGCTCTGCCCCGGGCGCGCCACCGGCGTCGACTTCAGCGCGGGCATGCTCGCGCGGGCACGGGAAGCGCACCCGGGCGCCACCTGGGTCCGCGCCGACGCCCGCGCGCTGCCGTTCGCCGGGGCGTTCGACCTCGCGGTCAGCTTCGGCGCCCTCGGGCACTTCCTGCCCGCCGACCGGCCCGCGCTGTTCGCGGGGGTGTTCCGCGCGCTGCGCCCGGGCGGCCTGTTCGCGTTCCCGATCGAGGCGCCGCCACCGGTCGCGTCGGGCTGGTACTGGTTCACCCGCGGGTTCGACCTGACGATGCGTGTGCGCAACGCGGTGTGGCGCCCGCCGTTCGTCATGTACTACCGCACCAGCGCCCTGCCGGCCGTCCGCGCCGACCTGTCGGCCGCCGGTTTCACCCCGACGTCGGTCGAGCTCACCGCGGCCGGCGAATACCGTCCCGGCAGCCCGCGGTGCCTGCTGGTGCTCGCCCGCAAACCCTGAGCCGCCCCGGTCACGCGTCTCCGCGCAGGCGGCGGAGGGCTCCCGGATACCGCCGTCGCCGATGACGTTGACGTTGACGTTGACGTTGACGAAGCCGACCAGCTCGCCGCCGCGGCGGGCCGTGACACCCACAGCAGGCTGTGCCGGGCGAGCCGGGCGTTCCACGGCTCGCCCGGTGGTGGCCGAACGCCGCACCGTGCAGCCTCGTGATCGGCGACGGAATCGCGCACCTGGTACTCGATGCCGGAACCGTAGCGCCGGGGTCCGACAGTTACGTGAGATCGGCCAGTCCGGTCTCCCACCGGCGGCGACGCTCCTCGGGCGTCTGCTCCCACCAGGGCACGCCCCGCTCGCCGAGCGCCACCTTCGCCCGCTGCACGCGGGCCCGCGCCGGCGCCGGGTCCTTCTCGGCGCGCAGCAGCACCCCCACCTCGCGCCGCGCGGCCATCAGCGCGCGCCGCAGCTCCGCGGCGACGTCCTCGGGGATGGCCGGGTCGGTGGCCCGCCACCGCCGGCCGGAGATGACGACGTAGTGCCCGTCCTCGGTGTGCTCCACCGGCCACTCGTACCCAATTACACCCGATTTGTACCTGACCAGCACCCTTTCGTGCCCCCGGAGGCGGAAAGAATCAACTGTCATGGACTCGGACGCCGAAGAGGCTCGTCTCGCGGCCTTGCGTAGCTACCAGGTACTCGACCGGCCCCGCCCGGCGACGCTCGACGCGCTGACCGGGCTGGCCGCGGTCCTCTTCGAGACCCCGCTGTCCGCGGTGTCGCTGATCGACCGGGACCGGCAGTGGTTCGCCGGCAGCACCGGCCTGGCCGACCGCCAGACCCCGCTGTCGGTGTCGTTCTGCGTCCACACGCTGACGGACAAGCAGCTGCTCGTCGTCCCGGACGCCCGGCTCGACCACCGGTTCAGCGCCTACCCGAACGTGCGCGAGGGCCCGCGCATCCGCTTCTACGCGGGCGCGCCGATCGTCGACGAGGACGGTTTTGCGCTCGGCGCGCTGTGCGTCGTCGACGACCGCCCCCGGGACCCCTCCGACCGGCTCCTCGATCAGCTGACCGCGCTCGCGGGCCAGGCCGCCGGGCACCTCGCGCTGATCCGCAGCCGCCTGCGCCTGGCCGACCTGGGCGACGAACTGGCGCGCGCCGAGCAGCGCGAGGAGGACCTGGTCGCGTCGATCACGCACGAGCTCCGCACCCCGGTCACGTCCATCCAGGGCTATCTGGAGCTGCTCGCCGACAGCGGCGACCCGGGCCTCGCGGCCGAATTCATGGAGCCGATCCAGCGCAACGGGGATCGCCTGGTGGCGGTGGTCAACCACCTCATCGCCGGTACCCGGTCGGACGCGACGGCGCTGCCCGTCGTGCTCGCGCCGATGGACCTGGGCGCGATCGCGGACGCCGCCACCAGGGCCTGCGCGAGCCTGGCCGAGGCCCACGGGGTGACGCTGCGGCTCACCGACGGCGAGCCGGTGCCGCTGGAGGCCGACGCCGCCCTGCTCACGCGGGCCGTCGAGCAGCTCGTGCGCAACGCCGTGCTGTTCACCCCGCCCGGCGGTCACGTCACCGTCGACGTACCCGGCGGACCGGTCGCGGGCGTCACGGTCACCGACGACGGCGTCGGCGTGCCGCCGGACGAACTGCCGTACGTCTTCGACCGCTTCTACCGGGGCCGTTACGCACGCGAGCAGGCCGTGCCCGGCGTCGGCCTGGGCCTGGCGCTGGCGCGGCAACTGGTCGGCGCGCACGGCGGCGAACTGCACCTGACCTCGTCCGGCGGGGTGACCACCGCCGGACTGGTGCTCCCCGCGGCTACGCCGGACGGATCCCGACGACCCCGTCGATGAGCTTGAGCAGGGCCGCCTTGGTGATCGGCTTCTCGATGAACACCACGTCCTCACCGGTGGCCAGCGCCCGCGCGTACCCGGACATGTAGACGACCTGGACCGAGGGCCGGACCGCCCGGACCGCGTCGGCGGTCTGCGGACCGGACATCCCCGGCATCGAGACGTCGGTGAGCAGCACGTCGATGTCGGTGGTGCGGGCCTGCTCGACCGCGTCCTCGCCGGAGGTCGCGATCTGGGACTGGTAGCCGCTGCGACGCAGCAGCTGAGCGGCGAGGTCGCGCAGCTCGACCTCGTCGTCGAGGACGAGGATCCGGTAGGCGGCCCGGCGCGCGGACAGGTCCTCCGGCGCGTTCGGGGACGGCGGCGGCGGAGCCGGGCGGGGCTTGAGGGCGGGCAGCAGGATCGTGAAGACCGTGCCTTCGCCGACCCGCGAGTCCAGCAGCACGGTGCCGCCGGCCTGCTGCACGGTGCCGTGCACGGTCGCCAGCCCGAGCCCGGTGCCCTGCCCCTCGGACTTGGTCGTGAAGAACGGCTCGAACACCCGCTCGGCGATCTCCGCCGGGATGCCGGTGCCGGTGTCGCGCACCCGCAGCGACAGGTACGGCCCGGGCGGCAGCCCGACGTTGTGCGCGTCCTCGTCGGCCAGCGGAACGGCCTCGGTGCTGACCGTGATCCGTCCGCCCTGCGGCATCGCGTCCCGGGCGTTGATGACGAGGTTGAACAGCACCTGCTCGAGCTTGCCGCGGTCGGCCAGCACCCGGCGGCCGGTCGTGTTCAGCTCGGTGGTGAGCGTGACGCGTCCGCCGAGGCTGTGCGAGAGCATGCGTGCCGCTTCGGTGGCGATCTGGTCCAGCTCGACCGGTTCGGCGTGCAGCACCTGCCGCTGGCCGAAGGCGAGCAGACCCTGGGTGAGCTGAGCCGCGCGTTTCCCGGCCTCCTGGATGCGCGACAGGCCGGCGCGCAGCTCGTCGCGAGCGTCCTCGGTGTCCAGCGACGGCAACTCGTCCATGTCGTCGAGGAGGACCTCGACCTGGCCGAACATGATTCCGAGCGTGTTGTTGAAGTCGTGGGCGATGCCGGCCGCGAGCTGCCCGATACTCTCCAGCCGCCGAGAGCGGTCCAGCTCCGCCTGCATCCGCTCGCGGTCGCGCTCGGCGGCGACGCGCTCGGTGATGTCGTGCACGGTCGCCGCGACCAGGATGCCGTCGTCGGTCTCCAACGCGGCCAGCGAGATCTCCGCGGGGAACTCGCTGCCGTCCTGGCGCCGCGCGCTCAGCTTCAGCCCGTGCCCCATCGGCCGGGTCCGGGGGTCGAGCAGGTACTGGTTGCGGTACGCGATGTGGGCCCGTTCGACGGCCTCGGGCACCAGCACTTCGATGGGGTGGCCGACGAGCGCGTCGGGCGGATAGCCGAACAGACGATCGGCCTGCCGGTTGGTCATGATGATGTGGCCGGTGTCGTCGACACCGACGATCGCCATCGCCGTCGCGTCCAGCAACCACCGGAAACGTTCCGCCGGTGCCGCTACGGACACGCCGGTACACCTCCGCCGCGCGCGCTCACGTCCGCCAGTTCGGCCCGCCGACGCCCGACCTGAGGGCAATCGGCTCCCGTTCCGCACCCGAACTTCACCTCTCCGGGTGCGGCCGGGAGCCGATGTGTGCCCCGTACGCCGAACATCAGTCGCCGGAGGATTCCCGTGAACTCACTCGCCGCACCGGTCACCGCCGCCGGGGCGAACCGGACGACGTCGCTGGTGCTCGTGGTCGAGGACGAGCCCGACCTCCTCATGATGTTCCGGCGGGCCCTGCTGCGTTCCGGCTTCGACGTCGCCACCGCGACGAACGGCCGCGAAGGCCTGGCCGCCGCGAGCGAGCTGCGGCCCGACGTGATCGTGCTCGACATCGTGATGCCCGGCGAGTCCGGGTTCCGCGTCTGCCAGCTGTTGCGCCGCAGCGAAGCCACCCGGGCCACGCCGGTCCTGCTGCTCAGCGCCGCCCCCACCGACACGAACGTCGCGCAGGGCCGCCAATCCGGCGCCACCGGGTTCCTCGCCAAGCCCCTGAGCCCCGCGATGCTGGCCGAGCACGTGCGCGCGATGCTCGACCACGCCGTGCGCCCGTTCTCCCTGGCCCCCGGCCTCGGTTAGGCCAGGCGTACTACGCTGACCCGGTGGCGCAGCGGACGGTCGATACCGTGCTCGTGCGCTGGTACGAGCGCCGGGACCGGTCTCCGGACATCGCCGAGCGGTGGCTGCGGGCGGCCGCGGAGCACCTGCCGGAGGCGATGCCCCGCCGCTACGGCGATACCGAGCCGCTGCGCGGACGGGGTGCCGACGGCTTCGTCGACGCGCACGGACGAGCCACCGACCTGTTCTTCCTGACCGGAACTCCCCCGGTGTACCACGCCTCCTTCACCGCTCGGGGCGGGCCGACCTCCGTGCACACGCTCCACGCCGAACTCCCGGCCGACGACCAACGCGTGAACGCGTTCGCGCTCGCGCTCGTACACCCCGGTATGACGTACGTGTCGGCGTCGATCGAGCGAGGGCTGACCCTGGAGCGGGGCACGCTCTGGGGGCCGGCGTCCTCGCCCGGCGAGCCCTACCTCGCTCCGCACGGCGACTGGCTGGGCCTGCCGCCGGAGCCGCCGGCCTGGTGCTGGTTCGGGCCCGACTACCGCCGGCGGGTCGCGCGTGACGTCGACGGTGCGGACGTCGCCGGTGGCCTGCTCCGGACCGGCGGGCCGTGGGTGCGCCCGGCGCTGACCGCGCGCCTGTCCGAGGCCGACCCGGCCCGGCGGCGCGCCGCACGGATGCCGCGGGGCCTGCGCCGTTCGCTGTTGCAACTGCTACGGAAGCCCTGACGTCATGATGATCGACCGGCGCCAGATCGCGGCCGCCTTACCGCAGTACGAGATCGGTGAGCCGCTCGGACGCGGCGCGCACGGCCTGGTGTTCGCCGCCCGCCACCGCCGGCTCTCCTCGATGCGGGCGGTGAAGGCGATGCTCGTCGTCGACCAGGACGTCGCCGAGGCCTCGCAGCGGTTCCTCACCGAGGCGCGGGTGATGACCGCGCTGGACCACCCGCACATCGTGCGGGTGCACGAGTACGCCGAGGCCGGTCCACTGTTGCTGCTGGTCATGGAGTACATGGCCGGGGGCACGCTCGGTGATCGGATGCGGGGACCGGTGCCGACGGAGAAGGCGACGGCGTGGACGGTCGCGGTCGCCGACGCGCTGGAGAGCGCGCACCGGCGCGGGGTCGTGCACCGGGACATCAAACCGGCGAACCTGCTGTTCACCACCGACGGCGTGGTCAAGGTCGGCGACTTCGGGATCGCGAAACTGTTCGCCGGGTCGGACGCGACGGCGAGCGGCATGATGGTCGGCACCCCGCGGTACGTCGCTCCGGAGCAGATCAGCGGGCAGCGGGTGGGGCCGCCGTCCGACGTCTACGGGCTGAGCGCGACGCTGTACGAGATGCTCGCCGGGCGGTCGCTGTTCCCGCGCGAGCTGACCGTGCCCGGGCTGCTGCACCATCACCTGTCGGTGCCGCCGCGACCGCTGGAGGACGTACCCCCCGCGTTGGCCGGGGTCGTGCTCCGTGCGCTGGCGAAGGACCCGGCGGATCGTCCGGCGACCGCGCGGGAGTTCGCGCGTGCGCTGCTCCAGGCGGCCGACCAGGATCTCGGGCCGGAGTGGACGAGCCGGTCGGGGGTCCCGATGCGGGTCGACGCGGCGGTGATGCGGTCGGCGGCACCGGTGGACGACGCGGCGACCGTGCCGCTCGCCGACCGCCGGATCCCCTCGTTCGAGCCGGCCGCGGAGGACGCGCCGACCGTCGCCCGTTCCGACGGCGGCGGCCGCACCGGGGAGAAGGCGTCCGGCCGGCGTGTGGTCGTGCTCGCGGCCGGCGTCGCCACCGCCGTGCTGGTGGCCGCGGGGGTGGCCGGCGCGGTGGTCCGGAGCGGCGCCGAGGGCGGGCCGGCGAACGCGGCCGCCTCCTCGACCGCGTCCTCGGCCGCCGCGGCACCGGCGCCGGCGAAGCCGGTGGCCGTGCCGACCCGCACGACGCTCGTCACCAGCTTCGAATCCCGTTCCCGCACCACACACGAGCTGACGTTCAGCGACGACACGACGAAGCTCATCGAGACCGACCAGTACGGCGTCACCAGCGTCTGGACGCGCGGCCGCACCGAGCCCGTCCGGCTGGCCGCCGACCGGCTGACGATCCGTTCGGCGATCTTCAGCGCCGACGGCACCACGGTGATCACCGGCCAGAAAGGCGCACTGCGCCGGTACGACGCCGCCACCGGCCGGATGAGCAGCACCACCCCGCTGCGGGGCGTGGACGACGTGACCTCGCTCGCGCCCTACTCGGCGGGGCGTGACGTCGTGCTCGGCGACTGGCTGGGTCAGGTCTGGGACAGCCCGTCGCAAAGCCGGGCGACCTCGGTGGGCACCCAGGGCGACGGGATCCTCGCGATCGCGGTCGACCCCCGCGGCGAACGGATCGCGTCCGGCAACAGCGACGAGATCCGGCTCTGGGACCGCCGCAGCCGCAGGGTGATCGCGGCGATCCCGGGCCGGTTCGTCACCGACGTGAAGTTCAGCCCGGACGGCACGGCGCTCGCCTCCACCGATCAGAGCGGGGACGTGTCCCTGTGGGACGCCACCACCGGCGCCCAGCGGGGCACCACGATCCCGGCGATCAACGGCGGCCCGGACGGCGAGCGGACGTTCTTCGGCTTCACCGCCGGGGGCACCGCGCTGGTGACGAGCAACGGGGGCACGCTGCGCTGGTGGAGCAGCACGACCGGCGAGCAGCTCGGCGACCCGGTGACGCTGTCCGGTGCCGACGGTGCCGCCGGTTTCAGCCCGGACGGAACCCAGGTGGCCGTCAGCACACCGGGCGGCAAGATCACGATCTGGAAGCTGAGCTGAGCCCTACGGGCGCTGCCGGGTGGGGCGCACGATCACCTCGTTGACGTCGACGTCGCCGGGCTGATCGATCGCGAACGCGACGGTGGCCGCGATCGCCTCCGGCGGGATCGACGCCGCCCGGTAGGTACGCATCGCGTCCCGGGCGTGCGGGTCGGTGATGTGTTCGGCCAGTTCGGACTCCACCACTCCGGGCGAGATCGTCGACACCCGGAGGCCCGGATCGGCCTCCTGGCGCAGTCCCTCGGTGATCGCCCAGACCGCGTGCTTGGTGGCCGAATAGACCGCGGAGGTCGGCACGACCTCGTGCGCGCCGACCGACGCGATGCTGACGAGGTGCCCCGCGCCCTGGTCGCGGAAGGCCGGTAGCGCCGCCGCGATGCCGTTGAGCAGGCCGCGGACGTTGACGTCGAGCATGCGGTCCCATTCGTCGACGAGCCCGGCGTCCAGACGCGAGAGCAACATGACCCCGGCGTTGGCCACGAGCACGTCGAGACGGCCGTGGCGGGCACGCACCCGCTCGACGAGCGCGGTGACGGCGGCACGGTCGGCGACGTCGAGCCCGGCGACCTCGACCGAGCCGGTGGACGAGGCGGCCAGGGCGTCGAGGCGGTCCGTGCGGCGGGCGGCCGCGACGACGTGGTGGCCGTCAGCGGCGAGGCGGCGCACGACCGCGGCTCCGATGCCGCTGCTGGCGCCGGTGACGAGGATGATCTTCGACGTAGTCATGGCTCCACCGTCCGCCCGGGGCCGGGTTCCGGGGAGAGACACATCGCTCCCTGGGAGCAGCGCACCCAGGCACGATCCGGGCCGGCGTGTCTACGCTCCGGTCATGACCACCACGCCGCTCGGCGACTTCCTCCGCAGCCGGCGCGCCGCTGTGCGACCGGCGGAGCTCGGCCTGCCCGACGCCGGCCCGCGCCGCGTGCCGGGGTTGCGTCGCGAGGAGGTCGCGCAGCTCACCGGCATGAGCGTCGACTACTACGTCCGCCTGGAACAGGGCCGCGAACGCACTCCGTCGGCGTCGTTGCTGGACGCGTTGAGCGCCGCGCTCCGCCTGGACGACGACGCCCGCGCCCATCTGTTCCGGCTCGCCGGCCTCGCCCCGCGCGACCGCGGCCCGCACGGCACCGAGCGGGTCGACGAAGGGCTCGTGCGGCTGCTGGGCGCCTGGCCGGACCATCCCGCGCTCGTGTACGGGCGCGCGTACGACGTGCTCGCCGCGAACCCGATCGCCGAGGCGCTGTTCGGCGGGTTCTCGGTCACCCGCAACCTGATCCTGCTGGTGTTCACCGACCCGCACGCCCGCGAGTTCTATGTCGACTGGCCGGCGGTCGCGGCGAACACCGTCGCCGGGTTCCGGATGCGGTTCGGCCGGTCACCCGACGATCCGCGGATCACGGCCGTGCTGCGCGAGCTGCTCGCCGGCAGCGCGGAGTTCCGCGCCCTCTGGGCGCGTCACGACGCGCGGGGCAAGGCGCCCGAGGTGAAGACCTTCCGCCATCCCGAGGTCGGCGAGCTGACCCTGCGCACGCAGATCTTCGACGTCCGGGGCGCCGCCGGCCAGGAGCTCGTGGTCTACCAGGCCGACCCCGGCTCCCCCAGCGCCGACGCGGTGGCGCTCCTCGGTTCCCTGGCCGCGACCGGCTAGCGCAGGCGGAACACCGGGAAGCCCGGAGCGATCGCCGCGAGTTCGGCATCGGTGGAGGCCGTGGTGATCCCGTCGAAGAACTGGCCGACCTCCCAGCCCCACTTCCGCAGGTACTCGCGCAGGATCGGCAGCTTCACCTCGTCGGGCAGCTCGTCCGCGGTGAACGCCTCGGTCCGGCGGCCCACCCGCAGCTCGCCCCCGCCACCGACGCGGAGGTTGCGCACCCACTGGGTCGCGCCGCGCGGGGCGATCAGGTACCGGACGCCGTCCAGGCCCAGCACGTTGACCGGGTTCTCGCGCCACTCTCCGCTCGTCCGGCCGCGGACGCGCAGGATCCGCGATCCGGCCACGCTCAGCCCGGCCCGGGTGAGCCCGTGCACGACGCGGTTGAAGATCTTCGTGGTGAACCAGCCGGGCTCGAGGTACCGGACCTGCTCGACGACACTCATGATTGATCCCTCCGAAAGAAACGAGAGCACTGCTCTCAAAGGAGAGCATCATTCGCAGACGAAAACAAGAGCACTGCTCTCAAAAAGTTGCAGTGCTCGCGCAAGTCGGCCATAGTGGGCTCGTGACCGCACCCCGAACCGCCCGCGCCCGGGCCCGCGAAGAGCTCACCCGGGAGATCAAGGCCGCCGCCGGGCGTCAGCTCACCGAGGTGGGCGCGGCGGCACTGTCCCTGCGTGCGGTCGCCCGCGAGCTCGGGATGGCCTCCTCGGCGGTGTACCGCTACTTCCCCAGCCGCGACGAACTGCTGACCGCGCTGATCGTCGATGCCTACGACGCGGTCGGCACCGCCGCCGAACGGGCCGAGGCCGCGGTCGGGCGCGCCGAGCACGCCCAGCGCTGGCTCGCCACCGCGACCGGCGTCCGGGCCTGGGCCCTGGCCCACCCCGAGGAGTACGCGCTGATCTTCGGCAGCCCCGTCCCGGGCTACCGCGCGCCGACGGTCACGATCGACCCGGCCAGCCGGATCCCCCGGCTGCTGCTCCGCATCCTCCAGGACGCGGCGAGCCCGATCGGGAACGACGTCCCCGTGCCCGCACCCGTGCACGACGACTTCGACGCGCTGCGCGCACTCGTCGCCCCCGACCTGCGGGATCCGCAACTCGCGCGCATCCTGATGGCCTGGACCCAGCTGATCGGCAGCATCAGCTTCGAGCTCTTCGGTCACCTGAACAACGTCGTGCGTAACTACGAGACGTACTTCGTGTTTCAGATGACGACCATCGGGCGTGAACTGGGTCTGCGGTGAACCCTTGCGGCGCCGCACTTGCTCGATAAAGCTGGCGTCATGAGTCGAATCACGGTTGGCACACAGAACTCGACGGAAATACAGCTGCACTACACCGACCAGGGCTCCGGGCAGCCGGTCCTGCTCATCCACGGCTACCCGCTCGACGGCAACAGCTGGGAGAAGCAGACCAAGGCGCTGCTGGCCGCCGGCTACCGCGTCCTCACTTACGACCGCCGCGGCTTCGGTGGCTCCACGCACGCCGCCGACGGGTACGACTACGACACGTTCGCCGCCGACCTCGACACGGTGCTCACCCACCTGGACCTGCGCGACGTCATCCTCGTCGGCTTCTCGATGGGCACCGGCGAGCTGGCCCGCTACGTCGCCAACCACGGCGCCGACCGGGTCGCGAAGCTCGCGTTCCTCGCGTCGCTGGAGCCGTTCCTGCTGCAGACCGACGACAACGCCGAGGGCGTCCCGGCGGATGTCTTCGAAGGGATCAAGACGGCGGCGACGAACGACCGCTTCGCCTGGTTCACGCAGTTCTACAGCGACTTCTACAACCTCGACGAGACGCTCGGGAAGCGGATCTCCGAGGAGGTCGTCCGGGCGAGCTGGAACACCGCGACCCAGAGCGCGCCGGTCGCCGCCTACGCGGTGGTGCCGTCGTGGCTGGAGGACTTCCGCTCCGACGTCGAGGCGGTGAAGAACGCCGGCAAGCCGACGCTGATCCTGCACGGCACCGGTGACCGCATCCTGCCGATCGACGCCACCGCGCGTCGGTTCGCCAAGCTGGTACCGGACGCCCGGTACGTCGAGATCGAGGGCGCGCCCCACGGGCTCCTGTGGACGCACGCCGACGAGGTCAACACCGCGCTACTGGAGTTCCTGAAGTCCTGACCGCGCGGCCGCGCCCGGTACGACCAGTCCCGTCTCGTACGCGACGACGACGGCCTGGGCGCGGCTGTTCAGGCCCAGCTTGCCCATCACGTGTTTGACGTGCGTCTTCACGGTGGCTTCGCTGAGCACCAACCGCCCGGCGATCTGGGTGTTCGTGAGCCCGAGCCCGACCAGCCGCAGCACCTCGAGTTCCCGCGCGGTGAGCGACTCCAGCTGCGGCTGCTCGACCACCGACACCCGGTGGTGGCGCGACGAGTTCTCGATCAGCCGCTGCGTGATGTGGGGCGTGATCAGCACGTCACCGGCCATGATCGTGTGCACGGCCGCGAGGATGCGCTCGGGTGGCGTGTCCTTGAGCAGGAACCCGGCCGCGCCCTCACCGAGCGCCGCGTAGACGTACTCGTCCACGTCGAACGTGGTGAGCACGACGACCCGGGGTCGCGGCTGCACGGTCCCGGAGAGGATCTGCCGGGTGGCGCCGATACCGTCGAGCACCGGCATCCGGATGTCCATCAGCACCAGGTCGGGCCGGGTCTCGACGGCCAGTTCGACCGCCTGCGCTCCGTCCGCGGCCTCCCCCACCACCTCGGTGCCCGGCGCCGCGGTGAACAGTGCCGCCAGGCCGCCGCGGATGAGCGCCTGATCGTCGGCGATGAGGATGCGGATCGTCATAGCGGTAAGCGTGCCGTCACGCCGAAGCCTCCCTCGTCGCGGGGCCCCGCGGTGAGCACGCCACCGTAGAGCTCGGTCCGTTCGCGCATTCCCTTGATGCCGTAGCCCGGTACCCCGCCCGCCGCCGGCTGGGCGCCGTCGTCGAGCACCCGCAGCGTCAGTGTGTTCTCGCCGTAGTCGACGGCGATGCGGACGCCGGCCGAGCCGGCGTGCTTGATGACGTTCGTCAGCGACTCCTGGACGACCCGGTACGCGCACAGATCGGGGCCCGGCGGGAGCGGGCGCACCTCGCCGCTCACCGCGACCTCGACCGGCACACCGGCGGCCCGGGTGCGTTCGACCAGCCCGTCCAACGAGGCCAGCCCCGGCTGCGGCTCGTAGTCGGCGCCCGGGGAATCGGCGGGCCGCAGCACCTCGAGCAGCCGGCGCAGCTCGCTGAGCGCGTCGTGGCTGGCCTCCTCGACGCATGCCAGCGCGGTGCGGGCCGCGGGCCGGTCGGTGTCGAGCAGGTACCGCGACACCCCGGCCTGCAGCGAGATCACCGACATGTGGTGCGCGACGACGTCGTGCAGCTCGCGGGCGATGCGGACCCGCTCGTCGGCGGCGGCCCGTTCGGCGCGCGCGGCCAGGCGCTCGGTGTGCTCGGCCCGGCGCTTCACGCTCTCCCCCAGCACACCGGCGACGATGATGCCGAGCAGCCCTTTCAGTAGCTCGGACCAGAGGACCGGGGTGGGGATGGAGTGCCCGGCCATCGCGACGACCGTGCCGACGACGACCGCGAACGTCGCGCCGAACGTCAGCAGCACGACGCGCCGGGAGCACTGCGTCGCCACGGTGAACGTGGCGATCAGCACCGCGAACCCACCCTCGGGGTAGCTGTTGCCGACGAGCACCGCCAGCGCGAGCTGCGCGGCGAGCACGACGCCCAGCGTGGCGACCGGTGCGACCTGCCGTAACACGATCGGCGCCGAGGTGAGGAGCACCAGCGCGATCGTGAGCACGCCGGCGTCCGGCCGCTGATAGGCGGTGCTGCTGACCGTCACCGCCGTGAGGACGGCGGCCAGCACCGCATCGACAATGATCGCCCTGGTGTTTCCGCGCACGGGTCAACCGTAGAGAGAGCCACCGACGATCCGCCTCGCCCGCTCGGAGGGTCCTGTCCTACCCCCAGCGGGGTAGGACAGATGCCGTTCTGGGGCGATGACTCAGCGCGACCACATCTCTAGCGTCAACCGGCATGAAACGAATCTTTGTGATGGTGGCCGCGTCAGCGGCGTTACTCGGTGCGACGGCGACCGCGGCGACCGCGACCCCGAAGTCCGACGTCCGCACCACGCTCCAGCAGGACGCGAACGCGATCGTGCGGCAAGGCTCGCCGGGTGTGCTGGCCGAGCTCTCGACGACGCACGGCAGCACGACCGTGCGCGCCGGGTTCGGCAACACCACGACGAAGGAGCCGGTGCCCCGGAACGCCAAGTTCCGGATCGGCAGCTTCACCAAGACGTTCGTCGCGACGACCGTGCTGCAGCTGGTCGGCGAGGGCAAGGTCGCGCTCGACGCCCCGATCGAGAAGTACCTGCCGGGCACGGTGAAGAACGGCAAGAACATCACCGTGCGGCAGCTGCTGCAGCACACCAGCGGCCTGGCCGACTACCTCGCGGCCCCGGAGTTCGCGTTCCTGGGCGACCGGGAGGCGTTCGAGAAGGGCCGGGTCCGGGACTTCACCGCCGAGGAGCTGGTCGCGCTCGGGATGAAGCAGAAGCCGCTGTTCGCGCCGGGCACGAGCTGGCAGTACTCGAACACGAACTACGCGCTCGCCGGCCTGCTGATCGAGAAGGTCACCGGCGACGACTGGCGTGACCAGGTGAACGAGCGGATCGTCCGGCGGCTGGGGCTGACCGACACGACGGCGCCCGGCACCGACCACTCGGTGCCCGACCCGCACGCGGTCGGGTACGAGCGGTTCCCCGGTGCGGGCGCGACCCCGGAGGACCCGCGGTACGGCGAGCCGATCGACGCGACCGAGCTCAGCTCGACCTGGGGTGACGCGGCCGGCGAGATCATCAGCACGACCAAGGACGGCAACCGGTTCCTGCGGGCGCTGCTCTCCGGCAAGCTGCTGAAGCCGGCCCAGCTGGCCGAGATGAAGAAGACCGTCGCCGCCAAACCGTTCCAGGCCATCTGGCCGGGTGCCCGCTACGGGCTCGGCCTGATGTCCAGCACCAGCCCGTGCGGCCTGATCTGGGGCCACGGCGGCGACATCCTCGGGTACAAGACACGCAACGGTGCCAGCGAGAACGGCACGCGCAGCGTCATCGTCTCGATGAACACCGACTCACTCAAGCCGCTGCCCGGCGCGCCGAAGCTGACGACGGACGTCTCGGTGCCGCTCATCCAGCACGCGATCTGCTCGTAACGTCGACAGCGCGGCGCTCCGGCGGCCCTCCCGGCCACCGGAGCGCCGCGCTGGGTTCTACCGCTGGGTGTCGCCGGACCCCGTGTGCTGCTGCGCGGCGTCGACTCCCTTGTCGATGTGGGACGAGTGCTTGTTGCCGGTGCGCTCGTCGACCTGGTCCCCGGCCTTCTCGAGACCCTGGTCGACCTGCTTGTCGTGCTTGTCGGCGAAGTCTTTCGCCTTGTCCATGAAGCTCATGGACGCCGGGTGCCCTGGTCGCCGACCACCAAACCCGCCGCCGACGAAGTGACCGACGTGAACATTTCGGACAGCCGGCCTGCGGTCAGCTCACCGACCATCCCTCGGCCGGGGTGACCGGCCGGTCGGCCCCGCCCGGTCGGGCCACCACGGCGTTCTGGTGCTGGGTCGAGAGGACGACCTGGGTGGTCAGCTCCCCGTGCCGTCCGAGCTGTTCGACGACGCCCTCGAGGTGCGCCAGCGTCGTCACCCGGAGTTTCAGAATCGTGCAGTGCGCGCCGCTGAGCTTGTGCACCTCGACGATCTCCGGGTACTCCTCGGCCCGGCTCGTGCGCAGCAGGCAACTGCCCAGCGCGCACCGCATCTGGATGAACGCCGTGATCCCGTAGCCGGCGCGCTGGGGGTCGACGACCGCGCGATAGCCGGTGACGACCCCCGCGTCCTGGAGCCGGCGCACCCGCTCGGCCACCGCGGGCGACGACAGGTGGATCCGGCGACCGAGCTCGTTGAACGACAGCCGGCCGTCCTGCTGAAGTTCGTCGAGGATGCGCCAGTCGATGTCGTCCAGGGTGTATTCCGTCCGGAAGGCAGTCACGGGTCGAGCCTGGCGAACGGAAAGCGGAAGCGCCAGGGACCAGGGCGACGGCAATGGTCGCCGACCGGCGACGTTCCTAACGTTCCCGGCATGAATCGACTGTGGATAGCGGGGGCGCTGGGTGGCCTGGGCCAGACCGTGGTGGGGGTCGCGGCGACGCTGCTGGTCGACGCGCTCGCCGGGGGCGTCGCGGCCGGGTTGCCGCAGACCGCCCAGGTGCTCGGGGCGGCCGGGGCCGCGCCGTTGATCGCGCGCTCGTCGGCCCGGCACGGCCGGGGGGTCGGCCTCGCGTTCGGGCGCTCGCCGGCGCGGGGGGATGTGTCGCGTTGATCGCGGCGGCTGTCCTCGGCAGCGTCGCGCTCGTGGGCGTGGGGAGCTTCGCGTCCGGGTTCGGCGCGGCGGCGGTAGCGCTCAGCCGGTACGCGGCGGTCGGGCTCGGCCCGGCCGGGCGCGAGGCCAGGGCGGTCTCGGGAGTGCTGGCGGCGGTCGCGGTGGGCGCGGTCGCCGGCCCGAACCTGCTGGCGCCCGCGGCCGCGCTCGATCGCGCGATCGGGCTGCCGGCGTCGACGAGCGCGTTCGCACTGGCCGCGCTCACGTTCCTGGCCGCCGCCGCGACCTGGTCCCCGGTGGCGACCTCTCCGCCCGCGGCGAACCCGCCCCGGTTGTCCGCCGCGACCCGGTCCGTCGATTCGGGGGCGGCGGCCGGGGTTGCCCGGTCCCCGGGCGTGAAGGCGGCGATCGGCCTGCTTGCTGTCGCGAACCTCGTCATGGTCGCGACGATGACGATGGCGCCGGTCCAGCTGCACCACATCGGTGGCGGGTTGGCGCTGATCGGCGGCGTCGTCAGCATCCACATCGCGGCGATGTTCGCGCCGGCCCCGCTGAGCGGGTGGATCGTCGACCGGTACGGCATCGGCGGCGGTGCGGCCGCGGCCGGTGCCACGCTCCTGTCGGCGACCACGCTGGCGGCGTTCTCCGCGCACTCGGTGGCCGGGCTCACCGTCGCCGTCGGGCTGCTCGGGCTCGGCTGGAGCGCCGCCGTGGTCACCGGCAGCACGGCGCTGGTCCGCGCCACCACCCCGGAGCGACGTCCCCGCGCCGAGGCGGCCGGTGAGGTCGGCATGGCGCTCGCCGCGGGCGTCGGCGGGGCCGCGTCGGGCGTCCTGGTCGGTGCGGGCGGCTACGCGCTGCTGGCGACGACGGCCGCGGCCTGCGTCGCGGCCGGGCTGATCCCGCTCGGCGTCCGGCTGTCAGGTTTGACCGGAACCCGCTCCGGGGCACACACCAGCGCATGAGCGCCGCACTGTGGGTCGGAGTCTTCGTCGCCTTGGCCGCCGCGATCGTCGGCGTGCCGCTGGCCCTCTGGGCGGAGCGCAAGAACGACTAGGGCTTGCGCCCCACCGCCCCGTACGACGACACCTCGGCCGGATCGGGCCGGTCGCTCTCGTCGGCGTGCCAGTCGCTGACCGGCACGATGCCGGGTTCGACCAGGTCCAGGCCGTCGAAGAACCGCCCGAGCTCGGCGGCCGAGCGCCACTCCATCTCGTGCCCGAGCATCCGGCGGGCGTCGGCCGCGTCGTCGGGGGCGGCGAAGTCGAGCGTCGCGTTGGTGACCGCCAGGTAGCTGCCCGGCGGCAGCGCCTCGACGAGCGTCGACACGTGTGTGTGCGGTTGGTCGTGGTCTTTGGCGAAGTGCAGGATCGCGATCAGCAGCAGGCCGATCGGCTGGGTGAAGTCGAGCGTCCCGCGTGCGCCGGCGAGGATCGGTTCCGGCTCCCGGAGGTCACCGTGCAGGTACGCGGTGGAGCCGCTCAGCAGCTTCCGTGCGTGGGCCAGCACGAGCGGGTCGTGGTCGGCGTAGACCACCCTCGCGCCGGGAGCGATCTCGTGCACGGTGCCCGCGCTCGGGATCCCGGTGCCGATGTCCAGGAACTGCCGGACACCCAGGCCGGACAGGTGCCGCACGGCCCGCCCGAGGAACTTGCGGTTCTCCCGGGCCGCCAGCGGCACCGACGGGAAGCGGGCGGCGATCGCGTCGCCGGACTCGCGGTCGACCGGGTAGTTGTCGGTGCCGCCGAGCCAGTAGTTGTACCGGCGGGCAGAGCTCACCTCGGTGGACGGTACGGAATCGGTCATCGGTCCTCCTGCACCACTGTGGACGCGACCACCCTACGAGTCGCGGATCGTCAGGCCCTCGCCGCGTTGGCGGCGATCGCGTCGACGATCCGGTCCCAGGCGCCTTCGGGCAGGTCGTGGCCCAGGCCCGGGACGAGCACCAGCGAGGAGCCGGGGACGGCGGCGGCCGTGGCCCGCCCGCCGCTCACGTCGACCAGGCGGTCGTCCTCGCCGTGGACGACCACGGTCGGCGTCGTCAGCGCGCGCAGGCCCGGGGTGCGGTCGGCCGCCGTGACGATCGCCGCGAACTGCCGGGCCGTGCCGGCCGGGTGGTAAGCGCGATCGACCTTCGCGGTCGCGCGGCTGACCAGGACCTCCTCGCTGGTCTCGAAGCCGGGTGAGCCGATCAGACGGTAGAGGGCCACGTCCGCCGCGATCGCGGCCGCCCGGTCGGCGTCCGGCCGGGGCATCAGCACGGAGACGTCGTCGAGGGTGGCCTGCCCGACCGAGCGATCGCCGGTGGTCGACATAATCGAGGCCAGGCTGGCGACCAGGTCGGGACGCTCGATCGCGACCAGCTGGGCGACCATGCCACCCATCGAGACGCCCACCAGGTGCGCCCGGTCCACGCCGAGCGCCTCGAGCAGACCGGCGGTGTCGGCGGCCAGGTCCCGCAGCCCGTAGCGCACGGACGACAGGTCCCCGGCGAACAACCCGCGCACGTCCACGTCGCCGAGGTCGTCCAGCCAGGTCGAACGGCCGACGTCGCGGTTGTCGAACCGGATCACGTGGAAGCCGCGGGCGGCGAGAAGCGCGCAGAACCCGTCGGGCCACGCGATCATCTGTTCGCCCAGGCCCATGACGAGCAGCGCCGCCGGGTCGGCGGGATCACCGAACGTCTCGTAGCAGAGGTCGACGGCGTTCGATCGGACGACAGGCAAGCCCGGCTCCCAACACGTGGCGTGTGTTCCTCTGTGGATAGATTACGGGCGCGACGCGAGCAGGGCCTCGGGCCCCCGGCCGGGCGACGTGTTGGTCCACGCACTGGTGATACCGCGGCGGATCGGTGCCGATACGCGATGACTAGGCCGGCCGCGGGTGGTGTCGGATCGTGAAGACGTTCCGCGGGGACTTCGCAACAACGAGCCACCGGAACACCCCCGACGCCCCTCGTGCCATGCCGCCGAGGGGCGTCGTGATGCGCGAAACCGCAGCGTGACCCCCGAATGGTGGTTGGCCGTTCGGCGCCGTTACACAGAGGACGGCTGATCCTCACCGATCGGGTCGGCTCGAAGACCGGCCCGCGGCAATCCGGCAACGTCTCTGGCCCGTCGCAGCACTGGGGCCGGCAGCCGCAGCAGCCCGCGTGGCAGTCAGGACCGCACCAGGCCTACGGGCAACCCCAGCAGCCCGCCTACGGGGCCGGCGTCGGGCCCGGCGGCTACGGCGCTCCCCCGCCGAAGAAGTCCAGCGCCGGGAAGGTCGTCGGCACTCGTCGCGGCCGTCGTCATCGGCGTCTGTGTCCTGGGCGGGATCGTGGGCGCGATCGGCGGCGGCACCGACGCCACCTCGGCGGACGCCTCCACCACGAACGCTGCCACCGCCGAGGCCGCCGCCCCGGCCGGCTCCAGCGCCGCGACGCCCGCCGGGGACGCCCCGGAAGCGTCCCCCACCAAAGCGGAGACCGCGGAACAGCGCAACGCCGTCCGGGCCGCGAAGCAGTACCTCGAATTCAGTGCGTTCTCACGCAAGGGCCTGATCCGGCAACTGTCGTCCGACGCCGGCTCCGGTTACACGCTCGACGCTGCGACCTACGCCGTGGACGCCCTGGACGTCGACTGGAACGAGCAGGCCGTCAAGGCCGCGAAGTCGTACCTCGACACGATGCCGTTCAGCCGCCAAGGCCTGATCCAGCAGCTGGAATCCGAGGCCGGATCCGGCTTCACCCACGAACAGGCCGTGCACGGGGCCGACCAGGCACTGAAGGAATGACGACGAGGCCCCACCCCCGTGTGGGGTGGGGCCTCGTCGTGGTCGTGCGGGAGATCGTGGTCGTCCGGAGATCAGCCCCAGAGTTCGGTGATCGTCGAGAACACCTTCTGGTTGTGGGAGAACTCGATCGTGTTGCCGTCGGGGTCCTTCACCGCGCAGATGTAGCCGATGTGGGCAGCCATGTCGCGCGGCTCCCACTCCAGCGCACCGACCGCTCGGGCCTTGTCGGCCACCGCGTCGACGTCCTCGCGGTTGGGCAGTTCGATGCCGATGTGCGCGAACGGGGCGAGGGTCGTCGCCTTCTTGCCGGGCTCGATGCCGAAGTTCTTGCCGATCTCCGGCTTGAACTCGGCCAGCACGAGCACGAACGGCGAGTCGACCTGGCCCTTGTTGGAGAGCCACACGCCCTTGCCGTTGTCGTCGACGTTGCGGGTGACGATCACCAAGGGGGTGACCGTCGTGTAGAACTCGATCGACGCCTCGAGGTCGGTGACCGGAAGCGCGACGTGCGTCCAGCGCGGTTCAGTGAGTTGTGCCATGACTGATGCCTTTCAGATAGTGGGCCACTTGGCCCGGTCGGGAAGCCCGGAGCGGCGGCGGATTCCTTCGCCGGCCTTCTGGGCCCGCTCGAGCAGGTCGAACTCGTCGAGCGTGGTCAAGCGGTAGTTCTCGACGACACGGCGGCCGCCGACGAAGACGGTGTGCACGCCGCGGCCGTCGGCCGACCACACCAGCTGGTTGGCGATGTTGTGCAGCGGCCGCCACTCCGGGCGGTCGGTGTCGTGCAGCACCAGGTCGGCCTGCTTGCCGACCTCGATCGAGCCGAGCCGGTCGGCCTCCTGCAGGCCCCGCGCGCCGTTGCGGGTGGCCATCGCGAACGCGTCCTCGGCCGGGAAGATCGTCGCGTCGCGCCGTGCGTCCTTGAACAGGCCCGCCACCAGGTAGGTGGCGCGCATCAGGTCGTGGTAGTTCGACGCGTTGTTGCCGTCGGTGCCGATCGCCACGTTCACGCCGGCGTTCACCATCTCGGGGAACTTGCCGATCTGCGTCACGCCGTAGGAAACCTTGAGCGCGGTCGTCGGGCAGTGCGACACGCTCGTCCCCGTCGACGCCAGCAGCGCGATCTCCTCGTCGTCGACGTGCACGGCGTGGGTGAGGATCACGTTGTCCCCGAGCACGCCGAGCTCGGCCAGGTGCACCATCGGCCGCTGCCCGAACGAGGCCAGGAAGCCCTCGGGGTCCATCGCCGCCGGCGACATGTGAAAGCTCAGGCCGGTGCCGTGCTGCACCGACAGCGCCTTCGCGGCCTTCCAGAGCTCGTCGCTGCAGCAGGTGTGCCCGATGATGATCGGCCAGGCCTGGATGCGCCCGTCGTAGGCCGACGCGTGCCGGTTCATCGCGTCCTCGAGCGTCGCGATCGCGGTGTCGGTGTCCATCCGCAGGGCCTCGTAGTCCTGCACCTGGTCCCAGGCCCACGGCCCGACGCGGGCCCGGATGCCGATCTCGCCGAGCGCCTCGACGACCGGGTCGATGAATCGCACCGTGCCGGCCTCGAGGAACGTCGTGGTGCCGGACTTGAGCATCTCCAGCGCGGCGAGCTGCGCGGAGATGTGCTCGTCCTCTTCGGAGTAGTACGTGTGGATCGGGGTGAGCCACTCGAAGACGTTCTCGATGAACGGGGTGTCGTCCGGGACGAATCCCCGGGTGAGCGGCTCGCCGGTGGCGTGCACGTGGGTGTTGATCAGGCCGGGGGTGACCACGAACCGGCGGCCGTCGAGGACGTCGTCGGCGTGCCACTCCTGTTCCACGTCGGCGGTCTTGCCGACGGCGGCGATCAGTCCGTCCTTGATCGCCACGGCCGCGTCGGTGATGATCTGACGCTCGTCGTTCATGCTGACGACCGTGGTGTGGACGACAAGGGTGTCGGCACTGTTCATTCGGTACCTCTTTTGATCAGGTGCACGCGTTGGCGGGGTACGGGCTCGACGACCGCGACGGTGTGCGCTCCCCAGGCCGCGAGGGTCTGCTCGGTCAGCCCCCGGCCGGGGGTGGAGGCGCGCATGGTCAGCGCGAGGGTCAGGTCGTGCACGGCGTCGGCGTAGGCTTCGGTCTTTTCGCCGTTCGGGGGGCGGAAGTAGTCGGCGACGAGGAGGACGCCGTCGTCGGTGAGCAGGTCCACGGCCCGGCGGTACAGGGCCTCGGCGCGCGCGTCGGACTCCGCGCGGAGCACGTGGGCCAGCACCACGACGGAGGCTTCCCCGGTCGGCAGGTCGACGTCGAGGTAGTCGCCGCCGATCAGCGTCGTCCGCTCGCGCGGGGCCGGCAACACGTGCGGCAGGTCGACGCCGATCCCGGTCGCGTCGTCACCGACCAGGCCGTCGAGCCAGGCGCCGGAGCCACAGCCCAGGTCGACGACCAGACCGGTGCCGTCCCAGAGGCCGCGGGTGCGCAGCTCGCTCGCGACGCCCCGGGCGACCGCACCCTGGGTGGCGGCGGTGGCGGCCACCAGGGCCGGGTACAGCGCGGTCAGCGCGTCGGTGATCGGCTCGGCCGGGTGCCCGGTACGCAGCGTCCCGGCCAGCGCGGGCCACGCCTGCTTCGGGCCGGGCGAGTGCTTGACCAGCCCGACCATCGACGCCGGCGAGGTCGCGACCAGGAACCGCTCGGCGGCCGCGGAGTTCGTCCAGCGTTCGCCGTCGGTCTCGAGCAGCCCTTTCGCCGCGAGCAGCTGCGCGAGCAGCTCGACGTCGGCCGGGTCGTGGACACCGGTGGCGGCCGCGAGCTCGGCGCTGGTCGCCGGGAGCTGCTCGAAGAGGCCGAGTTCGACGGCCGCGTGCAGCGCCCAGTAGGCGGCGTACCCGTTGATCACGTCCCAGACGGGCGCGGGACCAGTCATGGCCGGAGCACGACCTTGCCGGTGGCCCGCCGGGTCTCCAGGAGCTCCTGGGCCGCGCGGGCGTCGGTGAGCGCGAACTCGCTGTCGATCGGCGTCACGAAGCCGCCGTTCCAGTAGGCGTCCAGCACCGGGGCGAACTCCGCGCGGTCGTACGGGTCGGAGCCGAGCAGCTGCAGGCCGAAGTGGTAGGCGTACACCAGGTTGGTCTCAGCGACGTCCCCGGTGGTGTTGCCGAAGAAGACCAGCCGGCCCCGGGCCGCGAGGCTGAAGATCCCGGCCGCCCAGGTCGCCGGGCCGACGTGGTCGAGCACCAGGTCGACGCCGCGGCCGTTCGTCGCCTCCCGGACGGTGCCGACGATGTCCTGCGTCGACGTGTCGATCACGAGGTCGGCGCCGAGCTTGCGGACGTACTCCGCCTTCTCGGGCCGGCTGACGGTGGAGATGACCCGCAGGCCGGCCGCGACCGCGAGCTGGATCGCCGCGGTGCTCACCCCGCTGCCACCGGCGTGGATCAGGACGGTCTCACCGGCGGCGGCGCGCCCGGTGACGTGCAGCGCGTGGTTGGCGGTCATCCAGACCGTGGGGATGACCGCGGCCTCCACCAGCGACCGGTCGTCGGGCACCGGGTACAGGTTCGCCACCGGGACGACGGCGTACTCCGCGTAGCCACCGGGGATCGTGCCGCCGATGACCTTGGTCTGCGGGCAGTGCCCGTCGCGGCCGTCCCGGCACGTCGGGCAGTCGTCACAGGGCACCGCGGGGTTCACGACGACGCGGGTGCCGGTCGCGATCCCGTCGCCGTTCACGGCTTCGACGACGCCGGCGACGTCCATGCCCGCGGTGTGCGGCAACTGGAAGCCCGGGATCAGCGCCGGGCCGCGGCGCTGCTGGATGTCGAGGAAGTTCACCGAGCACGCGTCGACCCGGATCAGCGCCTCACCGGGGCCGGGCTCGGGCACGGGAAGGTCGTCGACGACGAGGGTGTCGAGACCGCCGTGGACGTGATGACGAACCGCTTTCATCGTCCGCTCCGTTTCGCTCGGTTCGATGCCGGGCGGTCGCAAGCCACACCGGCCTGCAACGGGGAGAACGCAGCCACATCGACGTGTGGGCGCCGCGGACGACGGAGTCTGTTGCCTACTCGCGTCGCGGTGAGACTAAGACGGCGATCGCGCGCCTGTCAACGTCATGCGGGATGGCGTACTGCGATACGCGACGGTTGCCAGTGGGCATGCGCCCACTATAGTGGGCGCATGCCCACTCCCCCTCACCTCCACCGTCCGGCGGCCGAGTCGTTCGGCGTCGACGTCGCCCGGTACGACCGGACGCGTCCCGCCTACCCGGACGCGCTGATCGCCCGGATCGTCGCGTCGAGCCCCGGCGCCGCCGTGCTCGACGTCGGGTGCGGCACCGGGATCCTGGCCCGGCAGTTCGTCGGCGGCCCGGTGCTCGGCGTCGAGCCGGATCCGCGGATGGCCGCGTTCGCCCGGGCCACCGGGGTCACCGTCGAGGAGGCCCGGTTCGAGGAGTGGGATCCCGCCGGGCGCCGGTTCGACACACTGGTCTCCGGGCAGGCGTGGCACTGGGTCGATCCGGTGGTGGGCGCGGAACGGGCCGCCGCGGTGCTGCACCCCGGTGGTGTGCTCGCGCTGTTCTGGCACGTGTTCCAGGCCCCGGCCACGGTCGGCACCGCGTTCGCCGACGCCTACGAGCGCGTCGTCCCCGACTCGCCGATCGACGTGCGCGGTTCGGCGCCGGACCCGCGGGACCTGTACCGGCCGATCCTCGACCGGGCGGCCGCCGGGCTGGTCGCCACCGGCGCGTTCGAGGGGTTCGACGAGTGGCGGCACGAGGTCACCCGGACGTACACGACGGCGCAGTGGCTCGATCTGCTGCCGACGCAGGGAACGCTGACCCGCCTGCCCGCCGACGCGATCGCCGAGATCAGCACCGAGGTCGGCGCGGCGATCGACGCCCTGGGCGGACGCTTCACGCTGCCGTTCCGGACCGTCGCCCTAGCCGCGCGACGCTCCTGACCGGCGGTCGGTCACGAGGCGGGCGAACTTCCCGGCCGCCGGGGGCTGCTCGTCGTCGGGGACGCCGAGCGCCGCGCGGAACACCGCCCGGGGCCCGGCCGCCAGCAGGTGCCACGCGGCCACCAGGTCCAGCGCCGGGTCGGCCGGCCCCAGACCGCCGACGTCGAGCACCCCGGCCAGCCGTTCCCCGGCCACCAGCACGTTGCCGGGGATCAGGTCCCGGTGGCTCGTCACGTCCGGCGCCGAGCCCCGGGGCAGTTCCCGGAACGTCTCCCACCGCGACCGCAGTGCGTCCACATCGAGCAGACCGACACTGCGCGACAGGCACGTCCGCATCCAGTCGTCGGAGTCGGCCAGGCACCCACCGCGGCCGGCCCCGTCGAAGGTGCGTCCGCGGGCGTCGATGGCGCGTACGCCGAGCACGAACTCGGCCAGGTCCTCGGCGAACGGCACCGAGTTCCCCGCGTCGACCTCGAACGCGGTCCGCCCCGGCAGCCAGGTCTGCACCGACCACGGCCACGGGTAGCCCGGCCCCGGCTCCCCGACGGCCACCGGCGCCGGGGTCGGGAACCGGGTCCGACCGAGCAGTTCCCCCGCCGCCCGGGCCTCGTTCCGCACGGCCGCGGGGTCACCGGGCCGCAGCGGGAACCGCAGGGTGAGCCCGGGGCCCAGCCGGAACAGCGCGTTCACGGTGCCGACGCCGCGCACCGGCGTCAGCGGCAGCGTTCTCCACTGCGGGAACTGCGCGTCCACCAGCCGACGCACGACGCCGACGGAGACGTCGAGCTGACCCGGATGCACACCACCACGCTCTCCGACGGAGCAAACCATTTGTTCGCCGTGGGAGCCTTCCAGCCATGACCGACGTCTTCTGGCGCGCCCACCAGGACCTGCCCCGGGAAGCGCCCGGCTCCGAGGCGACGACGCAGCTGCTGCTCCAGCTGGCCGGCCCGCTGCCGCCCCGGCCGACCGTGCTCGACGTCGGCAGCGGCACCGGGCCCGCCACCGTGTTGCTGGCCCGGCTGACCGGGGGGCACGTCACCGCGGTCGACCGGCACGAACCGTTCCTGGCCGCGGTCGCCGACCGGGCGAAGGCGGCGAACGTGCACGTCGAGACGCTGGCCGCGTCGATGGACGCGCTGCCGGTCGAGCCGGGTTCGATCGATCTGCTCTGGTCGGAGGGGGCGGCGTACGTCATGGGTTTCGACGCCGCGCTGGCCGCGTGGCGCCCGCTGCTCACCCCGTCCGGGGTCGTCGTGCTCACCGAGTGCGAATGGTCGACGCCCGAGCCCGCACCGGGCGCACGCGCGTTCTGGGACGCCGGGTACCCCGCGATGCGCACGACGGCCGGCAACGTCGCGGCGATCGAGCAGGCCGGCTGGAGCATCCGCGCCGTCTACGCCCTGCCCGACTCCGACTGGGACAACTACTACGGGCCGCTGGCCGCGCGGATCGAGCAGCTGCGTGCCGAGGGCGTGCCCGACGACGAGCTCGCCGCGGTCCGCGAGGAGATCGACGTCCGCGAACGGCACGGCCCCGACTACGGCTACACGGCGTACGTGCTACGCCCGCGCCCCTAGGGCCTGCGGTTCAGCCAGGCGTCGGCGCGGCGGCGGGAGGCCTGGGCCAGCCACGCGTCCTGCACCACCTCGGTCAGCGCGGCGAGGGTCAGCTCGCCGATGTGCGCGGCGCGCACGAGCACCGACGGGTGGCCGTCGAAGTGCTTCGTGGTGAAGAACGGCGTGCTCTCGTCCTGCAGCAACGACTGCTTGTCGCCTTCGGAATCCACCCAGAACACGATGACGTCGGTGTACCGCTCCCCGGTCGCGGGGTCGAACGCGTCCGGGCGGGGGGTTCGGAAGAACACGAACGAATTACTGCCCACCTGGTAGACGGGGTTGCCGCCGGACCCGCGCTCCACGGTGACGTGCGGCATCGCGGACGCCAGCGCGTGCACGTCCTCGACCGTGGCCGGCCGGTTCCCGTCGTCGGTCACCACCTCACGGTAGCCGTTCGTAGCCCTTGGACACACTCCCTAGACCGAGGACGGACGCGCGGCGTGTCCCGGCGCACGCATCCTGACGGGACCACTCGTCGAGGAGGCATCATGGCGAACGCGCTGCTCGCGCGGACGGTGTGGACCGCACCGGCCTACCTGTGCGCCACCGGGCTACTGGTCTACGCCGGGCAGAAGGCCTGGTACGCCGCCCAGGGCCGGCTGGGCCTCCCCGGCGGGGCGCACGTGCCCGCGTCGGCCTACGCGGAGCTCGGCCACGTCGCGGCGCGCCAGTGGACGCTCGCGACGCTCGGCCTGGTCGGCGCGGCCCTCGCGCTGAGCACGGTGTTCGCTCGCCGCCGGCTGCTCCTGGTGCCGCTGTGGGCGGCGCTGCTGCCGATGCTGGCCGGCGCGCCCTACCTGGTCGCCGCGGCCGGCCGGGAGAACCTCGGTGGCCTGGCGCGCGGTGCGGCGGTCACGCTGCTGTGGCTGGCGATGACCTGGTCCTACCAGGTCCGATCCCGGCCCCGACGATGAACCGCCCGGCTGTCCTCGCGCTGGGGTGCACCGCGGTCTACGGCGGGCTCAAGCTGTTCTGGGCGCTCGGCGGCACGGCCGGCCTGCGTCAGGTGCCGCTCCCGCCGGACGCGATCCGGGATGCGCTGGACCGCACGCCGGGCGCGGTGCTCGGGCACTGGCTCAGCGTCGCCGCCGCCGCGCTCGGCATCGCCGCCGCACTGCTCCTGATGCGCCCGGTCCCCCGGCGCGGGATGCGGCGCCTGCTCGGCGTCGCCCTCGGGGTGGTGGCGGTGGGCATGGTGCTGCGGGCGGTGCTCCAGTCGATCGGCGACGTCCAGCGCCTGCTCGCCGGTGTGTCCCCCGAGGCGGCGGCCACGGCCCGCTGGGATCTGTTCCTCTGGTCGCCGTACTTCCTGCTCTGGGGCGTGTGCTGGGCACTGGCCGTCCGGCACCGTGACGCCGGCCGCGTGTCGGCCACCCTGGTCAGGCCGGTTCCTCCCGGAGAGCGCGAAGGTAGCGGCGGGTGATCAGGCGTTGGTAGAAGTGGCTCACCGGGGCGCCGAGGCGGGCGTACCAGGCGGCCGGCCGGACGAAGCCGGTGATCGTGAACGTCACCGCCTCGCCGCGTTCGATCAGGAAGCGTTCCTCGCCCTGCTCCGGGTGCCCTCTCAGCGTCCCGTAAGTCATCCAGGCCCGGTCGTCCTCGCGGACGACCTCGAGCAGGCGCACCGGCGCGACCACCACGATCGGGCCGACGCGTAGGCGCTGCACCAGCACCACCCCGGGCGCGACCGCCGGGGCGGAGGCCCGCAGCCGGATCCCGGCGCGCGCGTGCATCCGCCCGGTGAACAGGGCGTCGACGGCGGTCGGGAAGTGGTCCGGCCCGCCGAGCCGCACCCGGTGCGTGAAGTGCCCGTACCCGGGCGGGCGTTCGCCGCGGCCGACCGCGCCGATCTCCGGATAATTCCACTCGTCCATCGGCCAAGCTTGACCCATGACCTACGAACTGCGGCCCATCGGTGTGGTCGAGTCACCGCTCCACGATCCGGCGAGCGCCCCGAAACAGGGAACGGAGGACGGTCCGCAGGCGTGGCTGCGGTTCCGGCCCGAGTTCACCGACGGAATCTCCGACCTCGCCGCCGGCGACGACGTCCTCGTCCTCACCTGGCTCCACCTCGCCGACCGTTCGGCGCTCACCGTCCACCCGCGTGACGACCCGGCGAACCCGCTGACCGGCGTCTTCAGCACCCGCTCGGCCGACCGGCCGAACCCGATCGGCCTGCACCGCGTCCGTGTGCTCGCGCTCGACGGACCGCGGGTGCTGGTGGCCGACCTCGAGGCCGTCCACGGAACCCCGATCGTCGACGTCAAACCGGCCCTGGACGCGACGCGCTGAGCGTCAGCGGACGCTCGGCGGGCAGCAGCGCCGCCGCGGCGGACAGATCGTCGCGCCGCACCAGCTCGTGGATCTCGCGCGCCACCGCGGTGACGTCCGTGACGGCCACGATCCACTCGTCGGCGTACCGGCGTGCGGCCTCCCCGGCCAGTCCCAGCTGCAACGACCGGTGTCCGAGCGGACGCAGGTGCAGGTCCCGCTCCGGATCCCACTGCACCCGCGCGGGCGCCCGCTTCAACTCACGCTTCCACGCCGCCGCCGACGGGTGGAGGCGGGAGTCGTACTGCGCCGGGCAGGCGTGGGTCACCGCCCACTCGAACCCCGCCCGGGTGATCTCGATCGCCAGCACCGTCTCCTGGTCCGGCTTCGTCGCCCACCCGCACCGGTACATCATCCAGAGGAACGACGGCTTGATCCACGTCATCCGGTCGCGCTTCCACGCCGCCGGGAAACGGCCCGCGGCCGCCGCGGGAACGCCGATCGCCGGCGGGTAGGCCTGGTAGACGGTGACCGAGGTGGCCGAATGGACCGCCCGGATCTCGTATTTCGGGACTGACACCGCACCAGGGTGGTGGTTCGGGCGGGTCGAGGCCATAGGTTTTCCCGGGGGATCCACTCTGGAGAAGGCGCCCATGGAGCTCGATCAGCCGTCCGCGGCCCGGATGTACGACTACTTCCTCGGCGGTGCGCACAACTTCTCCGTCGACCGGCAGGCGGCCGCGCGCATCCTGACGATCTACCCCGACGCGTCGTCGGCCGCGCAGGCCAACCGGGCGTTCCTGCGCCGCGCGGTCACCGCGCTGCTCGGCCTCGGTGTCCGCCAGTTCGTCGACCTGGGCTCCGGGATCCCGACGGCCGGCAACGTGCACGAGGTCGTCGACGCGGTCGCGCCGGGCGCGCACGTCCTCTACGTCGACAACGACCCGGTGGCCGTGGCCTACAGCGAGTCGATCCTGGCCGGTCGCACGGATGTCGGCATCCTCCAGGCCGACGTGCGTGATCCCGCCGCGATCCTCGGCGCACCGGTCACCCGGCGGCTGATCGACCCGGAGCTCCCCGTCGCCGTGCTCGCGGTCGCCGTGCTGCACTTCGTCGCCGACGACGAGGACCCGGCCGGCATCCTGGGCCAATTCCGGGACGCCGCCGCACCCGGCAGCTACCTGGCGCTCTCGCACGGCACCGTGGACCGGCAACCGGTGCGGGCCGCGCGTACGGAGGACGTCTACCGGGACACCCGCGATCCGCTCACGCTGCGTACCCGCCCGGCGATCGAGCGGCTCCTGACCGGCTGGGAGCTCGTCGAACCGGGCCTGGTCTGGCTGCCGGAGTGGCGCCCGGACTGGCCTGACGAGCCCGGATCGGACCCGTCACGCACGGAGATCCTGGGCGCCGTCGGCCGCAAAGGTTAAGTTTTTGACGCCGCCCTTCGCGAACGGTGGCTCACTTCTGCGGATTCCGCACTCACGGTGCGTCGACATCCGGGCCACGTAGTTCGTAAATCGACCCGGTCCGCCACCCTGCGTCACCACCGGGTCCGACCGGTGTCCACATGGGCGCGTCGGCAAACGCGCAACTCGAACTGCACGATTGCGCGCGGGATCTTGTCCGGGAATTGCAACTGAGAATAATCCCATCCATCTCAGACACCCCCTGTCCGTCTGACAACTTCTGTCCCCGCCTCCGGCGTTTCCGGGAACCCACCAAGAGGTTTAGCAATGTCGCCGCTCCTCCCTGCCCAGCGCAGGTTCACCCGCCGACGCAGACGGATGGTGGTCGGCCTGGCCACCGCCGTCAGCGCGGCCGTGCTGCTGTCCGCCTGCAACGGAACGATCTCCACCAGCGACCGCAAGAACGCCGCGTCGGGGTACGACAAGAACGCCGACGTCACGCTGACCTGGTGGACCGGCCAGACCCCCGAGGCTCAGAAGACGGCTGAGCAGCTGGCGCAGCAGTACCACCAGCTCCACCCGAACGTCACGATCAAGACCTCGGCCGGCGCCGCCACCGCCGACGAACTGCTGCCGAAGATCACGGCCGGCTACAAGAACGGCAGCTACCCCGACATCTCCTACGCGTACGGCAGCTGGGCCGGTCAGCTGGCCGACGGTGGCCACACCCAGGACCTCACCGACTACGTGGGGCAGCCGGAGTTCGGCTGGGAGGACTTCCCCGGCGCCGCCCAGCGCACCGCCACGGTCAACGGCATCGTGATCGGCGTTCCGGCGCTCGTCGACAACCTCGCGCTGATCTACAACAAGAAGATCTTCAGCGAGGCCGGGGTGCGCCCGCCGACCGACAGCTGGACCTGGGACCAGTTCCGGAGCGCCGCGAAGCAACTCACCGACCCGGAGAAGGGCATCTACGGCACCGCCTACTCGGTGGCCGGAGGCGAGGACACGACGTGGCACCTCTGGCCGCTGCTCTGGCAGCGGGGCGGCGCGATCCTGAGCGGCAAGAAGCCGGTCTTCAACAGCCCCGAGGGCGTCGCGGCGCTCGAGACGTTGCGCGCGATCGCCGTCGACGACAAATCGATGTACCTGGACCCGACCGACGAGAAGTACGGCGCGCTGTTCCGCCAGGGCAAGATCGGCATGATGATGTCCGGTCCCTGGGAGCTGCTCGAGCTCGCCCAGACCGACGTCTCCTACGGCGTGGTGCAGCTGCCGGGCTTCAAGGGTGATCACCAGACCGTGTCCGGCCCGGACCTGTGGGTGCTCTTCGACCACGACGACGCCGACCGCGCCGGCGCGTCCCGGGAGTTCGTCAAGTGGCTGACCAGCAAGGACGTCGACGCGAAGTGGAACCTCGCGATCGGTAACCTGCCGGTGCGCGACATCGAGCAGTTCACGCCGGCGTTCTTCGCCTACACCCAGGAGTACCCCGGCGGCCGCGAGTTCTTCCGGAACCTGGAGAACGCCCGGCAGTCCCGCCCGACCGTGTCCGGGTACGACGACATGTCGCGCAACGTCGGTGAGGCGATCGCCTCGGTGCTGCTGGGCCGGGCCAAGCCGAAACAGGCCCTGGACCTCGCGGCCGCGAAGTCCAAGGCGCCGCTCAGCGGAGGGTAGCCGAGCGCGGGAGCAGCAGCGGGCTGGCCAGGACGAGCACGCCCGCCGCTGCGATCGCGACCCGCGGGCTGGTGACGTCGGCGAGCACACCGCCGAGCGCGCTCAGCACCGCGATCGCGGCGCCGGTGCTGATCGACCAGGCCGCCAGCATCCGGGCCACCCGGCCGGGCGGTGTCCGGTCGAGCCGGTAGGTGGCGACCACCGGGGTGTACAGGCTCATGCTGACGATGATCGCCAGCTCGACGAGGATCACCGTGACCAGGCCGACGACGCCCGGCCGCACCGCCGCCAGGCCGATCAGCCAGATCGCCCGCACCGTGCCGACGACCCGGATCACCCGGACCCGGCCGAAGCGCGCCACGACCCGGGGCGCCAGGCGGGCGCCGAGCAGCCCGCCGACGCAGGGGGCGGCGAACGCGAGCCCGTACTGCCAAGGCGCGAACCCGAGCTCGGTGAGCAGGAGCACGGCCAGCAGCGGTTCGGTGGCCATGATCAGCCCGGCGACGAGCAGCTGGTTGACCAGCAACGGGCGCAGGGCCGGGTGGGTCAGCAGGTGCCGCCAGCCGTCGAGCAGCTCGCCCGGCGTCAGGCGCTCCTTCGCCCGGGGCGGACGCGGGTCCGGGTGGCGCATCGCGCTCAGCGCCAGCGCCGACGCCAGGTAGCTGACCGCGTCGGCGACGACGGTGACGACCGGACCGAACAGGCCGATCGCGGCGCCACCCAGCGGGGGTCCGATCGCGATCGAGCCCCACGTCGTCGACTCGAACCGGGAGTTGGCCACGATCAGGTCCTCCGGGCCGACGACCGCGCGCAGGTGGGCGCCACTGGCCGCGGTGAACGCGATCCGGGCCGCGGCGACGACCACCGACACCACCAGGAGCTGGGCGAAGGCGAGCCGGCCCAGCAGGTAGGCGGCCGGCACGCTGAGCAGCGCCACGAACCGGACCAGGTCGGCTGCGACCATCACCGGACGCTTCCGGCGGAACTCGACCCACGGGCCGAGCGGCACCGCGACCAGCGCCCCGACCGCGGGCCCCACCGCGGCCAGCGCCGACACCTGCCCGGGGTCCGCGTCGAGCACGAGGACGGCGAGCAGCCCGAACGCGCCGAAGGCCAGCCCCGAGCCGTAGGCGCTCACCGCGTACGACGCCCACAACCATCGGAATTCCCGTCCCAGCGACCGCATCCGGCCACCCTGGTCGTGCCCGCGGGGACGGATCAAACAACGCGATCGTCCGCGAGCCACAACCGGATGTTGTGCGTATACGGTCGGCGGCGTGGACCTCGACGCCGTGCGCACGTTCGTCGCCGCCGCGGACACCGGTCAGTTCCAGGAGGCGGCCGCGGACCTGTCGATCACGCAGCAGGGCGTCTCGCGGCGCATCGCCGCGCTGGAGAAGAGCCTGGAGGTGCGGCTGTTCGCGCGCACCCCGCGCGGGGTGCTGCTCACGGTCGACGGTGAGGCGTTCCTGCCCCATGCCCGCGAGCTGCTCCGGGTGGCCGATCGGGCCGACGCCTCGGTGCGTCCCGGCCGGCGGGCGCTGCGCGTCGACGTGCACAGCCGACGGATCGCGTCGGCGGTGCGGTTGCAGGAGTTCCACCTCGGCCACCCGCACGTGGGCCTGGAGGTGATCACGCTGAGCGGCGACGTGCACGCCGCCACCGCCGCCGTCGCGGACGGGACGATCGACGCGACCTTCCACGCCGTGCCCCGCCGCGCGCTCGCGCCCGGCCTCAGCGCGGTACGCGTGATCGACGACGCCCACCAGCTGCTCGTCGGCCCCCGGCATCCGCTGGCCGACGCGGCCGCGGTGACCCCGGCGCAGCTGGCCGGGCACCGCCTCTGGATGCCGGGTATGGCCGCGGGCACCGAGTGGTCGGCGTACTACGACGAGCTCGCCGACGCGTTCGGGCTCACGATCGACCAGGACGGCCCGGTCTTCGGCTACGAGGCCCAGATCGCCGACATCGCCGGGTCGCCGACGCTGGCCACGCTGGTCGGTGAGGGGTCGCGCTACCTCTGGCCGGACCGCTACGACCTGCGCCGGATCCCGATCCGCGACCCGACGCCGGTCTACCCGATGTCGCTGATCTGGCGTGACGACAACCGCCACCCGGCCCTGGCCGAGCTCCGCGCGTACTTCGACGGCAGGTACCTGACCGCCGCCGGCACGTGGGCCCCGGCCTGGGCCCGGGCGGGTCAGCGTCCGGAGTAGCCGTCCCAGAAGTCCTTCGAACGACCCTTGTACCCGCGAGCGGAGCGACGGCGCCGTGACTTCTCGCAGCCGTAGTCCCACGTGTTGTCGTAGCGGAATTCGCAGTCGCAGGATGCGTGGCAGCTCATCGTCGTCTCCTTGTCCGAGTCGGTCGGAGTGGTTCGGTCCGTCCAGTGTTCATGGGTCACCGGACGAGAACCGTCCGGGCCCGAACGGAGCGAGTGTTCGCCGGACGACAGTGGAGGATGCTCCGGTCTCCGTCACCCGCCAGTGACGGAGACCGCACGCCCTCTTCCAAGTGGCCGCTTCACGGAAGCACATCGATCGGCCCCGCACCGCCCCGGGCGCGCGGACTTAGGAACTGCACAGCTAAATACAACCGTTCGGGGCAGAAAGTGCATGATTGTCCGATCTAGCCTCATTGTCGGAATCAATCATGGACGACAAGAGGATGAACATGACTGGGACAGTTCGGCGGACCGCGACGACGGTCGCCGTGTGCGCGCTCGGCGTCGGTCTGGCGGCGGGCCTGAGCCCGGCCGCGGCGATGGCAGCGGCACCGAGCGGTGCGCAGGCGGCCTCGCTCCAGACCGCCCCGAGCCACGGCGACCGGGACGACGACTTCGACTGGGACGACTTCAGCCGATTCGACCGCGGCGGCTACTGGGACAACGAGTGGCAGTACGGCCGGTTCGAGCGCCGGCACTTCCGGACGATCGGCCGCTACCGCGACTGGCGGGAGTGCCGGGACGCCGCCTGGCGCGGTCAGCGCGGCGGCTACTGGAGCAGCTTCAGCTACCGGGAGGTGGGAGGCTTCTGGGTTCTTTACGCCTGACGCGCACGCGTCTCTCCCTCATTCGGGCACCCGCGGCTCCGGACGCTTCCTCTCCGCGTCCGGAGCCGCGGTCCGCCCCGATCGCCGGACCGATTAAATGAGCCTCGTGATCGACACCGCTGCTCACCGCGTGCGTGGCCGGACGACCGGCCGCTACGAGCTGCACTGCCACCTGGACGGGTCGGTCCGGCTGTCCACCCTGGCCGAACTCGCGCCGGGCGTGGACGCACGGGCCCGCGCGGTCGCTCCGCCCGACGTCGGCAGCCTGCACGGTTTTCTGCCGTACATCGACGTCGCGCTCGACGTGCTGCAGACGCCGGAGGCGCTGGAGCGGGTGGCCCGCGAGCTGGTCGAGGACTGGCGCGCCGACGGCGTGGTGCACGGGGAGGTGCGGTTCGCGCCCCAGCTGCACACCCGCGCGGGCCTGAGCGTCGACGCGGTGTCGGCCGGGCTCGCCGGGGCCGACGGGGTGCGTACCGCGCTGTTGCTGTGCTGCCTGCGTCACCAGGACCCGGCGGTGAGCCTCGAGGTCGCGGCGACCGCGGCGCGCCGCGGTGACGTCGCCGGCCTCGACCTGGCCGGTGACGAGCGGCTCCCCGGCGCCCCGCACCGGGAGGCCTTCGACCTGGCCCACGCGGCGGGACTGCCGGTGACCGTGCACGCCGGCGAGGCGGCCGGGCCGGCCAGCGTGTGGGAGGCGCTCGACGTGCTCGGCGCCCGCCGGATCGGGCACGGTGTGCGGTCGGTGAGGTCCGCGGCCCTCGTCACCCGGCTGCGTCGGGACGCGATCGCGCTCGAGACGTGCCCGCGGTGCAACGTGCTGACCGGCGCCGTGCCGTCGATGGCCGCGCACCCGGTGGACGAGCTGCTCCGGGCCGGGCTGCGGGTGACCGTCAGCACCGACACCCGGACGACCGCGGACACGTCGTTGGACGCCGAGTTCGCCGCGCTGCGCGAGACCTTCGGATGGGGCGCGGACGAGGAACGGCGGGTTCAGGAGAACGCGGCCGCGGCGGCGTTCGGGCCCTGAAGCAGCCGCGCCTCGCCGATCAGCGCAGCGCGCGTGGCAGCGGTGGGGCCGGTGAGCGCCCCCACCCGCGCCAGGGCCATCGAGCGCCCGGTGAAGCCCGGGTCGTCGACCTCGACGCCGACGACGCCGCCCGGCAGGGCCGGAGCCAGGAGACCGGGCACGGTCGTGACGCCGAGCCCGGCGGCCACGAACCCGAACCGCGCCGACCAGTCGCTGAGTTCGGCGACGATCCGCGGGTTCTCGACCGTCGGCCAGGCGCCGAACTGCGGCTCGCCACGGGCGCCCCGCCCGGCGACCCAGCCCTCGCCGGCGAGCTCGGCGACCGGCACCCGCTCGGCACCGGCCAGGCGGTGGCGGCGGCCCACCGCGACCAGGAGCGGCCCGGAGGGCACCGGCTCGACCTCGATGCCGGTCAGATCGTACCCGGGCAGACCCTCCCCCGACGCCAGCAGCGCCAGGTCCAGGCGACCGGCCCGCAGCCGGCGGATCTGCACCGCCGTGGACGACTCGAGGAAGTCGACCTCGATCGACGGGTGGTCGGCCCGGACCCGGGCGATCGCGCGCGGCACGAGCCACAGCGCGGTGGCCGGGAATCCGCCGAGCGCGACCCGGCCGCCGAGCGGCGCCGGCAGGTCGTCGAGGTCGCGCTGGGCGGCGTCGTACTGGTCGAGGATCGTCGCCGCGCGCGTGGCCAGGCGGTTGCCCGCGGCCGTCGGCTCGACCCCGCGCGGCCCACGATCGAACAACCGGGTACCGGCGGCCGCCTCCAACGCGGCGATCTGCTTGGACAGCGCCGACTGCGTGAACCCGAGGCGCTCGGAGGCCGCGGTGAGCGAACCGGTCTCGATCACCGCACGCAGCGCGCGCAGCAGTTGTGGGTGCACGTCCATGCCTCCATGGAATACCCGATCTGAAGATCAGTCGCTACCGGAATGATCGAAGGGCGCGCAGGCTCGACGCATGAGCAAAACCTGGTTCATCACCGGAACGTCCACCGGCTTCGGCCGCCTCTGGGCCGAGGCCGCGCTCGAACGCGGCGACCGCGTCGTCGCCACCGCACGCGACACCGACACGCTCAAGGACCTGGCCGCGCGCTTCCCCGACACCGTTCTGCCGCTGGAACTCGACGTCACCGACCGGGAGGGCGTCTTCGCGGCCGTCGACACCGCGGTGCAGCGGTTCGGGCGCCTGGACGTCGTCGTCAACAACGCCGGTTACGGGCACTTCGGCATGGTCGAGGAGCTCACCGAACGCGAACTGCGTCAGCAGCTCGAGACGAACTTCTTCGGCGCGGTCTGGGTGACCCAGGCCGCCCTGCCCGTACTGCGCCGGCAGGGCGGCGGGCACCTCCTGCAGGTGACGAGCGAGGGCGGCGTCCGGGCCTTCCCCGGCATCGGCGCCTACCACGCGTCGAAGTGGGCCCTGGAGGGGCTCTCGGAGGCACTGGCTCCCGAGGTCGCGGGCTTCGGCGTCCACGTGACCTGCGTCGAGCCGGGCCCGTACGCCACCGACTGGCTCTCCCGCGGATCACGACACAGCACGCAGCTGCCGGACTACGCCCAGACCCACGCCGACACCGCGGCGGAGTTCGAGATCGGCGACGCCACCGCGACGAAGCCGGCGATCCTGGCCCTGGTCGACGCCGCGGAGCCGCCGCGCCGGCTCCTCCTCGGCCGGAGCTTCCCGGCGATCGAGGCGATCTACCAGGACCGGCTGCAGACCTGGCGCGACTGGCAGCCGGTCTCGCTGGCCGCATTCGGCGGATAAGTTCTTCCGCATCGTGGAAGTCACCGCGACCGCCTCGTCGGCGCCCGCTCACACTGACCGGACCCGGCCGGGGCTGACGGTGAGAGGGCTGACGATGACGTCGATCGTGCAAAACCAGTGGTACGTGGCCGCCTACGGGCGGGAGATCGGACGCGATCTGTTCTCCCGCACGATCTGCGGCGAATCGATCCTGTTCTGGCGCACCGAGGCCGGTGCGGTGACCGCGATGTCCGATCGGTGCGTGCACCGGCGGTTCCCGCTCTCGGAGAGCCCGAGCCACCTGCTCGGCGACACCGTCGTCTGCGGCTACCACGGGTTCACCTACGGCGCGGACGGCAAGTGCGTCGCGGTGCCCGGCCAGACCCGGGTCCCCCGCACCGCGCGGTTACGGTCGTATCCCGTCGTCGAGCAGGACTCGTTCGTCTGGGTGTTCATCGGCGATCCCTCGCTGGCCGAGACGGTCGGCATCCCGCGGGCGCCCTGGCTGGCACTGGACGGTTGGACCGCGGTCTCCGGCATGGAGCCGCTGGCCGCCCGGGCGAGCCTGCTCGTCGACAACCTGCTCGACCTGTCGCACGAGACCTACCTGCACGGCGGGTACATCGGCACCCCGGAGGTCGCCGAGACCCCGATCACCACCGAGGTCGACGAGGACGCCGGCGTCGTCCACGTGTCCCGGCGCATGGCCGACGCCGCCTGCCCGCCGTTCTACGCGAAGTCCACCGGCATCACCGGGCGGATCACCCGCTGGCAGGACATCGAGTACACCCCGCCGTGCCTGTACAAGCTGCACTCGCGGATCGCGCCGGCCGGCGTCCTACCGAACTCCGACGGCACCGACCCGGACGCGTTCCACGTCGAGGTCGTCTACGCGATCACCCCGGAGACCGAGCACTCGACGCACGACTTCTGGGCCGTCGCCCGCGACTTCGCGCTCGACGACCAGGGCGTCTCGGACTTCCTCGCGGAGAGCAACCGCACGGTCGTGCTTCAGGACGTCGCCGCGCTCGACGTACTGGAGCGGGTGATCGCGACCGAGCCGGACGGCTACCAGGAGCTGTCGATCAACATCGACACCGGAGGCCTCGCCGCCCGGCGCATGCTGGCCCGGATGGCCGCGGGCGATCGGGCGGGGGGCGATCGGGCGGCGGGCGATCGGGCCGGCGATCCGGCTGCGGTATGAGCGGGCGGATCCTGCGGGTCGAGTGGGTGCCGGGGTCCGACCGGCTCTCCGGGCGGTGTCACTGCGGCGCGTCGGCCGAGGCGGAGGACCCGATCCTGCTCTGGGAGTGGCTGCTCGCCCACCCGGATCATCCGCCGGGCGGGGACGTCGTTGCGGCCCCGACCCCGTCCCCTTCGCAGTCGTCGTCGCTTTCGCTTTCGTCAAGGAGTGCTCCGTGGGCCTTCGCCTCCGCGTCGACCGGCGGGTGAGCGTCGCCGACGGTGTGATCACCCTGGACCTGCGCGGCCCCGGGGAGCTGCCGGCCTGGACCCCCGGAGCACACGTCGACCTCGAGCTGGGGCCCGAGCTGACCCGCCAGTACTCGCTCTGCGGCGATCCCGCCGACCGGTCCGTCTGGCGCATCGCGGTGTCCCGCGAACCCGACAGCCGCGGCGGCTCCCAGTACGTCCACGACAAGCTCCACGAGGGCACGCTCGTCGACGTCGACGGGCCGCGGAACAACTTCCCGCTCGAGCCGGCGCCACGCTACGTGTTCGTCGCCGGCGGCATCGGCATCACGCCGATCCTCCCGATGGTCAACGCCGCGGCGGCGGCCGGCGCCGACTGGGAACTGCACTACGGCGGACGCAGCCGCGCCGCGATGGCGTTCGTCGCCGAACTGTCGGGGCTCGGCCCGCAGGTGCACGTCGAGGAAGGCCTGCTCGACCTGGCCGGGATCCTCGGCGACCCGGGCGGCCTGGTCTACTGCTGCGGCCCGGCGCCGCTGCTGGACGCGGTCGAGCGGATCGTGCCACCGGACGCCCTCCGGCTCGAACGGTTCACGCCGCGGGCCCAGGGCGAGCCGGTGCTGCACTCGTCGTTCGAGGTCGAACTCGCCCGGAGCGGTCGCACGCTCACCGTGCCGACCGACCGCTCGATCCTCTCGGTGGTCGAGGCCGCCGGGGTGGACGTGCTGTCGTCCTGCCAGGAGGGGACGTGCGGCACGTGCGAGACCGCGGTCCTTTCCGGCGAAGTCGACCACCGCGACAGTCTTCTGACCGAGGATGAACAGGCCGCCAACGACACGATGTTCATCTGCGTCTCCCGCGCCGCGTGCCCGCGGCTGGTCCTCGATCTCTGACCCGGAGTGCCATGCCTGTTCCCGCCGAGGCCTCGCCCCTCGGGCCTGACGCCCCCGGGCCTGGTGGCGCCGGGCCTGGTGGCGCCGGGCCTGGTGGCGCGGGGCGTGGAGGCGCGGGGCGTGGAGGCGCGGGGCCTGGTGGCGGTGGGCGGCCGTCGGCTCGGGCAGAGGCTGGGCTCGCGGTGCGCCGGGCCACCGAGTTGCTCGCCGCGTTCACGCCCGACCGGTCCGCGCTGAGCCTCACGCAGCTCGCGCAGCGCACCGGGCTGCCGCTCACGACCGCTCACCGGCTGCTCGGCGTGCTCGTCGACTGCGGCCTGCTCGAACGCGACGAGGACGGCATGTTCCACGTCGGCCTGCGGCTGTGGGAGATCGCGTCGCTGGCGCCCCGGGGCCTCGGACTGCGCGAGGTGGCGCTGCCGTTCATGGAGGACCTGTACGCGGTGACGCACGAGAACGTGCAGCTCGCGATCCGCGACGGCCTCGAGTCGGTGTTCGTCGAGCGGATCGCCGGCCGCACCGCGGTGCCCGTCCTGACCCGGGTCGGGGGCCGGTTCCCGCTGCATCCGACCGGCATCGGCCGGGTGCTACTGGCCCACGCACCGGCCGAGATCCAGGAGAAAGTGCTGGCCGCCCCGCTCCAGGCGTTCACTCCGCTGACCGTGACCGACCCGGCGGCACTCCGGCGCATCCTCGGCGACGTGAAAGCGCACGGCTACGCGATCAACGACCGCCAGGTGACGATGGACTCCCTCTCGGTGGCCGCCCCGATCCACGGCCCCAACGGCGACGTCGTCGCGGCCGTCTCGATCGTCGTGCTCGCCGGCACCGCCCTGCCCGCCGCCCTGGCCCCCATGGTGCAGGCCGCCGCCCGCGGCATCTCCCGCTCCCTCCGCGCCGAACGCAAATAGCGCGCCGGTCGCTTCCCGGCACATCGAGACCCCGCCGCCCACCCGAACGGTCACGACGCCCGCAGCGCGCACCCGAGCCCCGGGTACCCCCGGCCACCTCCGCGCGGCTGATCCTCCCTTCCGAGACGCGACTCCCCGCCCAGGCCGCGGCACCCTTGCTCGCGGCGCAGTCCCTTAGCGGGCGCGGCCTCTCGGAGGGGCGGCGCGGGGTGGGGCGGCGCGGCGCGGCCTGGCGGCGGGCGCGGCCTGGTGGCGGGCACAGGC